>CAISWQ010000064.1 GCA_903889245.1 uncultured Lentisphaerota bacterium | reverse complement strand
TCGGCAAGCCTCGCCCTCCATGGGTTGATTGGAGGGCGAGGCTTGCCGAGCCGGGATGTTGTTGGTGTCAGGTGGGCCGCGTTTTCACGAACGCAGCTACATCAGAACCCGTGTCACTCACTCACACATGACTCGGGAATACGCTAAGTGAACGTCCCGGCTCACCGACGCGGGCGAATGATGTCCGATTGTCAACTGAGTCGCGATCCCGGCGTTCGGTGCAGCCGGTTTGTTCGGTGCTGTTTCGTCGCTATTCATGATGGCCGACGGCTGCCTGCGCGTAGCTGCGCGCAAAAGGTTTGTGGCTCCTATTGATCAACCCTTCCGCGATCCAACCGAGATGATTCGTGCGCGACTGATACTGACTCGCCAAGGCGAGCCCCTCCTCCTCTGCAATCCGGTAGATGCTCTCAAGGGCATCCGCTCTAAAGTAGTCCTCCTCGGATTCATCACCAAGTATAGTCCGTAATACCGGCAGAGCGTCGGTGATGCCTGCGACCCCCAGGAAGCCGATCGCATATCGCCGCTTGGGCATCGTGCGAACAGCGACCTCTTCAATGACACGGTTTTTCACGAGATCGGCGTGCAGGATCAATGGATCCATGAGCATGTCTTCCGCACGGTTAGCATCGCCACTGAAGAAGTCGTTCATGACGCTGTCGACAGTCCTGTGAGGCCATAGTAGGTAGGAAGCCGCGATGCCTGCTAGAACAACGGTGATGGCGATGATGAGGCGGCGTTTCATACTTTCACCGAACAGTATTATTGAACGAACTAAAAGTTGTCTTTATGCAGCCATGTTTTTCTTGGCGCACCGGCACGATAAGAAGGCCGCGGTGACAAGACAAGTGGGAAAACAACTTGGCTTGAAAGCAATTAGACAGGTCGGACTTGTCCACCGAAGGCGGAGACCCGGCCTGCCTGTTTCATTTCGGCTTCGGTTTGAAGTCGAACGGCGGTGTGCGGCTGAAGGCTACCCATTGCTGCTGGATTTTTCCCAGCGCGGGGATGCCGGCGTGCACGTAAAGGCCGTAGCGGAGCTGGAGCGGCTGACCGGGCGGGATAAGGCGCGCGCCTTCGCCGGTCAGCGCCGCGCCCATCCAGCCATCATCGCGCACATGAAACATCGCAGGGTGATTCGGGTTCGCGGGATGGTCGAGCAGCGTGAGCCCCTCGCTCGCGGTGGCGGTGATCGGCCCGGAATAATCCACCCAGCGCGCGTGCTGGCGAAACACACCGGCTTCGTTCACGCCGCCCTCGGAATTGCGGATCGTGCCGCCGCCATCCTTGACGCCGATGGTCTTCGCCATGCGCACGCCCGCCAAACCGAACGGCGTCTGGCCGAGCGTCACGGCGTTGGTGCCCACCGCCGCGAGCTGCACGTCGAGGATCAGCAGCCACTCGTGGTCGGGCAGCAGTTGCACGGTGATGCGCCGCCGCTCGTTGAGCAGCGTCCTGCCGTCCTTCGCCACCCACGCGCTCGCGGTCTGCAGAGCAGCGGAGGTCGCGCCATCTTCCAGCTCCTCGATGCGCTGGTGCACGATGCGCCCGTTGCCGCGGTCGTCCCAGAAGCTGACGCCGTTGACGTCGTTGTGCGACAGCCAGAACGAGTTGTGGTGGCTGTGCGTCACCGGGTCGTGCGGATGACCCATGCGCGTCAGGCTGCGGCCGGAGGGCCCGATGATCGGGAAAAAGAACGGCCGGTTCAGCGTCGGCCCGAAATGGCAGCGCGCGATCTCGACGCCCTCGCGTTGGAACGAAACCTGATCATAAGGTTGCGGCACCGCCTGCATCACCGGCACCGGCTGCGGCCCGGCGGCCACAACAGGCAACACCAACACTAGGCCTGCCAGGCAGATCTTCATCAGCGCACCAGCTGGCTGGCATCGGGATAAACCAGCGGCTGCTTCCGGCCTTCGAGCACGGCGATGATGTGTTCGAGGATGCGCTGCGGGTAGTTCTGCCCGCCCTTGCCGCCCTTCTCCCCGGCCAGCACGCGCTTCATCGCCGGCAGCAGCGGGCGCGCCTGCTCGCCGATGCGGTCGAGCACGTTCGCCGCTAGTTGGGCGGTGCCCGTATTATCGCCGGTCAGCCACTTCGCCAGCACGGGCAAGGCCTCGGCGGTCTGGCCGAGCCGCGCGAGCGCCTCGGCTGCGGCCACGGCGACCGCACCGGAGGGATCGCTCAGATGTTTACGCAATGCCTCGGTGGCGGGCGCGGCCTTGTCGCGCAGAATCGTACAGCCCTGCGCGGCCCACCAGCGCATGGGCTCGCTGGCTTCGTCGAGCGCGGCGATGAAGGTGGGGACATTCGCGGCGTCGCGGTCGCTCGCGCGGCACGCGAGTTCCACGACGCGCTCGACCGGCCACGCGCCCGGCGCGTGCGAGGCGTCGTAGCCCTCGAGTGCGGAGCCTTCCGGCAGCAGGCCGTTGTCCTTGAGGTCGGTCATCCGCTGCCGCAGCGCGGCGCGCAGTTTCTCGAGCGTCGCCTTGTGTGCGCTATCGCCGACAAGGTTCTTCACGCTATCGGGATCGCTCGCCATCTCATAGAGCTCCTCGCTCGGCTTCGTGCCCCAGAACTGCGCGGTCGCCGGCGTGAGTTTGCCCTCGCGCGCCAGGCGGGCCCACGACTGGTAGCCGCGCGCGCGGAACATGTATTCCAACGGCTGCACATAGGGGACGTCCGGCCGGAAGTTGCGGATGTAGATGAACTGGCCGTCGCTGACCATGCGCATCATGTCGTAGCGCTCATCCATGCGGTCGCGCGTGATGAAAATATTTTCGTTCGGCGCAGCCTTCGCGGGGCCGGCGAACGCGCGGCCCTGCATATAGCCGGGGATCTTCACACCCGCGAGCGAGAGCACGGTCGGCGCGAAGTCAACGAAGGCGACCGGCTCCTTGAGGCGCGAGCCCGGCGCGGCGGGCGCGAGGTGCTGCCACTTCTTCGGGAAGCGGATGATCAGCGGGACGTGGACGCCGCTCTCCTGCAGGCTGCGCTTGCTGCGCGGCAGCACGCCGCCGTTATCGGAGTAATAGAAGACGATCGTGTTTTCCGCGAGCCCGGCCACCTCGAGCTCCTTGAGCTTCGCGGCGATCTGCCCATCCATCTGCTCCATGCGCGTGTAGTAGCGCGCCCAGTCGGCGCGCATCTCCGGCGTGTCCGGCTGGTAGGGCGGAATTCGCAGCTTGGCGGGATCGAAGGCCGCCTTTTCATTGTCCGGGAACAGGCAGCTCTCGTGCGTCACCTCGTGGTTGAACACGCTGAAGAACGGCTGCTTCGGGTCCGGCCGGTTCTGCCAGTGCGCCGGCTTGCGGCAATCGTGCCACGCCTCCGGGATGCTGATCGGCGAGTTATAGTCGGTCTTCGCGCTGTTGGTCGTGTAGTAGCCCGCCTGCCGCAGGTAGGTTGGGAAGCCCTTGAGCCACGCCGGAATCTTGCCCTGCGCGCGCATGTGCTGCGCCGGGCCGTGGCCCACCGCGAACATGCCGCTGATCAGCGTGAACCGCGACGGCGCGCACACCGGCTGCGCGAAACATTTTTCATAGAGCACGCCCTCGCTCGCCAGCTTGTCGAGCGTCGGCGTCCGTGTGGTCTTGTCGCCGTAGCAGCCGAGGAAGCAGTCGTTGTCCTCGCTGACGAGCCACAGGATGTTCGGATGATCGGCGCTGCTGATCTTCGGCGCGGCGATCTCCGCCGCCGGGGCCTGCTGCTGCTGCGCCTTCCGCCCGCGCTTCGCCTTGCCCTCGGCCGCCAGCAGTTCCAGCGGCAGCAAAGCCGCCGCCGCGCCCACGCCCGCCCGCCGCAAGAATTCCCGTCGTTGCATATCCACCTCTCCAGTTGTCACGCACAACGCATTTCGCCGCCGGCTATTGTCCGCAAAACCGTCCCGTTTTCCAAGGCTTGGAAAATGGAATCCACTTTTCCCCCAGGCTTAGGAAATCCCGTTGATCTTCCAGCCGTTCAAGAAAGATCTGCCGGCGCTCCGCCCCAACCCGCACCGCTCTTGCTGAACTCTGACATCCGACCTTCCGCGGTCTTCAACCGACTCCGCGCTTGAATGCCGCGCAAACGCGGCTAGAATGCGCGCGGAGCAGGGCGCGCTATGGCAACTGAACTTTATCCGCTGCGGTTCATGCCGGTCTACAAGGACTACCTCTGGGGCGGCCAGCTCATCCCGCAAAAATATCACCGCCAGGCGCCGCCCGGCGTCTACGCCGAGTCGTGGGAAATCTCCGACCGCCTCGATGGCATGGGTGTGGCCTGCAACGGCCCGCTCGCCGGCGCCACCTTCCGCTCGCTGGTCCAACGCTTCGGCCAAGAGCTGATGGGCACGAAGTCCACCACGCCCGCGTTCCCGCTGCTCATCAAGCTGATTGACGCCCGCGAGAAACTGAGCGTGCAGGTCCATCCCGACGACGAGTCCGCGCGCAAGTTCGGCGGCGAGGCCAAGACGGAGATGTGGTACGTGCTCGACGCCCAGCCTGGCAGCGCGCTTTATTGCGGCCTCAAGCCCGGCGTGGATCGCGCGAAGCTCGAACAGGCGATCCGCACGCGCACGGTCGAGAGCCTGCTCAACCGCATCCCGGTGCAGGCCGGCGACGCCGTCTATGTTCCCGGCGGCCGCGTCCACGCGATTGACGCCGGCTGCCTGATCTTCGAGGTCCAGCAGAACTCCAACACCACCTACCGCGTCTACGACTGGGGCCGCGTCGGCGCCGACGGCAAGCCGCGCCCGTTGCACATCGCCGAGGCGCTGCGCGTCATCAACTGGAACGACGCCGGCAGCCCGAAGGTCCAGCCGACCCAGCTCGTCGCGCAGGGCGAGACACGCGTCGAGCGCCTGATCAACTCGCCCTATTTCCGCGTCGAGCGTTACACGCTCGCCGACCCGTGCAACTGCCACGGCGATGGTAGCTCGTTCCGCATCTTCTTCGTCATGTCCGGCACCTTGCAGCTCACGCTCGACGGCCACGTGGAGCTGCTGACGCCCGGCTCGTCCTGCCTCGTCCCCGCCGCCGTGCCGGAGTGCCCGCTCGATCCCGTGGATGGCCCCGTCAGCCTGCTCCGCATCACTCTGCCCTGAACTGCGGCGCGGCGGTGTACAGAAGAAAGTTTGGGTTCACAAGCAACAATGCAGAGGAGAAAGTCATGAAGAAATACGGTGCAGAATTCATTGGAAC
>CAISWQ010000063.1 GCA_903889245.1 uncultured Lentisphaerota bacterium | reverse complement strand
CTGCTTCGGCTTCCTTCAATACCCCGATAATCTGTTCTTCGCTGAACCGCTTTCCTTTCATCGCTTGTCCTCCGTTTCGTTGCTGTTGTAGACCAGAGAACTCGCTTTGAACATGCTCCAGTTTTATGGGGGAACGTCAGCTGAGTGTTTCAATTCCTGTGTCATTGCCCTAAGCACTCCTATTAATGAGTTGTGACAGCCATCCCGCCCACCAAACTTGCCCGCGATATGCCAGTGGGGGCGGGGCAAGTCAACCGCGAAACGGCGCGGCGGCCGCCGCCACCACCCAGCCGGGTCTTCAAACTGAAGCTGCACACCGACGGCGGCCATAGGCCGCCGCTACAGAAGACTCCTTGCTTGTGGGCGGGGTTTTCCAACCCCGCGAGCCCACACCTTCACCCCGACTTCTTGCGGGCGCAGCAAGACCGCGCCCCTACCATTCCTCTGCTGGGCGGGAGCTCCGGCTCCCGCGAACCTCAACCACAAGCCCATGAGCGTGGGAGCTATAGCTCCCGCCCACAAGAGAGGCATGCGTTGGGTCGCGCGCGGCGGATGCGAGAGGTTCGCCGCGTGAGGTCACGCGGCCTACAGGAGCGGACTTCTTGTTGTAGGCCCGGTCTCTGACCGGGCGCACCCAGCCGCCGGGTCGGAGACCCGGCCTACAATTTCACCAGGCTAGACCTCTCTATACCAGATGGAGATCACGAGGTTGGACTGGGTCAAGAAGCTATGCGTGAGCGATTGTTTGATCTGGATGACCTCGATCTTCTGCGCCTGCTGTTGCAGCCAGGCGTTGATGCCGAGCTCGGCATTGCCGATGTTCCGATTGGCATACCAGAACAGTTTGAGTTTCATCTTGCACCTCTGGTTTTTCGAAGCCCACCAAACGTATCCGCGATATGCCAGCGGCGGCGGGCCAAGTCAACCGCGAAAGGGCGCGGCCCGCTGGAGGCGTCACCAGGTTTGCGTGGCGGTTTCGATGGCGACGGCCACGGTGGCGCGCAGCCATGCGAACTTCGCTTTCATAAAGTCAAAATCAGGACCGGAGGTCACGAACCGCGCCCGGCCTTTGATCAGGAAACCGGCACCCGCCCCGTGCAGGCCCTCGACCTTGCTGCTCCCCAAGGTGATCAAGACGGAAGGATTATGAGCAACGTTGGCCTCCGTCTTGTGCATGTATCCGGCGGGGATGAACAGCCGCTCGTCGGACGAAATTCTGAGATAGCTGTTCCACGTGTTGACCATGTGCGGTCCATCGGGACCCAAGGTGGCGATGGCAACGACGCCATCCTGCTTCATGATTTCCTGCAATTTTTCCGGGATCATCGTGTGTTCCTCTCGAGGCTTGGTTTGCTTTTGTGCCGGACAGACTACGCTACGATGGCCTGAAATCAAAAAATCAGGAAACCGGAGATCCCGTCCATAGGAACAACAGCCGGTGTAGCCACGTTCGTGAAAACGCGGCCCTCCGCTACCCAGCCGTCGCATAACGCCTTGGCGCGCACGGAGCGCGCGCCCTATCAGCTACGGCCTCCGCGCCTGTGAACTGCCGCCGCGTGAGGTCACGCGGCCTTCAACGGCGGAAAACATTTTACTGTAGGCCCGGTCTCTGACCGGGCGCACCCAGCCGCCGGGTCGGAGACCCGGCCTACAATTTTCTGTGCCGACGCCCGGCCGGCGAACGGGCTCGGCGATTCATTTCCGCAGTTGCTTCTTCGCCGTTTTGATGAACTTGCCGAAGGCGCGGTCCTTCTGGCGTTTCTCGGCGTAGGAGAGGTTGTGGAAGTCGGCTTCTTTTTTGAGCTTGAGGAAGCTCTGGTAGCGGGCGTCGTCCAGTTCGCCCGTCTCCAGCGCGGCCAGCACCGCGCAGCCGGGTTCCTGCGTGTGGGTGCAGTCGGGGAAGCGGCACTGCGCCGCGTAGTCGCCGATGTCGCGGAAGGTCGTGTCCATGCCGGCGCCGGTCCCGAGCAGGCCCAGCTCGCGCATGCCCGGCGTATCGATCAGCATGGCGCCGCTCTCGAGCAGCAGCAGTTGCCGGCGGGTTGTGGTATGGGTGCCTTCGCCGGTGCCGCTGACGGCCTGGGTGTCCAAGACCTCTTTCCCGGCGAGGCGGTTGATGAGCGTGCTCTTCCCGACACCCGATGAACCGAGCAGGCAGTAGGTCCTGCCCGGAGCGAGGAGCGCGCGGAAATCGTCCAGTCCCGCGCCCGTCGAGTTGCTAAGCGGAAGAACGGGGGCCGTGATGCCGGCCGCCCTGATCTCCGCGATCAGCCGCGCCAGTTCCTCCGCCGCGATCAGGTCGGTCTTGCTCAGGATGATGTGCGGGGCCAGGCGGCCCTCGTGGGCCATCACGAGATAGCGCTCGAGCCGGTGGATGTTGAAGTCGTGGGGCACGGCTTGGATGATGAAGGCCACGTCGATATTCGCGGCGATCAACTGGAAGTCCACGGTTTTGCCGGGGCTCTTGCGGCGCAGAAAAGTTTTCCGCGGCAGAAGCTGATGGATCAGCGCGGGGCCGCCGGAGTCCGGCCACTGCACGGCCACCCAGTCGCCGACGCAGGGGAGGTCGAGCGCCGATCGGGCTGCGTAGCGGAATTTGCCGGCGAGTTCCGCGCGGATTTCGCCGGCCGGATGGCGGACGAGAAACGCCTCGCGATCCACGGCGGTGATGCGCGCGGGGCGGTACGCGGGCTGCAGGCTGTCCGCAGCGCGCTGTTCAAACCAAGCATCAAAGCCCAGCGTGGATAGTTCCGTGTTCATGGCTCGACTAAAGGTGCCCGCGATATGCCAGTGGCCCTGGACCAAGTCAACCGCGAAACGGCGCGGCCCGCCTTTCCAAGCCTTGGAAAAAAGTACGCAGACTTTTCCAAGGCCTGGAAAAGTTGCCGTCAGAGATCCTTGGTGGTGATCACCAGCTCGCAAACGAACTCGCCGGCCTTGTCCTTGTACTGGTAGACGAGCTCGACGTTATGGTCGCGGAAGCTTTTCATCTTGGGATTGGTGCGATAGGAGGCGACAAGTTTCGGCCGCATCGTCTGCTGGAAATGCCCGACGTCCACCGCAGCCTTGGTGAAGTTGATAAGCGTGAAGGTGTAGAGGAATTTTTTGCCCGGGCCGGCCATGGTCGCGTCGAGGCGGGTCTCTTGGTCAACCATCATCGGCAGCGTGGCGTTGAGCCCGCTGGCCGTGCGCACGAGGACTTTGTCGAAGCCGCCGCTAAACTGGTGGATCACCAGCGCGCCCACCATGGCGCCCACGATACCGGCAAGGATGGAAATGATGGTGGATGTTTTTTTCATTTTGGTTCTTTCAGGCTGCGGTTTGTGTTGATGGATTGGTAGGCGCTGACGTGGCGGACCACCAAGTCCATCGGGAAGACGGCTTTCTCCTTCTCGCGGGGATTGAGGACGACGTCCAGCAGGAGGTAGAGCGGGGTCTTCCATTCCGGCATGGTCGGGAAGCGGCCAACTTCCTTGCGGTCGAAATACATGATGACCCATGCGGGGGTGACCTCGCCGCCGTAGAGGTGGAAGCCCGGCACCCGGCGGTCCACCTTCAGGCCCTTGAACAGGTCCGGGGCCAGTTTGTGTTTGTGGCCGGAGGCAAAGAGATGCTTGAGGATGGTCTCGCCGGGCTGGGGCTTGGCGGCGGGCCAGAGGTGGACGGTGGCGTGGTAGCCGTCGTCGCCATAGAACTCGGTGAAGTCAATTTCCGTGCGCGTGGTCGTGCCGGTGGTGGCGTAATCCTGCTGCGACTTCGCCCAGAACGCACCCCAGATGCCCGTGCCGGCGCCGGCATAGTCATAGCGGATGTCCGCCTCGAAGTAGCCGTACTGCTGGGCGAAGCCCTCGCCGCGGGTGTTCACCGTGGCCATGCACGCGCCCTTCCAGTTCTTGCCGACCTTCTCGACGCGCATACGCAGGCCGTCCTCCACCAACTGGAAGGGCCCATCCTTGCGCAGCGGGGCGTCGTGGCGGAACGCACCGTGGCCCGGCGCGAACCAGACGGCGTTGGAGCCGGGGGCGGCCTCCTCCTTGACGATGTTCATGGTCTTGAAGTCGTCGTGGAAGGTCCGCTTGAACTTCGTCAGGTCCAGCGGCCGGCCCTGTTGGCTGTTGTCCCACTTGAGCTGCGTGAAAACCGCTGGATCGGTCGTGCGCAACGGCGCGGCCTCCGCCGCACAGACGCACAAGAGACCCGCCAAACTGCCGGCACCAACGACTCTGATGTTCATGGTCTGCCTCGTTCCAGATGACCGGCGATGCCCGCCGAAATCCGGCCGCGGTATGCCAGCGCCCGCGCGGCGCGTCAACCGCGAAACGGCGCCGCCACCCAGCCAAATTAATCCCGCCGCGTGAGGTCACGCGGCCTACAGCGGATGAATATCAAACACCGAACATCCAACATCGAACACCGAAGGGCGGAGGGTGGAGGAAGCGAAAGCAACCACGGAGCACACCGAACAAATCTTACTCCTGCGCTCCGTGATTTTCCTCTCCTGTAGTGCGCCCGCCGACAGCGGAAGTCCGTTCACTGCCGCAAGGCCGCGAGCATCGGCGGCAGGAGGACGCCGATGAGCAGCAGCGCGAGCAGCGGACGGAGCAAATTGACCGGTTTCAGGTTGTGCGCGCGGAGGGCCGTCAGCAGATGGTTGAGCGCGGAGAACGTGAAGAAGAGCAGCATGACCGTGACCAGCGCGGCCTCGGCACGGGAGCCCCAGTGCAGCGCCAGCGCGAGCAACATGGCGACGGCGGTGGCGAGGTTGTTCAGGCCGGACTGCACCTGGTAGGCACGGTCGGGCTGATAGCCGATTTTTTCGGAGGCGGCTGCGCCGAGCACGAGCGACTCGAACGCGACGCTGCCGCACATCAGCAGCACCACCGCGGGGCCGAGGATGTGAAAGGTGGAAACGGCGTCGGTGCCGAAGAACTGCGCGCAGAAATAGGCGGCGGCGATGCCCACCGGCCGCAGCCATTCCAGCAACACCGCAAGCTGTTTCATTGTCTGGCTCCCTGATGCATCACGGGTGGGCGATAGGCCCGTGGTGGCAGGCCCAGTCAACCGCGAACCCGCGCGGTCGCGCCGCCATCGGGCAGGAGGTGTTCCAAGCCTTGGGAAAACACCCCGTTCGCTTTCCAGGGTTTGGAAAGCCCCGCGTGCGCCTGAACGAACAAGGCTGTGGTCAGCCCATTTCCTGGGTGCGGGCCTCGGCGTGGGACAGGGCTTCCTGGCCCTTGTGGTTCTGCCACTTCTCCATCTGCTTTTCGATCTGCCTGGCGACCTTTTCGACGGCGCCGGTGATGGAGGCGTACATGTCGCTGGACTCGTCCTTGGCTTCGAGGCGCAGGTGATGCGGGCCCTGCACGACGATCTCGGCGATTTGGCGGTGCTTCTCCGTGGCGAGAATCACATGCGCATGCAGGATGCGCGGGAAATCGGCGAGTTCATGCTCGACGCGCTCGTGGGCGAAGTCGCGCAGCGACTCCGTGACTTCCATGTGCCGGCCGGTGACGGATATCTGCATGGTCTGCCTCCTGTCCTGTTTGTTTGTTCACATGCTGAACCGCGGGCCGAGATAAAGCTCGCGGCTCATCGGGTCATTGATCAAAAAGCTGCTGGTACCTTCGCGCAAAACCTTGCCTTCGCAAATCAGGTAGGCGCGATCCACGACCGCGAGCGTCTCCCGGACGTTGTGGTCGGTGATCAGGATCCCCAATCCCCTGGCTTTGAGGCCGATGATGATCTGTTGCACGTCATAGACCGCCAGCGGATCCACGCCGCTGAAGGGTTCATCAAGCAGAATCAATGCCGGGTTGGTGACGAGGGCGCGGGTGATTTCCAGCCGCCGCCGTTCGCCGCCGGAGAGCGTGTAGGCTTTTTGCCTGGCGAGATGCCCGATCTTCAACTCGTCGAGCAGCTCGCCGAGCCGCTGGCGGCGCTCGCGGCCGGAGAGCGGCAGGGTCTCCAGGATCGCCAGCACGTTCTCCTCGACCGTCAGTTGCCGGAAAATGCTCGGCTCCTGCGAGAGGTAGCCGAGGCCCATGCGCGCGCGGCGGAACATCGGGGCGCGCGTGACGTCCTGCCCTTGGAAGAAGACGTGGCCATCCGTCGGCTGGATCAGGCCGACGATCATGTAGAAGCTGGTCGTCTTGCCGGCGCCGTTCGGGCCGAGCAGGCCGACGATCTCGCCGCGGCGGACGTTGAGGTTGACGCCGTTGACGACACGACGCCGGTGATAGACCTTGACCAGCTCGCGCGTCTCGGCCAGGACGCCGCTATTTGTCGGTGCCGAAGAATTGCCCACGTGCCCCACCTTTTTCGGGATAAACCACCAGCCGCGCCCGCGGATAGACCAGAATCCGGCTCTCGTTGCGGAACATGGTGATCGTCTCGCCCTCCAGCATGTCCTTGCCGCGCATCACGCAGGGTTTGCCGGAGAGCACGATCTTGCCGGAATCAAGGTCGTAGGTCGCCTCGTTCGCCTTCGCCAGCTTGTCGGTCTGGCGGATGTTGACCTTGCCCTCGGCCTTGATGGACTTGATCTTGTTACCGGCGTCGAACGTCACGGTCAGCTTCTCGGAGGTCAGTTGCATCTGGGGATCGGTGACGACGACATTGCCCTCGAAGGTCGCGAAATGTTGTTTGTAGTCGGCGGTCAGTTTGTCGGAGGTGATGATCGTAACCTCCTCCTCGCCCTCGGCTGCCTTGGTCTTGTCGGCGGCGCGGAGCCCGCCTGCCGCCAGTGCCAGCGCCATCAAGCCCAACAGCCAGAGTCTTTTCACGGGATGAATCCTTCCTGCTTGCGGACACCTTTGAGGACCACCTGCACCTTGTGCTTGATCACCATGCGTTCGCTGCGCCGATCGAAGTCAAAACCGGTACCGGTGATAATCATATCGCTGCGCGCGATGCGCACCG
>CAISWQ010000062.1 GCA_903889245.1 uncultured Lentisphaerota bacterium | reverse complement strand
CGGCGCCTGCTCCCGCGGCCCCCGCGGTCGGCGCGGCGCCCGCCGTCGGCGCCCCGGCGGCCGCACCCCAAGGCCAGTTGGAACTGTCCGCGGAAGAAGCGGCCAAGCAGAAGTCTGCCAAGCATGAGCAGGGCCTGATCGCCGTCATCTGGAATTCCGGTTTCTTCGGCGTGCTGATCTGGTTGCTGCTGATTGCCTGCTCCGTCATCAGCGTCGCGCTGACGGTGGACTCCTTCCTCAACATCCGCGAGAAGAAGATCGCCCCCGCCACGCTGGTCGAGGCCGTCCGCACCGCCATGAGCCAAGGCGACCTGATGAAGGCGATGCAGCAGTGCGAGGAGAATCCCGGCCCGCTCGCGCACGTGCTGACCGCCGGTTTCTCCAACGTCAAGGAAGGTTATGAAGTCATCCAGGACGCCGTCGGCGTCGCGGCCGATCTCGAGTCCGAGAAGATGCTGCAGCGCGTCACCTACTTGAGCGTCATCGCGAACACGACGCCGATGTTGGGGCTGATCGGCACGGTGCAGGGCATGATCATGGCGTTCTTCAACCTCGGCACGCAGGCGGCGGGCGCGGCGCAGCAGGCGATGCTGGCCGTCAACATCTCACACGGTCTGTGGGCGACCGCCGTCGGCCTGGGCACCGCGGTGCCGGCGACCATCTTCTTCTATTATTTCAAGAACAAGGCCATGCGGATCATCCTCGGCATGGAGGCGCTGACGCTCGACCTGATCAAGTCGCTGCGCAACGTCGAGGTCGTCGAGGAATAAGCACGGGACGCCGCCATGCGCAAACACCCCGAAGAGTATTTGAATGGCAACCTGACGGCGATGATTGACGTCGTCTTCCAGCTCATCATCTTCTTCGTGGCCACCGTCAGCATGCAGGACACGGTGAGCGATGAGCGCATCCGCCTGGCGCTGGCGCCGAGCGGCAAGGCGGTCACCACCAAGGATCCGCGCGAGGTCAACATTGACGTGGACAAGAGCGGGCAGATCCGCGTCGCGCGCTATCCCTACTCCCACCGTGAGGTGGCCTTCATGCTCAAGAAGCTCGTGAAGGACAACGGCCACAACCAGATTCCGGTGATCATCCGCGGCGACATGCAGGCGCGGCATGATGCGGTGCAGAAGGTGATGGATGCCTGCGCCGCCGCCGGCATCTGGAAGATCAAGTTCGCCGCGCTCAAGGAGCGCGGCGGTTAAGGCGGACGGCCATGGCGCGTAAACGCAAAAAGAACGAGATGCAGGCCGGCGAGTTGAACCTCACCGCGATGATTGACGTGGCGTTCCAGCTCCTGAACTTCTTCGTCATCACCTCGCACCCGATGGCCGTGGCGACCAACCTGGACGTGTTCCGGCCGTCGCCGGATCAAACGTCGCAACCGACCAAGCCGCCGACGGTGCTGCGCATCATGGTGCTCAATGGCGGCTTTACCCTCAACGACCAGCCGGTGACGCTGGCGATGCTCAAGGACAAGCTGGGCTTCGTCACCGCCAACGACCAGACGCAGTCGGTGCTGATCCTCTGCGCCTCGGATTCGCGGCACGGTTCGCTCGTCGAGGTGCTGGATCTGTGCAACCGGCTAAAGCTGAAAAATCTCTCGGTCATCAGTTCGAGTTGAAGTAGGCAAACATGAACTGGCAGACAATCACCAAGGCGATCAAGGAGCACATCTGGGGGCCGGTGGGCTCGGCGATCTTCCACGTCATCATCATCGTCGTCCTCATCAAGTTCGCGACGCACAGCGGCGAGATGGCGCAGGTGGCGCAGCAGGAGATCACGCTCGACACCACCGAGACCACGACGCCGCTGGACGAGAAGCGGATGGAAGACCAGATCAAGCCGCCCGAACAGCAGCAGAACCTGGATACGCTGCCGACCGATGTGCCGACCATCGGCGCGGATGATTCGATGGTGGGCGAGGCCGTCGCGGGCAACGACCGCGGCCCGGCGGACCTCGGTTTTGGCGGCAAGGAAGGCTCGACGGCGTTCGGCCTCGACATGGCCAGCACGATCAAGAGCCCGCTGATTCTCAAGGGCATCGCCAAGGGCTACGGCGGCCGCTTCGGCACCGGCGGTGCCGGCAAGGGCGGACGCCGCGTCCCCAAGAATGTGGATGACGCCATCCTGCGCGCCCTGCGCTGGCTCAAGGCGCACCAGCGCGGCGACGGCGGCTGGGCCTATGGCGGCAACCTCGAGGCCACGGGCGGCAACGATGTCTCCATGTCTGGACTCGCCCTGTTGTGCTTCCTCGCCTACGGCAAGACCACGTCCGATCAGGAGTTCGGCCCGACCGTCGAAAAGGCGATCAGCTTCATCAAGTCCAAGCAAAACGCCGAGGGCTACTTCGCGAACGTCAAGGCGGAGAATTGCCCCGGCCCCTATCCCTATTCCCACGGCATCGCCGCCTATGCGATGAGCGAAGCCTACGGCATGACGCGCATCCCCGACCTGCAGGGCGTGATGGACAAGGCCATCCAGATCATCATCGCCGGCCAGCAGAAGGAGACCGGCGGCTGGGACTACAGCTTTGCCAAGGGCGCGCGGCGCGATACCTCCGTCAGCGCGTGGCAGGTGCAGGCGCTCAAGGCCTCGCTGATCGCCGGCTGCACGATCCCCGGCATCAAGGAGGCGCTCGATAACTCCATCCGGGACATGAAGAAGATTCATGATCCCAAGTCCGGCAAGTTCGGCTACGAGACCAAACCCGGCCAGGGCAGCATCGGCATGACCGGCGCGGCGGTGCTGTGCCTGCAATTCGTCGGCCACGGCAAGGACGTGGAGACGATGAACGGCCTCAAGGTGCTGCGCGACCAGAAGATCACGTGGGAGGGCGAGGCCGGGGGCAACTGGCCGCTCTACGCCTATTACTACATCACCCAGTGCCGTTTCCAGGAGAGCGCGACCTCGTTCGACAACTGGAAGGGCCAGTTCGTCCCCGTCTATCTCAAGGCGCAGAATGCCGATGGCCACTGGCCGGCGATGGGCGCCAAGGGCGAAGAGGACAAGCACGGCCCGGTCTATACCACCACGTTCGCCTGCCTGACGCTGGAAACCTTTGTCCGCTTCCTCCCCTCCTATGCGCACGTGGAGGATAGCGCGCCGGCGGCGGCGCCGGTGGATGATGTGGTGGTGAAAGTGCTGTGAGTTGAGCCGCTGTTTTTTTCCAAGGCTTGGAAATCGCGCGGGCGGTTTGTTCCAAGGCTTGGAAAAAAGAGCGGCGGGTTTTTCCAGGGCTTGGAAAAACCGGCGGGAAAAGTTCCCAGGCTTGGAAAACAGTTGCGCGCCCGCGGGGGCCGGTGCTATAAGCACGCCGCTTCGCGCGGCGTGACGAAAGGAAGAACATGAAGGCATTGATTGGCGGCATCACTTTTGGCTTCGTGCTGGCCCTGACGGCCGGCTGCGAAGGCGGCTGGCAGTTCGGCGGCTCCTCGCAGAGCTGGAACAGCAGCCAGGGCTGGGTGGACCTCTCCGGCCGCTACCGCCCGAGCACCGGCGGCGGCTGGCTCGTCAGCGATTACACCAGCGTCGGCGGCACCAACAGCACCGTCTCCCAGACGCTGTTCGTCTCCGAGGCCGGCAAGACCTTCTATTCGGGGGCGATTGATCCGACGGGCTTGGTCCCAACCTCCGTTTCCGGCTTTGTGGGCGATAGCGGCACGTTCTCCGTCAGCGCGGCCGGCGCGGTCGCGGGCGGCGCCAGTGGCACCATCAACCTGACCACGGGCGCTTTCGCCATCACCATCCCGGCGGGTTCACCGGGCGGCGTGTCCTATTATATTGTCTATGCGCAGGCCGGCTCCACGGCGGCCGGCGGCACGGGCGTCAACATCAACGCCTTCATCGTGTCGCAGGCGGGCAACACGATCCAGATCACGGACAACACCGGTCACATTTATGAGGGCAACCTCGGCGCCTACACCACGCTGGGCAGCACGCCGACGAGCGACACGACCAACGGCCTCGCCGGCACCGGCGGCCAGACCGTCACCGTCCAGTACGAGGCCCACGGCGTCAGCGCCACCGGCATGAACGTGGAGATGACCGGCAACTTCCTCGCGCAGGTCTCCCAGAGCGTGAGCGTCATCGGCGGCGCCACCACCAACATCGTCGTCATCCAGCAAACGTGGAACCGCTACATCCGCGGCACCTGGGTGGAACAGGGTGGCAAGACCGGCAACATTGATGGTCAGGCCGACCCGATCGTGACGCAGCAGACCGGTGGCGGCAATCCCTAAGGTGGCGTTTCCACTGTGCAAGAACCGGCCGGGCCAGCGCCCGGCCGGTTGTCTTTTGATCAGCCGAGATATTTCCCGACGAGCGCGTGCAGCGCCTGTTTCGTCTCCGCCGGCACCGCGCCGCGGTCGGTGATCAGCGCGTCCTGGAGCGCGCTGCCGCAACTGCACCCGCGCGTCTCCGGCAGCGTCGCGATCAGGTGCGCCAGCACGTCCTTCGCCAGCGCGGTGTTGGCGATGAGGTTGGCGATGATCATCTCCACCGTCACGTGCTCCTCGCCCTCGCGCCAGCAGTCATAGTCGGTGACCATCGCCAGCGCGGCGTAGCAGATTTCCGCCTCGCGGCAGAGCTTGGCCTCCGGCAGGCTCGTCATGCCGATCACCGCGCCGCCGAGCTGGCGGTAGGAGAGCGATTCCGCGCGCGTCGAGAACGCCGGGCCTTCCATGCAGACGTAGGTGCCGCCGTTGTGCAGCTTGCTCTTCGTCTCGCCGCGCCGCCGCAGCGCGTGCTGGATCTGCTCGTAGAGAAACGCGCGCAGGTCGTGGCAGACCGGCTCGGCAAAGGCGACGTGCGCCACCAGCCCGCGTCCGAAAAACGTGTGCTGGAGCGCACCCTTGGTCCGGTCGTAGTACTGGTCCGGCAACACAATGTCGCGCGGCCGCAGCTCCTCGCGCAGGCTGCCGACCGCGCTGACGGAGATGATGCGCTCGATGCCGAGCAGCTTGAAGGCGTAGATGTTCGCGCGGTGGTTGATCTCCGACGGCATCAACCGGTGCCCCTGGCCGTGCCGCGGCAGGAACACCACCTCGCGGCTGCCCAGGCGGCCGCGCACAAACTCATCGGAGGGCGGGCCGAACGGCGTGTCCAGGCGCACGGCTTCGATATGTTCCAAACCTTCCAGTTGGTAGAGACCGCTGCCGCCAATGACGCCGAGTTTCATGTTGGGCTCCTTTTGTCGCGCGCCCGCACGGTAGAACAAAACGTCGCGCGCGACAAGTCCGGCGCGGCGCGCAAAAAAGAGCGGGAAAAATCTTGCTTTTACGCGGTGGCCTATTAAGAATGCGCCCGCTCTTTTTTGGGCGGTAGCGCCGTCGCGCCTAGAGGCGGGCAAGACGAAGGACGTGATTATGAAGCTCAACAGACTTTGCGGATGGGTGCTGGGTTGGCTGGCGATCGGTGGACTGGCGGCCGAGGCGGTCACGCTGACGGGCGTGGCCAATCCGACGGCCGGTGGTTATATCACCCCGGCAACCACCAACGTGACGGCGGGCGCCTGGTTGCAACTGACGGCGACGGCCAGCAATGCGTGGTGGCGCTTCACCGGTTGGAGCGATGGCACGCTGAACAGCCCGTACACGCTCCAGGCACCCGCGACGGACACGGTCTATACCGCCAACTTCGTGCCGCTGGCCTACGTCCGCACGACGGTTCCCGGCGGCGGCGGCACCATCTCTGGCGGCGGCCTGGTCGTGACGGGCCAGACGGTTTCGCTGACGGCCGTGCCCTCGGCCAACTACATGTTCACCGGTTGGTCGGATGGCGAACCGAACAATCCGCGCCAGGTCGCCGTCACCTGGCCACAGGGCACGACCAACACCTACACGGCGAGTTTCCTGGGTCTGCTGAACGGCACGCTCAACATCACGGCCGGCGCCGGTGGCACGGCGACGGGCGGCGGTACGTATCCCGTGGGCCAGGTGGTGACCATCAGCGCCGCCGCCAGCAATGGTTTTGTGTTCACCCAGTGGAATGACAACAACTCCGCGAATCCGCGGCAGGTCACCGTGGTGTTGGGCACGACCACGATTAGCGCCAACTTCACCAACCTGGTGACCATCACGGCGGCGGCAGAGCTGGGCGGTTCCACCACGGGCAGCGGCACGTATATCCCCGGCGCACAGGTGTTGATCAGCGCCCTGCCGCAGTCCGGCTGGACGTTTGAGCGGTGGGGCGATGGTAATGCGGCCAACCCGCGTTACGTCACCGCGCCGGTGACCAGCACGGTCTATGTGGCGCGCTTTACCACCAACGCACCGGCGCCCGGCCCGACGACGGTGAACGTGACGGTCAGCCCCAATCCCTACGCCGGCGGCACGGCGACGGGCGGCGGGGTCTATGAGACGGGTTCCACCCAGCAACTCGCGGCCACGGCTAACTTCGGCTGGACCTTCACGGGTTGGAGCGATGGTTTGACGGCCAATCCGCGCACGCTCATCGTGCCCACGAATGACGCGATCTTCCTCGCCAACTTCACCTCGAATGGCGCGACCGCGGCGGCCATCACGGTCGTGGCCAGCCCGACCAATGCCGCCCGCGTCTATGGCGGCGGTTCGTTCTCCGTGGGCACAACGGTGCAGATTGGGGCGGCGGCCTCGAACGGTTGGGCGTTCCTCCGCTGGAACGATGGCGACCTCAACAACCCGCGGCTGGTGAGTGTGACCGGCGCGGCCACCTACACGGCCACCTTCCAGCCGCTGATGGTGGATATCACGGCGGTGGCGAGTCCCGCCTATGGCGGCACCGTGAGCGGCGGGGGCAGCTACCGTGTGGACAGCTATGCGGCGCTAACGGCGACACCGGCCACCGGCTGGAATTTTGTCCGGTGGAGTGATGGCAGCGTCGCCAGTTCCCATGCGATCACTGTGCCGGCCGCCGGCGGAACTTATACGGCCACCTTCCAGCCCACGCTGGGCACCGCGCTCGGCGCGACGGGCCTGACGTGGACCACCGGCGGCAACGTCGCGTGGGCCGGCCAGAGCGCCGTCAATCACGATGGCAAGGCCGCGGCGCAGAGCGGCGCGCTCGCGGACAGCCAGACCTCGTGGATACAGACCATCACCAACGGCCCGGCCTCGGTGCTCTTCTGGTGGAAGGTCTCCTCGCAGACCGGCGACACCCTGTCGTTCATCGTGGACGAGTCGAAGACCAACCAGATCTCCGGCTCGGTGGATTGGACGCAGTTCGCGATGTTCCTCGGCGATGGCGCGCACACCTGCCGCTGGGCATATGCCAAGGATGCCGCCGGCAGCGCGGGCAGCGACGCCGGCTGGGTGGGCGAGGTCCACTGGCTGCCGTGCCCCGCGGCGACCAACCTGCCGCAGGTCCTCTTCCAGGATCCGGGCGGCCTCGTGGCGAGCTGGGTCGTGGAGACCAACGCCGTCTTCCAGTTCACGCGCCTGCTCGGCAACACCGCCACGTGGCAGCTCAAGACCAGCGGCGATGTGGATGGCGATGGCACCACCGATCTCGTCTTCCAGAGCCCGGCGGGCGAGGTGGTCGTGTGGTTCATGAACAGCGACGGCACCACGCGCGGCACCAGCTACCTCGGCAACACCGGCGCGTGGCAGGTGCGCGCCTGCGCCGACTTCTATGCCGACGGCCACGCGGGCCTCTTCTTCCAGACCGCCGCCGGCGCGGTGGCCTACTGGCAGACCGACACCAACGGCGTGCCCACCAACTCCGTCTTCCTCGGCAACACCGGCGCGTGGCAGCTCAAGACCTCGATTGACCTCGACCACGACAACAAGGCCGAGGTCTTCTGGCAGACCGGCGCCGGCATCAACGCCGTCTGGTTCCACACCAACACCACCATCTACGCGCAGTTGATGCTCACGACGCCCGGCTGGGAACTGCGCGGCTCCGCCAACATTGATAACGACGGCATCGGCGACCTGCTCTGGCAGACGCCCGACGGCCGCACCGGCGGCTGGTTCATGGAGACCAACGCCACGCCGCGCGCCGCCAGCTTCTGGTGGAACACCGGCGGCTGGAAGTTGCAGTCCGGCGCCCGCTAAAGCGGATCAATAGGGTCGGGCACAGCAGCGGCGGTTCTGCGCAGGCGGAACCGCCGTTGGTGTTTTTGAAAGAACCGGTTTATGGGCATCCGCCGCGCCCGCTGCTGTTGCGTCCTCCAAGGATTGGATGGCCAGGCGCCCCGTTTTCCATGGTTTGGAAAAGAGCGCCTGCGCCGGCGGATCCCTCTGTGTGGCAGCGGCGGGGTTGCCCGCTGCCGGACAAGGCGTGATCAGCCCGCCCTGTGCCCGCCCCGCCCCCCGGTGTAAACCCCTGGGGAAAAACGGCCGCTGCGAAAATTTCATTGACGCGACAAGGCAATTATGGTTTAAGCGTCGCGCCTAGAGGCTTTGGGTGCAAACAACATAAAGAGCGAGGTGGCTATGAAGAAACAAAAAATTCTTTTTGTTTTCGCGTTGGCTTTTCTGCTGAGCGCGGGGGGCGCGTCAGCCCAAACCAATTTCTGGTGGACCAACAATGCCAGCGGCGTGTGGAACGACACCGCCGTCTGGAGCAACGAGAACGCCACCGTGCTCGCGCCCGCCGCGGGCGGCGGTGCCGACTACGGCATCGTGTTCCAGAATGCGGGCACCATCACGGCCACGCTCAATTCCGGCACGCCCAACTTCCTGCTCAACCAGTTGACGTTCGACGCCGGCGCGGGCGCGGTGACCATCGCCGCCGGCGCGGGCACCAGCCTGACGTTCGGCGTCAGCTCCGGTGGCGTGCTGCCGGCCTTCATCAACAACTCCGCCAACGGCGGCGCGTTGAACCTCGGCCTCGCGCTGACGACGAACATGCTCTTCAACGGCACCGGCACGGGCGCGGTCAGCGTCACCAACCTCACGGGCAACGGCAGTTTGACGATGGGCGGCAGCTACGCGCTGACGGTCAACGGCAGCAACATCAATTATTTTGGCGCGACGACCATCACCAACGGCACGCTGAAGATCGGCCACGCGCGCGCGCTCGGCACCAACCGCACGGTCAACGTCAGCGGCGCGGGCACGTTCGACCTCAACGGCGTGGATATGCGCACGCAGTACGTCTATAACGTCACCATCAGCGGCGTGGGCGTCAGCGGCAACGGCGCCGTGGTCAACAACGGCGCCCAGTTGACTAACCTGGGTGTGGACAACATGACGCTCGCCGGTGACGCGACCATCGGCGGCACCGCGCGCTGGGGTATTCAGAACGGCGTGAATCTCGCCGGCTTCACGCTGACCAAGGCGGGCAGCGCCTACGTGACCTTCAACAACGGCACTGTTACAGCGGGTAACATTATTGTGAATGCGGGCACGCTTTCGCTGGAAGGCGCCACTCTGTTGGTCCCCGATATCGCCGGCTCGGCCATCACGCTCAATACAGGCGGTATACTGCAACCGTACGCCACCACGGCGGCCAACCTCACGCGCCGGATTGTGGCCAACGGCGGCACCTTGTTGCTGGGCGCTGGCGCTGGCGGCATTAACAGCCCTGTCACGCTACAGTCAAATCTCACGCTAAATGTGACCGCCAACTGGACCATGGGCGGCGTGATCTCGGAAAGCGGCGGCTCCTTCGCCGTGCTCAAGACCGGCACCTCCCCGGTGACGCTCTCCGGCAAGAGCACCTATACCGGCGGCACCTCCAACACGGCGGGCGCGCTTGTCCTGGGCGGCAACGACGTGCTCGGCACGGGCCCGCTGGTGATGAACGGCGGCGTGCTCTCCAACAGCGTCAACGCCACGCTGACCAACGCGATCGTGCTGCAGGCCAACTCGCAGGTCAAGGGCTTGGGCACCGGCGGCATCCTGAACCTGTCCGGTCCGATTTCCAGCCTCGCCAACCAGACGCTGACCCTGGGTGCAGGCAGCAACGCGGCCACGCGCGGCGTGATCGTGCTTGGCGGCGCCAATAGCTTCAGCGGCAATGTCACGGTGGTCAATGGCACGGTGGTCGTCAAGAACTCGCTGGCGCTGGGCGTCGGCAATAAGAGCATCACCGTTAATAAGAATACCAACTATGATCCGACGCTGGCTTTGGATGGCAGCGAAGGCGCCATCGAGCTGGGCAACAATCTTTCGTTCGTCACCAGCCAGCCTGGCGCGGCCTATCCGGCGATTACCAACCTCGCGGGCAACAACGTCATCAACGGCAACTTCACCCTGACCGGTGGCGGCGGCAGCACGCTGATCAGTGTGGGCAGCGGCACCTTGACCCTGAACGGCAACTTCACACCGGACACATACTCGCGTACCCTGCACTTGGGAGGTTTGGGGACTGGTACGGTCAATGGTGTTCTCCAGAATGGAACAGGCATAAATGTTCCGTCGTTGGTCAAGCAGGACAATGGTATGTGGACCATCGCCACCCCGACCACCAGCACGGGCACCAACGAAGTGCGTGGCGGCAAACTGCTGCTGACGGCGGGCAACAACACCTTCACCACCAACGTCGGCATCATCGTCACGGCCGGCACGCTGGACCTCGGCGGCAGCACGCAGCAGACGACCAACTTCATCTCGCTCCAGGGCGGCATCGTGCAGAACGGCACGCTCGAACAGGTCGGCGTGCTTCCGTTCGATGGCCGCGCGGGCATCATTGGCGCCAACCTGGCGGGTGGCGTGGCCCTGAACAAGGGCACGACCGGCACGCTCGTGCTGCTCGGCAACAACCAGTACACCGGCGGCACGGTGATCAGCAACGGCACGCTCGGCATCTCCAGTCTCGCGAACGTCGGCGGCGCGGGCGCCACGGTCACGCTGGCCGGCGGCCTGTTGCAGGTGCTCGGTTCCGGCGTCAACGTGGACAGCCTGTCGGTCAACTGGAACAGCATCCCCTACGGTTCGGGCCTCGACATTGCCAATACCGGCAATGTGCAGGTGCTGGCCTCCGCGCTTGGCGGCAGCAGCTATCTCACCAAGGCTGGCCCCGGTACGCTGGTGTTCACCAATGATAACACCTACAGCGGCGGCACGCTGATCACGGGCGGCATGCTGCAACTGGGCAACGGCGGCACCAGCGGCACGCTGGGCACGGGCCATGTGACCAACAACAGCGGCCTGGCGGCTTCCCTGATCTTCCAGCGCTCCGACTCGCAGACGATCACCAACAACATCGCGGGCAACGGCGGCCTCTACGTCAAGAATGGCACCATCACCTTTAGTAACAACGCGGTCTCGCTCGGCGTGGGCGCCAATGGTTCCTGGGTGGCTGCGAATCCTACGGAAACGGCGGTCCTGATTGCGGCGGGCAACTCTGTTGTGACCGGTTCAGCTTCAGGGGCCACGAGCGGTTTGCTGATCGGCAAGGATGGCAAGGGTTATCTGATCGTTAAGGACAACGCCTATGTCGCGCAGCGTCTCGGGGCTGGTGGCGCCGCGAACAGCGCTGGCGTCATTTACCAGTTGGGCGGTGCTGTTTATAGCTTGGGGGCGAGCAGCACGGATGCCGGCATCGGTGGTTACTATAACGGCGGCACCTACGGCGCGTATGGCTTCTATGGTTTGTATAACGGTGTCTTCACCAACGCGAGCTACTATCAGATCGGCGGCTACGGCGTCGGCGTGCAATACAATCTCGGCGGCGTAATGGTGCAGAACGGCCAGCCCTTGGAAATCAGCCGTCACGGCACGGGTGTGGTTTATTTCGCGGGGAACAGCGTCTATACGTCCGGCCAGAACATTCAGGTCGGCGGCGCCTCCGGCAGCGCCAACGGCATGGCCATCATGACCGTGGCGGATAATGCCGCGGTAGCGGCCGGTCAACTGGTGCTGGGTCAGTCCGGCCAAAAGATGGCCATCCTCAACCTTGATGGCGGTGCGTTGCAGGTCAGCCAGATCAACAAGGCCAATGCCGCCACCTACGGCTTGGTGAATTTCGATGGTGGCACGCTGCGCGCCACGACGAGCGGCAATTTGTTCAATACCGGCGCCAATGCGCCCTCTCTGGCCCTCGTGTACAGCGGCGGGGCCTTCCTTGATTCCTCGAACAACAACGTCATCGTCGCCCAGACCCTGCTGGCGCCGGACGGCAACGGCGTGACTTCCATTGCGGTGCCCGGTGGTGCCATCTCTGGCTACATGGGCTCGCCCTATGTGGATATCCGCGGCGGCGGCGGCACCGGCGCGACGGCGATCGCGCAGTTCGATTACACCACCGGCAGCGTGACCGGTATCGTCATCACCAGTCACGGCTACGGCTATACCACCGCGCCGAGCGTGGTGCTGACCTATGGCGGCTCGACCAACGTGTACATCGGCCAGGCGGCCATCGGCGCCAATGCCAGCGGCGCGCTGACCAAACTGGGCACGGGCACCATGCAGCTCTCCGGCACCAACAACACCTATACCGGTGGCACCTTCATCAACGCCGGTATGCTGGCGTTTGCCACCACCAACGCCATGGGCACGGGCCAGGTGACGATCAATGATGGCGGCACGCTGGCGATGACCGGCGCGTATGCCAATGCGGCGGCGTGGTTGACCAGCGGCAAGCTTTCCACCAACTCGGCCGGCGGTCTGGCGCTCGCGCTGCCCGAGGCGGGCACGAGCCTGGACTTCACCACGGTCGCCGGCGGCACCTACAGCAACCTCTACGTGGGTGCGCTCCAGAACATGCTCTACACCGGTACGCTCACCTTCCGTAATAATGACTGGAAACTCGGCGGCGGCTCGGCGGCGTTCGTGCTGACCAACAACCTGGCGGTCAACAGCCTGACCCTCGGTGGCGCCAGTCCGAGCGGCTTGGTGGCCCTCGCCGGCGCCAACACCATCACCACCGGCACCACGCTCAACGAAAACGGCGGCTTGAGCATTGCCAACCCGGGCAACCTGGGCGGCGGCACGCTGACGATCAACGGCGGCACCATCCAGATTCGCGATACCGCCATGACCGATTTCACCGGCCTGACCTCGGTCAGCACCACGATCCCCGGCGACTTCGCGCTCGACATCGCCAGCCGCGGCAACACCTTCAGCGTGCCGGCCAACCTGACGCTCGGCGGTATGCTCACCAAACAGGGCGTGGGTACGCTGGTGCTGGGCGGCAGCAACAATATCGCCGGCTTGGTGACGGTTGGGTCGGGTGCGCTCCGATTGACCCATAGTGACGCTTTGGATGGCGCCGGCAGCAGCGTAACGGTGGCCTCCGGTGCGGCCTTGGAACTGCAGGGTGGTATCACGACGGAAGCAACCGATGCGCTCTTGCTGTATGGCTTTGGCAATAACGCGGCCGTGCCCGTCGGCACCAACAACGTGCCGCGCACCGGCGCCCTGCGGAACATCTCCGGCGACAATACCTGGAGCGGCCCGATCGTATTGGGCGGCCAGTCGCGCATCAATTCCGATAGCGGACTCCTGACCCTGGCCGGCCCGGTCACGAATAACAATGGCGGCGTGATCTCGATGCTGGGTGGCGCGGGCAATATCCTGATCCCCGGCCAGATCGTGGGTTCCGGCGCGTGGGGTAAGGATGGCGCTGGCATGGTGACCCTGACCGGTTCGAATATCTACACCGGCGGCACCTATGTTTATGGCGGCACGTTGCAACTCGACTTTGGCGCGGGCGGCGCGCCGTTGCACCAGATCATAGCCCCGGTCGGGTTGAACATGGGCGCCAGCTACGAGGGTTATCGCCCGACGCTGCTCGTGAACGGACCGGTTTCCGGCACCTCCACACAGACCTTCACGTCCACGACCATCAATCCCGGCTATGCCTCCATCATCGCCAGCAACAACGGCGGCGCGATGATCCTGAACGTGAGCAATATCGCCGTCGCTAGCGGCGGTTTGGTGGATATCGTGCCGCCGGGCGGCAGCGGCCGCATCACCTCGACGGCTGGCACCAACATCACCGGCGTGATGGCCTCCTATATCACGGTGAACGGTTCGGACTGGGGTGCGCTTGGCGCCAATAACTCCGTGGTGCCCTTTACCGGTTACACGAATGTGACGGCGGGCGGCACCATCTTGAGCGCCAGCAACAGCATGGCGGCCAACGTGCGCCTCACGGGTACCGGCGGTGGCACGGTGAACCTCGGCGCGGGTACGACCTACCTCCAGAACCTTTCGACGACCAACGATGGCGCGACGATTTTGAACATCGGCGCCGGCAACACGCTGCGGATGAGCATTGCGTTTGGTTCCCAGGGTAGCATCCTCGCGGCGCCGGGTTCCGGTGGTTTGACCATCGGCACGGCCCCCAACAGCGGCACGCTGACGGCCGGCACCAACGTCAACGCCGGGGCGACCCTGATTCTTATCCAGAATTCGTCCAGCCCGTTGACGATCAATTCGTCCCTGCTCAACAATGGCTCCGGCACCCTACCGGTGACCATCGGCGGCTTCGGCACGGGTGGCGTGACTCTCGCTGGCACCAACAACACCAGCGGGCGCATGTATATCAGTTATCCCGGTGTGACGACCTTCAGCGGTTCCTCCAACACACTGGGCGGCTTGTCGCCGCAGAATGCCACGGTCAACATCAATTCACCGATGTATCTGACGGGCACGCTGGATCCCGATCTGAACTCGGTGGTCAACATCAACCAGCCGATGGTGCTCAACAACGTCGCCATACGCGGTGGTGGTACGGCCAATTCACGCGTGGTCATCAATATCGCAACGAACGTAACCCTGACCGGTTCTAACGGCCGCTTCCAAGTGGGTGCGGGTAACTCCGCGG
>CAISWQ010000061.1 GCA_903889245.1 uncultured Lentisphaerota bacterium | reverse complement strand
GGCGTTCTTTTTCAGTCAACTGCGTGTACTCTCGCTTCATGGACGGGTCTCCTTGCGGGGGTTGTTAGGTCCAACAACCGTTAGGTGTACCCGTCCGCTTTCGGTGGTGCACTTATTATGTGCATGCGGGGGCTTGGAAAAAATGGCGGCCCGTTTCCCAAGGTTTGGAAAACGGGCCGTCCAGATTCCGGTGGCGGTCAGTAGGATTCGTTGAGCCGCAGGAAGATGCTGGCGAAGGGCCGGCTCAACTCGCTGCTGCTGGGGTTGTCGGCCCCGGCGACAAACCGGTAACCCGCGCCGATGCCCAACTCGATCTGCTTGGTCAGATTGAGCATCACGCTAAGGCCGGGCGTGGCGACGAACACGTTGGAAGAGTCGCTGTTCGAGGAACTGACCCGGCCGCCACCAACCAGTGCATTCAGCGAGCAGTGGATGAGCTTGTCGGAGAACAGCGTGTAGTCCACCGTGACGCCGGCATACCAGAAGTCGAAGGCGCTCATGTCATTGGTCGGCGAGTTCTCGCCCTTGACGTTGTTGACCAGGGCATAATAGCCCAAGCCGAAATAAAGCGTCTCGTTGAGTTGCGGGCCGAGCTGCACGCCAGCCAACCCGGCAAACTCACCGCCGATCTGGCTGAACTGGAACTCGGGCTTGAGCGCCATGCGCCACGGCGCGTTACTATCGTTGCCGACCAGACTGTCCTTGGCGGCGAACGCGGATGTCGCGGATACCAGCAGCAGAACCATCAACAGCTTTTTCATTCTCGCTCTCCTGTCGCGCCACCTCGGCGCGCGCCCGACTATACACAGGAGTCCCGCCCGCGCCAAGCCGGACGGAGAAGACGGGCTCCAAGATACGGGTGGGGGCGCGGCTCACAACAGGCACGCCCACCTGGGGAACCAGGCCTGCGTATATTTTTGCCCGCTATCTTCTTCCCGCATCCCGTGTCCCCGCTTCCAGTTTGGCTTGCACGCGCGCAGGTTTTGGCCTACACGCGGGGCCGCCATGAACCTGAAGAACATCCGCATCGTGCTGGTCAACCCGCTCTACGCCTCGAACGTTGGCTCGGTGTGCCGCGTCATGAAGAACATGGGGCTGAATGACCTGGCGCTGGTCAACCCGCGCTGCGATGTGACGACCCACGAGTGCAAGCAGTGGGCCTGCCACGCGAACAATGTCCTGAAGAGGCGGCGCGAGTTCAAAGCGCTCACCGCGGCGGTCGCCGACTGCGGGCTCGTCGCCGGCACCACGGCGCGCATCGGCCTCTACCGCGAGCATGCCCGCACGATCCGCGACTGGGCGCCGCGCCTGCTCGCGGCGACGAGCACCGGCCGCGTCGCGCTGGTCTTCGGCTCGGAGGATAATGGCTTGAGCGTGGACGACCTCGCGCTCTGCACGCAGTTTGTGCGCATCCCCTCCTCGGCGCGCTACTCCTCGCTCAATCTGGCGCAAGCGGTGATGGTCTGTTGCTACGAGCTGTTCAGCGGCACCAAGCGCTTCAAGATCCCCACCGAGCGCACACCGGAGGCGCCGAGCGGTATGCGCGAGCAGATGTTCAAGATGTGGCGCCAGTCGCTGCTCGACATCGGTTTCATGCAGGAGCAGAAGGCCGACCACATGATGTTGGGCCTGCGCCGGATTTTCTCGCGCGGCCAGCTCTCGGAAAACGACGTGCGCATCATGCTCGGCATCGCGCGCCAGACGCAATGGTGCGCCCGCGAAATGCGCCGCCTCGGCGGTGCCCTGCCGCCGCCGAAAAACTAGCCAGCCTATGAACATCACCGCGCTCATCACGGTTGGCCTGCTAACCGTCTCTGTCGTGGCTGCGGCAGCAGACTTCCCGGAGTCCGGCGCGCCCTATGGCGCGGTCTACCGCTGGGGCGCGGCGAACAAGGTGGGGGGCGCAAAGGCCAACGAGGCCTATGCGCGCTGGCTGAACCGGCCGGCGGTCTGGGCCGAGGATTTTCCGCCCATCGAGACGTGGGATCACATTGAGGGCGGCGGCTGGCAGCTCGGTGAATGGTCGCAGTGGAAAAAGGGCGGACCGGGTCGCCGGTTCGTCTTTTCCGTTCCGCTGCTACCCGGCCCGTGGGACCGCAGTGGCCCGAAGTTGGGCCGTGACGCGAAGAAGCCGGTCTCGCTCGCCGCCGGCGCGCACGGCGAGTACAACGGGCACTTCCGCAAGCTGGCGGAGAATCTGGTGCGATACGGCCTCGCCGACAGCATCCTGCGCCCCGGCTGGGAGTGGAACGGCGGCTGGTATACCTGGCGTGCGCGCGACGATCCGAAAGCCTTCGCCGCCTACTGGCGGGAGATCGTCAAGACCATGCGCGCCATGCCCGGCGCCGAGAAGCTGCGCTACTGCTGGAACCCGACCATCGGCTGGATTGGCCATCCGGTCGAGGAGGCGTGGCCCGGTGACGAGTTCGTGGACTACGTGGGGCTGGACGTCTATGACCAATCCTACCTGAAGGACACCTATCCCTGGCCCGCGCAGGCGACACCCGGCGACATCGCCGCACGCCAGCGCAAGGTGTGGGAGCAGGTCGTGCTGAACGGCGAGAAGGGCCTCGCGTATGGGAAGAAGTTCGCGGAGCAACACGGCAAACCGCTCGCGATTCCTGAATGGGGCGTGCACAACCCCAAGGACAAGCACGGCGGCGGCGACAACCCGTACTTCATCGAGCAGATGCACAAATTCATCAGCGACCCGGCCAACCGCGTCTATTTCCACTGTTACTTCGACGTGCAGGCCGGCGACGGCCACCACCAACTCTCGCCCGGCCTCCACGGCAACGAGACCAACGAGTTCCCGCTTTCGGCGGCGAAATTCAAAGAGCTGTTCAGTCTGACCAAATAAAAGCTGCGGAGCACCATCAGGGTTTGAGTTCGAGTGCGATGGCGCGGTCGAGCAGCGGCGCGCCCAGTTCGCGCCCGTTGACCTCGAGCACATGGGCCGCCGGGCCGGACGACGCACCCTCAAGCGCGAGTCGTTTCTCCTGCTGAAGATTGGCCTTGAGTCGCAATGCGCCCGCCAGGCCGGAGACCTGCACATCGAGCGTATCGCCGTCGCGCTGCACGGCCGGCCGGGCTGCGGCGAAGGTCTGGCGGAACGCGGCAAACTTCGCGTCGTCGAGGTTTTCCGCGACGCGCACCCAGAGCGCGCACGTGATCCGGCCGCGCGGTTTCTGCTCCGAGTGCACCGCGGTCAGGCGCATCGTCTTGGTTTTCGTGCCGTCGTTGACCAGTTCCACCGGCGCGCGGCCACCCTGCGGGGTATCGGCAAAGACAAAGCGCAGCGCCGCAGCCGCGCCGCCATACTTCAGGAACACCGGCGTATCCGGCGCCGGCAGGCGCAGCTTGTCCCGCACCTCCGCCGCCGCGCCGCTCGCGCCGATGAACACCCGCGCGTCGGCCGGGAAGGTGAAGTGCGAGAGCCAGCACACCAGGTTCGTGCCGCAGCGCTTGAACGCCGCCGGGCGCGAGCCGTCGGCCGTCGCTGTCGTCAGCAAGAGCGCCTCCGGCCCGTGCTGCACGCTCATCGTGAACGGCTGGACGTGGTAGGCCTTGTTGTGTCCGCCGCCCACCGGGAACTTGAGCTGGCCGTAGGGATCCTGCCGCGCGTCCATCAAATATTCCGCCCCCGGCTGCTTCGGCCCGCCGCCGAGCAGCACGACCAGCGTCTTATCCATCGCGTCGGTATAAATCGCGCCCGACGAGGCCAGCGCGACCTCGCGCCCGATCCAGTGCGCGGCCCGCTCGCCTTCCGGTTCGCCCCAGCGCTGGCGGATGTTGCGCGGCGCGACCTCGAGCAACTCCTCCAGCAGCCGCGCCGGCGGCGCCACGAACACCTGCCGGAAATTGTCATCGGTGGTGGCGCGTTCCACCGTCGTCCAGCCGGCGCGCGCGACCCATTGATCGAGTCCGCCGTGGCCGGTCACAAAGTCGTAGTCGCGGCTATGCGCGCCGCCGAGCCGCGCGGCGGGCGTGAACCAGTTCGCCGCCACGTCGGTCCACAAATACTCCACTGCCAGCGCGGCCTTGGCGCGCGCCGCAGGATGCTGCGCGTGCCGCGCGATGGCGCCGAGGCACTCGAAGTCCACCGCGTAATAGGTGGGGCTCAAATATTCGTGGACGCCGGTCAGCCGCGTGCGGCGCAGCCACTCGTCGAGCATCGCGTAGCCCAGCCGCGCCAACTCCGGACGGCCGGTACGCTCGCCAAGCGCAATGCAGTTCCACGTCTTCATCACGAAGATGTTGGTGTAGTCCACCGACACCTTGTGTCGCTGCAGCCCCTCGACGCTGAACTTGATCAGTCGCTCCAGCGTCGCCTGCGCCTGGGGCGAGAGCCGGTCGCGGTAGAGGATCCACGTCAGCGCCGCGCGTTGCATCGCGAACTCCGCCGCGTTCAGGTCCACCGGCTTCGGATCCTCCCAATACCACGCGAAATTGCCGTAGGTCTTCGATTTCAGATCGCGATCCTGTTTCTGCTCCGCCAGCGCCAGCGCATGCTCGATGCGCTCCGGGTGCTGGTTCAGCGCCGCCTGTTCGAGCACGAACTCGAAAAACTCGCGCGTGCCGAAGCGCGCCTTCGGCTCGCGCAGGCTGCGCCAGCGCTTCTCCAGTTCCGCGGTTTTGGCATCGGCTGGCTCCTGGGCCGTCGCGGCCAGCATCAACAAACCCAGCGCCAGGGTCAGGGTCAGAAAAATTTTCATGGGCGGTGATGATGTTCCAAACCTTGGAAAATACCAGCGCCATTTTTCCAAGCCTTGGAAACCACCGCCGCTGGCCCCGCTATTTCTTTTCCGGCGGCGCGGCGAGGGTGTCGAGGTAGAGGTTGAGCGCGGCGATCTCGCCCTGGATGCCGACGAGCGGGGGCATGAAGGCGTGGTAGGGCGAGTCGGGTTTGTGCTCGTGCAGCATGGTCAGGATGTTCGCGATGCCCTTGTGGTCGCGCGTGGCGACGAAGTCGCGCATCGAGCGGTAGCCATCCACGGTGTGACAGGCGAGGCACTGGCCGCGGAACATGAACTGGCCGCGGGTGAGCATCTGCGCGCGGTAGCCCGGCGAGTTGGTGGCGAACGCGCCGGCGGCGTCGAGCGCGGCCCACGCCTGCTGGTCCGCGGCGCGGATGATGGCGGCGCGCGTGAGGTAGCCGTCGCGGTTGTAGCCCGCGACCTGCGAGAGGCGGACGCCGTTGGAATACATGTGGCGCGCGATGACGAACGGCTTGCGCAGCATCTCGCGCGTCATCTCCGTGGAGGCAATCGCGGCCTGCATGAGCAGGATGATGACGATGGCCGTGCCGAGCTTGAAGTCGCGCGGGTTGCGGTAGGCAAGCAGGTAGACGATCGCGAGCAGCGTGGCGAAGGCGAGGACGAAGGTCACGCCCATGCGGGTGACGAGGGTGAACGCGCCGGGGCCGATGGTGGAGAGGCCGAGTTCGAGGAGGTGGCGCTGGACCTGCGGCACCTGCCAGACGTACCACGCGCCGGCGAACGGCAGCAGCACGAAGATCGGCAGCAGCCAGCGCACGCTCCACTGGATGAGCTCGGTCTTGAGTTGCGGCTGTTTTTCGCCATCAATCCGGCTGGCGGTGACGAGCGCGAAGCAGCCGGCGAGGCAGAGGCAGAAGAGCGTACGGATGACGAGGCTGGGCCAGTAGGTGGGATTGAAGAACGCGCTCCAAAAGACGTGCGTCTCCTTGCCGCTGCCGGCGACGCCGACCCACGTATCGCCGGGCGTGAGCATGAAGCAGAGGATGCCGTTGATGATGACGAGCGTCAGCCACGCGGCGATGGCGTAGAGCCAGCCGACCCGGACGTGGAGCCGGTCGGGGATACGGTCCCACGTGTAGTAATAGACGGCGATGGTCGTCAGCTCGATCAGGAAGACGACCCACTCCATCGCCCAGCCGAAGACGAAGTAGTGGATCAGCGTGCTGGTGGCCTCCGGGTTGGCGAGGCCGATCGAGAACCAGATGCCGACACCGGTGATCGTGCCGAAGACAGCGGTGAAGATGAGGAAGAATTTGGAGTGCTTCTTGACCACGTCGCGCCACGCGCGGTCGCCGTTCCGGCGCGCGAGAGCCTCGACCATCGGCAGGTAAAAACCGCCGCCGACGGCAAAGTGCGATACCAGCACATGGAAGATCGCGATGATCGCGATCACGAGCTGGCTGCCGATGACCGGCACTTCCCAGACGGGGTAGTTCATGAGAAGCATGCTCCGCGGAAAACGGGAATGTTGGAGCAATGGAGTGTTGGAGTGCTGGAGTGCTGGAACATGCGCGCCGGGTCGGAGACCCGGCCTACAAGCAGACTCCCATACTCCATTACTCCAACACTCCAGTTCATTTCATTTTTCTTTTCCACCAGCACAATCATTTCCCCACGCTCATTTGAGATCAAAGTATCCGATCACCGTCAGCGCGACCAGCGCAAGCAGCATAAACAGCCCGAAGTAGGTGGCGCGGCGCGCACGCCGGCCGCCGGCGGTCTCGACGTCATAAAGCGGAATCAAACCCCAGAGTACCATGCCCACGGTGAACAGGCCGATGCCGGCGACTTCGCCGCTGATGCCCGGCAGGATGCGGCCGATCACCTTGAGCAACTCGAACTGGCTCATGAAATACCATTCGGGATGGATGCCGATGGGCGCGGGCTTGAGCACGTCGGCCTGCGGGCCGAGCTGCCACGGGAAGAACGCGGCCAGCAGCGCGAGGATGTTGACGACGATCAGCCACACCGCCAAATCCTTGAGCGCGAAGTTTGGGAAGAACGGGATGTTCCTGCGCTCGGTCGCCGGCTTGAGCCGTTCGGCGGGCGGCAGCGCGTTGCCGTGCTTCTGAACGAGGAACAGATGGAAGGCGAGCAGCGGGATGAAGAGCAGCGGCAACACCACCACGTGCAGCGCGAAGAAGCGCTGGACGGTGAACTCGTTGACCTCCGCGCCGGCGCGCACCACCGCGGCGATGACTTTTTCCGCGCCGGGGATCACGCCGGGAATTGAGAGACCCACCTTCGTCGCGAAGAATGAGAGTTCGTCCATCGGCAGCAAATAGCCGCTGAAGCCGAAGACCATGCACAGGCCGAGCAGGCCCAGGCCGGTCCACCAGCCGAACTCGCGCGGCTTCTGGTAGGCCTTCATGAAGAACACGGAGAACATGTGGATGAAGACCGCCGCGACCATCAGGTTCGCCGCCCACGCGTGCAGCGAACGGATGAGCCAGCCGAAGTGCATCTCGTAAGTGATCTCGCGCACGCTGGCGTAGGCCTCCGGGCCGGGCCGGTAATAAATCATCAGCAGGATGCCGGTGACCACCTGCACGAGGAAGAGGCAGAGCGAGATGCCGCCCCAGTAATACCAGAAGGTGTGCTTGTGGACCGGCACGGTCTTTTTGCGCGCATGCTCGAGCGCGGCCTCCAGATCGAGCCGCTCATTGAGCCAGCCATAAACCGCGCCGCCGATTCTCTTCAGGTCAGGCACGGGAGATCACCACCTTCCCGGTCAGCACCTGCGCCTTGAACAGGGCCAGAGGCTTCGGCGGCGGGCCGGAAATATTGGCGCCGGTCTTCGCGTCATAGACACCGCCGTGGCAGGCGCAGTAGATTGCCTTGCGCTCCTTGTCGAACTGCACGGTACAGCCCAGGTGCGTGCACACCGCAGTCAACGCCGTCCACGTGTCGTCGGCATGATGCAGCAGAATCGCGGGCCGGCCGGCGAACTTGAACATCAGCGCGGACTCGCGCGGCAGCTTATCGGCGTCGGCGAGTGCGAGTTCCTTGACCGCGGCCAAAGCCGCCGAGCGCTCCGCAGGCGTTGCGAGATAACGATAAATGGGATAGCCCAACGCCGTTGCGTAAGCTGCACCCGCCGCGACCATGCCAACCTTGACGAATGTGCGGCGCGTCAGGGGCTCGACCTCCCCGACGGGAGGACGCGACGCGTTCTGCTCAGGCTTGTTCATGCGTCGCCTCCGTCACCGGCTTAGCGCGCGCGATCACGCTGACCAGCCAGCCGACCACTACCAGCCCGATCACCAGCAACACGCCGAAGATGATCAGCACCTGCAGGTTCATCTCCAGCGGCTGATTCCACAGGTTGAAGCCCTTGCCGAGCAACGTCACATCGCGCAACCCATCGCGGAAGAGCACCGCGGCGGCGTCGGTGAGGATCGCGACCAGCGCGACGAGCACCGCCAGCGCGAGCGGCAGCCGGCCCTTGCGCGCCGCCGCCAGCAGGCCAAAGACGCCGAGCAGCGCTGCACAGACCAGCCACGCGAGGCCGAGCCCCGGATAGAGGGCGTGCGCGGACACCTTGGCGACCACGCCGGCGGGCTGCGTATGCCAGACCCACAGGCCGGCCGCGATCCAGAGCGGCGAACCGGCCAGTGCGAGCAGGCCGCCGTGCGTGGCGAAGAAGTCGCGGCGCTCCGCGCTGAACACCCGCCGCTGGCTCACGACCACCAGCGCCGCGCCCGCGACCGTCAGCGCGCCGCAGATCATGAACGCCCAGCGCGGCAGCAGGGTGGGATCGTGCGGCGGCAGCGCCGTGCCGTGCGCGTTGGCGGCGTACATCACGGGCCAGACCTCCGGCCGCAGCATCAGCGTCATGGTGGTCGCGTATATCTTGGCGACGACCAGCACGATCAGCAGCGAGGCCAGCGCCAGCCCCCACCACGCGCGCCCGCTCGCGCCGCGCCGCGTCATCACATAGAGCATGTAATACATCCCGATCAGCAGGAAGATCACGCTGATCCACCACGCGCCGATCAGGATGGTACTCGTGTAAAGCGCCGTGCCATAGAGCACCTGCGCGAACAACAGCGGCGGTACGCCGAGGTTGACCACGTAGGTGACGACCACCGGCAGGTAGCCGGCCAGCTCGCCGGCGGCCGCGCGCTGCTGCTCGTTCCGCCGCAGATGGCCAAGCAGGTTCCAGACGAACGCCACCGCCAGCCCGCCGAGCAGCAGATGGACGGCGACGAAATGCAACGAGAGGAGCAGCATGTGCAGCGCCTTCAGCAACCACACCGGTGCCGGCAGCGGAATCGGGTCCAGACTGGGGAACAGTTCCGTCATGAAAAAGTGGCGGGAGCTTAACCGCGCACCCGGCATTGTCAAGGCAGCCGGAAAGATTCCGGGGAAAACGTGAACAGGAAAAGAAGGGACAGAAAAAGCAGCGCGGAGGGCGCGGCGTCGGCCGCGCGGCTGTAGCGGCGCGCCATGCGCGCCGTCGGCGGGCGCAGCCCGCCGCTACAGACTGCAAATGCGGACAAGAAGACCATCCACATGATTTCACAGATGCCAATCGGTGTAATCTGCGAAATCTGTGGATGACGTCCCTTCGCCTTTCCAGAGATTGGAAGCTGCGCGGGCGTTTTTTCCAAGGATTGGACCGTTTCGCCGCGTGCCGTTCCAAGCCTCGGAAAACCATCCACGGATTCAAACGTCGGCCGCTCTCCCTCCAGCGCGACCAGTGACAAAAGACCAAGGACAACTGACAACGGACCGCCCTCCGCCTCTTCCGGTCCCGGAAAATTCCCCGACGCGGGCGAGAAAAAGGCTTGTCGGGCCGCGGGTTTCGGCATAAAAAACCGCCACGCTTTGACGAAAGGAATACGACCATGGCCAGAAACGAAGAACTGTTCAATGCGATCCTGAAGGGGCAGCGGAAGATCGTCGAGGAGGTCGTCAACAAGGCGGTCGCCGCCGGCGGCAACGTGGCGGAGATGCTCAATGACTCGATGATTCCCGCGATGCGCACGATGGGCGACAAGTTTTCGCGCAACGAGGTGTATGTGCCGGAGATGTTGATTGCCGCGCGCGCCATGGCCGCGGGCCTCAAGATCATCGAGCCGATCCTCGCGCAGACCGGCCACAAGCCGCTCGCCAAAGTCTGCATCGGCACCGTCAAGGGCGACCTGCACGACATCGGCAAGAACCTCGTCGCCATGATGCTCAAGGGCGCCGGTTATGAGGTGGACGACCTCGGCGTGGATTGCGATGTGGCGAAGTTCCAGGCCGCCGTGGACCGCGGCGCGCAGGCCGTGCTCTGCAGCGCGCTGCTGACCACGACGATGCCCTATATGAAGACCGTCGCCGACGCGCTCAAGGACAAGGGCGCCAAGGTGATCGTCGGTGGCGCACCGGTCACACAGCAATACGCCAGCGAGATCGGCGCAGCCGGTTACGGCGCCGACGCCAATGACGCCGTCAAGGTTGTGGATAAATTGCTCGGCGTCCGCGCCTGAGCTACGCGCAGACCGGCACAAACGAAGGCGGCCCACGGCCGCCTTCGTTTTTTTTCAGCGGGCCTCTTCCCCCGCCAGAACCTGGCGCCGAGTTTTGCATGAAGGCCGCTATATGCAGATGTGTACACATTGGCAATTCCCCCGCTGGTCAGAGGGGTGCCGGGGTTGGACCGGATGCTTCTACTGTTGAAAATGACGGAGTTTAGGGTTTAATCCGCGCGTGCCACTTCACATCCAGACCGGGGCGCGCCGCACATCCATCGCGGTTGATGCCCGCCCCACCCTCGCCCAACTGCTGGAGACCGCCGGCATCCACCTCAATCTCCGCTGCGGCAGCGAGGGCGTCTGCGGCGGCTGCCGTGTGCTGCTCGGCGCAGGCACGTTCCGCACCGATGGCCAGACGTTGACCCTGCCCGCCGGCTCACAGCACGAGGCTTTCGCCTGCCAGACGCATGTCATCAGCACCGATGCCGAAGTCACCATCCCGCCCGCCTCGCTGCTGGAACAGCACGGCCAGATCGTCAGCGACTTCCATGCGCCGCAGCACATTCCACAGGCTGCGATCGCCTCCGATGCGCCGCTGGCCGCCGCCGTGGATATCGGCACGACCACCGTCGCGCTGGTGCTGCTCGATCCCGCGACCGGCCACATCCTCGCCCGCGCCTCAAAATATAACCAGCAGATCCGCAAGGCCGATGACATCGCCTCCCGGATTTCGTTCTGCCGGACAGAACAAGAAGTGCGCGTGATGCAAGACCTCGTTATCCAGCAGACGATCAATCCGCTGCTGGAAGAAGCCTGCGCCGCTGCGAATGTGAAAGTCGACCGCATCCAGCGGTTCGCCACCGCCGGCAACACGGTGATGGAACACCTGTTCCTCGGCCTGCCGGTGGAAAGCATCGGCCGGCTGCCCTTCAACGCCGTGCGCCACATCCATCCGGCCTGCGAAGCCGGCGCGCTGGGCCTGGCGATGGCGCCGCGCGGTCGCGTGGAGGTCGTGCCCTCGGTCGCCGGCTACATCGGCGGCGACATCACCGCCGATATCCACGCTGCGCATCTGCTCGCGCGCGGGGGCGAATCCGTGCTCGTGGACGTGGGCACCAACAGCGAGATCGTCTATGCGCTGGACGGCAAGTTGCTTGCCTGCGCGACCGCCGCCGGCCCGGCCTTCGAGGGTGCGGGCCTGCTGCACGGCCGCCGCGCCGCGCACGGCGCGATCGAGCATGTCCGCTGCGATGCCGCCTTGCATTTCCAGTGCGACGTGATCGGCGGCGACAAAGCCGATGGCATCTGCGGCTCCGGCATCATCGATTTTCTCGCCGAGGCGTTCCGGTTCGGCCTGCTCAATGCGCACGGCCGCTATGACGTCGAGCGGCTCAAGCGCGCCGGCCGTTACGCCCACAGTCAGCTTGGCCGCGGCCATAGCCACGCCTGCATCCTCGTGCCCGCGGCGGAGAGCGCCAGCGGGCACGCGCTGGTCGTCACCGAGCGCGACATCGAGCAAGTGCTCAAGGCCAAGGCCGCGACCTACGCTGGGCTGAAAACGCTGCTGACGATGCAAGGCCGCAGCGTGCGCGAGATCCCGCGCTTTGTGCTCGCCGGCGGCTTCGCCCGGCACATCAACCTCGCCAACGCCGTCACGCTCGGCTTGCTGCCCGATCTGCCGCTCGACCGCTTCGAGGTGCTCGGCAACGGCTCGCTCGCCGGCGCCTACCTCGCGCTCACCGATCCCGCCGCCATGCCCGCGATGGAACAGCTTTCCCATCAACCAGAGGTCGTCGAACTCAACCGCACGCCGGATTTCGAGGATAACTTCATCGATGCGCTGCTGGTCCCCAACCTGAGCGCGGAAGAATTCCCCTCGGTACCAAGCCAGCCATGAAACTCAAACTCGTCAGTTGCGAAATTTTCTTCCGCGAGGTCTGCGCGCTCGCGGCGCGGTCGCCCAACCGGATCGACCTCGCCTTCCTGCCCAAGGGCCTGCACGACCTTGGCGCGGCGCCGATGCTGGAACGCGTGCAGGCCGCGGTGGATGCATGCGGCGGCGAAAGCTATGACGCGATCCTGCTCGGCTATGGCCTCTGCAACAACGGGCTCGCCGGCCTGACCGCGCGCGCCGCGCCGCTGATCGTCCCGCGCGCGCACGATTGCCTTGCGCTGTTCTTCGGCAGCCGCCAGCGCTACCAGGCCTATTTCGACGCGCACCCCGGCACCTACTTCTTCACCACCGGCTGGCTCGAGCGCGGCGAGGCCTCCGGCGACCTCAAGCAGCTTTCCATCGGCCACCAGATGGGCATGGACAAAACCATGGAGCAACTCATCGCCGAGTACGGCGAGGACAACGCGCAGTTTCTCCACGAGACGCTCTGCGCGCCGCCGCAGAACTACAGCCAGTGTACCTTCATCGAGATGGGCGTGGAGCCGGATGGCAGCTTCGAACAGGCCGCGCGCGACCGCGCCGCCGAACACGGCTGGGAATTTGATCACGTCCGCGGCGACCTCTCGTTGCTGTCCCACCTCCTCAACGGCCCGTGGGACGACGCTGATTTCCTGACCGTCCCACCGGGCCACCGCATCGTCGCCCGCTACGACGCCGGACTCCTTGCCGCCGAGCCCTGACGAACGTTTTCCAAGTCCTGGAAAATCTCGTGCGGATTTCTTCCAAGGCTTCCATGAGAAGGCTAGTCAAGCGTCCGCCGTGGCGGACACCGCAGCATCAGGCGTGAGCACTCGTCAGGCTTCCATTCGCACTCTCGAGGGAGTCAGCGTGGACTCCGGTGCACGGGAAGGTCCGTCGTGGG
>CAISWQ010000060.1 GCA_903889245.1 uncultured Lentisphaerota bacterium | reverse complement strand
TGGTTTCAGCAGCATTCACCCCTGACCTCCTTGCGTCCCGACGAACGTTCGTGTTGCTTTCATGAAGTACCGTGGCGCTGACGGGCCTCATCTTATCGGCTTTGGTGGTGGCCTCAAGGCTTTGTTCAGCGCCGGGCTATTTCCAAGCCTTGGAAAACCCCACCGCTTGCGCTACAAGACCCGCGTGCAACGGCTGTTCCTTTTCTTACTGGCGCTCGTGGCCGCGGGCTGTGCGACGGTGTTCCCGCCGGCCGACGCACCCGCCACCATCAACCGCGGCCACTGGCGCGGCCGCGAGGTGATGTTCACCTTCGACGCGCGCGAGAGCGATTTTGGCGCGGCCCAGCTTCTCGACCAACTGCGCTTCTACCGCGTCCCCGCCGCCTTCTTCGTCACCGGCCAGTTCGTGGAGCAGCATCCCGACCTGACGCGGCGCATGGCGGCCGAGGGCCACGAAGTCTATAACCACAGCTACAGCAACCCGCTCCTGCGGCACGCCCCGGAAGCGCGCATCATCGAGCAACTGCGGCGCGCCGACGCCGCGATCGTGCGCGCGACCGGCCGCACCTCGAAGCCCTTCTTCCGCCCGGCCTACGGCGAGGTGGATGAACACCTGCGCCGCGTCGCCTTCCGCGAAGGCTACCGCGTGGTGCGCTGGACCCTGAACACGGACGACTGGCGGCAGGAACTGGCGGGACCCGCGCCGCTGGTCGCCGCGCCCGTGACGACGCCCAACCCGCGCGACACGACGCAGAATTTTGACTGGACCGAAAAACAGAAACTCGGCCAGCCCCCCGCCCAGGACGAAAAACCGCCCGACCCCGTCCACCTCTACGCCACCAACGTCGTCCAGCGCCTCCCATCCGGCGCCATCGTGCTCTTCCACGTCGGCTACACCAACACCCTGCAGATTCTCGGACCGCTGATCAAGGTCATCCGCGGCCACGACTACACCATCGTCCCCCTCCGCGACGGCGTGCAGTGAACGGCAGAACAGACCCTCCACAGCTTTCGCAGATGGCCGCGCCGTAGCCCGCAGCCAAAAGGCGAAAAGCCAAAGCGAGTCATTCATCGTTCAAGGTCTGGCCCTACCCACATGCGGTTCGTCGCTCGTTTCATTTGTCGTTTGTCGTGGCGTGACCCTGTCGCCCCCAGTTATGGTGTCCGCCTGTATAAATGAAATAACGATCTCTACTTAGATCAAAACTCACCGTAACCACGATCATTTCATATGCCGACCCGCTTCGCGGTATCGGCTTTGACTCAAATTCCATTTCTTGATAGTCATACTGCATGCGCGCAAAGCAATCAGGGAATTGCAGATATACTCCTTTTTTATAATTCGTAGAAGGAGACTTCTTGTATAGCTGTACTTGCTTTGAATAACCCGTTAGCGGCGCAATAGCGGTGTAGTCAGCCCAACTTTCATCTGTTATTTTGGGCTCCATCGGATCTATAGCAACAACACAACTAGCAGTGTCACACGACAAATTAAGTCTCCCCTCTTTCCATTGAATGCTAACCTTGTGAGCCTCTGCCCCTACAACGACCGAGGCATCGGCACAGACAGCAATCACCCCCTCCCAGTCGTTTGTTGTACTAAGATAAATCGTTTGGAACTGCCGTTCAATTCTGTCAAGCATGTCAGGCATCGGCAGGGATATACGCTTCTTTAGCTTCAATGTTATGTCCCAATCTTTAGTCATGTCGCGAAAGGGGCCGTCTTCCAATCGCTTGGGGATGTATCCATCCTTCTCAAAATCAACCCAAATTGAATCAGCCTCTGACACTATCAATTTAAATTGACCGTCCTCACCTGAAATAATATTCCCGCTCCACAATGAAGGTGGTTTCCCCAGAAATCTGCCCAAAGGTTCAATAGGCCCGCTTGTGCGCATCGCGACACAAACACCAGATAATGAATTTCCACCCTCATCGGTAACTCTACCGCGAATTTCGCATGATGGCGCAGTTACTCGTACAGCTTCCCTGCCGCAAGAACACAATAAACAACACATACATACGACAGTAAAAGTACGCAACAACCACCTTGCCAATTTATCACTACAAGTCAGCATAAATATCACTTGTATAATATGCCATAATAACCAGTTGTTAGCCTTTTTACAGAAGGATATACCACAGGAATAGACCTAACCGCATCGTTAATACCGTGTACACTATTAATCGTTGTAGCGCCACCCCTTCACTGATGCCAAGAATGCCCAGAGAATGATAAACACATTTTTCGGATGGAGCACTTCAAGGAAGCCATTCTCCGCAGCCAAGTTTGCCTCGTAAATGCATTGCGTCCTCATCCATGCGGCGATGCTAGGACAGCGGCGGGGGCAGGGCAAGTGTGAAGGTGAGGTTGCGGGCGGACGGCGCGGGAGCGCCGGCCGCCCGCGGGTTGTTCAGGCACCGCTCCAGCTAATGCTCTGGATATCGCTGTCGAGGCCGATGGCCTCGTCGTTGATCGCCCCGCGGAGCATATACTCGCGGGTCTCGGCGACGCCGGCTTGCGCCAGCGGCCGGCCGTCAATGTAGGGCGACGAGGTGTCCACCCCCAGCAGCGTCCATGCACTCTGGCCGCGCAGGCGGCCATAGATGCGCATGGAGTCCACGCCCTTCTTCTTCCAGTCGAGCCGGATTTCGCCGCCGACGATGCGGACTTTGAATTCCGGCTTGAACGTCGCCGGGTCTATGTCCGTTGTCGTGGACTGCACTTGCAGGCTCGCGGCGTTTTCGTCGCTCCAGCCCGCGAGGCGTTTCCAGTCGCCGATCTCCTCGCGGAGCGCGGCGTCGGTCGTCTTGCGGCCCTCGGCTTCGGCGTTCTCCTTGGCCTGATATTCGGCCTCGGCGGTGGCGCGCGCATCAATGCGCGCGATTTGCGCCGTGCAGGTGGCCTGCACGGCGGTGATGGCGCCTGCCTCCAGACCCAGCGCCGCACCCACGGTGGGAATCTGGGTCTTGAGGTTCAGCAACCACGCGCGATACTCATCGCGATTTTTCGGAATGTAGTCGGTCCCCATTCCATGCCGTCCCTTCATCACGGGATGGTCCGGAATCAACTGCCCATAGACCACCTTGCCATAGACAGCCGCTTTCTCACCGTAGCGTAGTATATGGGCCATCGTTACGT
>CAISWQ010000059.1 GCA_903889245.1 uncultured Lentisphaerota bacterium | reverse complement strand
CTTTATATCTTCGGCTTCCACCGCGTCACAAAGTCGGCATCATCGAGCATCTGCGGCTCCTGCCGTCCCTTGAGCTTGGCATAATAGCGGATGGTGGTGTTATAATCCGCGTGGCCCAGCCAGTCATGGCAGACATCGAGCCCGTAGCGCCGCCGCCAGTAGCAGCCCTTGAGCTTGCGCAGCTCGTGCGCGGCGAGGCGCTGCTGCTGCCAGAATGGATGCACCACGCGCAGCCACGCCGCGAACGTACGGCCGATGAAATCCCGCCGCCCACTCTCCCCGTTGTCCGGCAGAATAAAATCCAGCCCGTCCGTTGCAGGCAGCGTGACCTCACGCGGCGCGTACTCACGCAACAATTCAAGCACACGCGGCGGCACCTGCACCCAGCGCACCCGCGTCGCCGCGCAGCGCTCGCTCTTGGATACGTGGCCGCTCTCCGCGTCACTGCCCACGCGCAGCTTCGGCCAGAGCTTGCCGCCATCGTCCTCCCACTCGACATGACTCCAGCGCGCATGGGCCGCCTCGGAACAGCGCAGGCCCAGATCGTAGGTCAGCAGCCACGCCACGGCCAGCGGACCCGTCAGCGCGCGGCCGGCAGCAATCGTCGCCTCGCAGACCTCGTCCGGCGGCGGCAGATAGTTGACCGCCGGCACCGTGCCCAGGTCGAGATCCACAAAGCCCTTGATCGACTCCGCCAGATGCAACGCACGGAAATCATCCTCGCGCCACTTGAAGACCGAGCACGCCGCCGACTCCTTGCTGTGCATCGTCCTCCGCGCGCTCTTCCACTCCGGTCCTTGCACTGGCAGCGTCCCCGCCAGCACGCGCCAGCATTCCCGCTTCAAATCAGAAGAAAGCACATCGCACGTCTTGCCGTCCACCGGCGCATCCTCGGTCAATCCAAGGCCCTTCCTGACGATATATTTGAGCGCCAGACAATTCACCCAGACCGTTTCAGCGCGAGGCTCCCCGCGCAGCTGACTGCCCGCCTGGTACGCCTGGCACAGCTCACCGATCGTCGCGTACTTGCGTTCCACCCGCTTCCGGGTGGCCGCGAGTGCCGTCCAGTCGCCGGCCTCCACGAGCTTGACGAACTCCGCGCAATAGCGGCGGACCTCCTCCATCACCGGCTGGCCCTTCCCGTTCAGGCACGACGGCAGCGACTGCACTTTACGCTTGCCGTGGGTATAGGCCACACCGTAGAACTTCTCCCCGCGTGTGAACAGATGAGGAATCCGTTTACCTTTCGAGTCGGTGACCGCGACGAGGTTGTGAAACCTTCTCGTTGTTTCCGCTGTTTCTGCCTTCATGATCTGCTCCTTTCGTCATGTGTGGCGGTATTGTGTCGTGTGTGTAGCGGTCACACTTGTCCGCTAACTGTAGCTATGTGTCACTATCGCCACGGCGCGAAGGTAGCACACACAAGACTTAACGCAACACATTTCCTGGAAATATTTCAATTTCCTAGAAATTGTGTCGGTTTGGGCGAATGGTGGAATTGGCAGACACGCAAGACTTAGGATGTGGAGCGTACGGCTTGAAACACAGTAAAATAAATGGTCTTAGTGGTCTGTGGTAGGTGTGTGTGTCGGTAAAGCGTTTGTCCAGCGATGCCCGTCTGAATAATCTATCATGCCGGTGCGTTTATGGAGGCGCAGGGCGGTGCGTTGGTTGGTCACCCTAT
>CAISWQ010000058.1 GCA_903889245.1 uncultured Lentisphaerota bacterium | reverse complement strand
GCTCGACTACGCGGTGAATAAATTCTTCGGCTGCTATCCCGTGTGGGCCGATGACGACGGCGGCTGGCACGAGGGTGTGAGCTACTGGAACGGCTACATGAGCAAGGCCGTCTGGTGGCAGCAGTACGCGAAGAGCGCGCTGGGACTCGACGGGCTCAAGAAGCCGTTCTTCGCGCAGATCGGCGACTACCCGCTGTACATCGCGCCGCCGCATTCGCCGAACTCCGGCTTCGGTGATCTCGCGTACCGGCCGCCCTCCAGTTCCGGCCTCGCCTTCATGGAGTATTACTGCCGCATGGGCGCGGCGCTGCCCGGTGGCCACGCGGCGTACTGGCGCTGGTGGCTGCAGCAGCACAACGTGAAGAGCGAGGGCGGCATCTTCGGCTTCCTCTACACCGCGAATCTGCCGCCGCTGCCGGCCGCGCAGCCGCCGACGAATCTGCCACCCTCGAAAATTTTCCACGGCATCGGCGTCGCCAGCCTGCACAGCACGCTGCTGGAGAGCCGCGACGACGTCCACTTCCTGATGAAGGCCAGCCCCTTCGGCACGCAGAGCCACGGCCACAACGCGCACAATACGTTTCAGTTGAACGCCTATGGCGAGGCGCTGCTGCCCGCCTGCGGCTACCGCGACCTGCACGGCAGCAAATTCCATTATCAGTGGGTCCACAGCACGCGCGCGCAGAACGGCGTGCTGGTCAATGGCGAGGGCCAGCTTCCGCACACCGCCGCGCCGCACGGCCGCATCAGCGAGGAACTGCTGACGCCCGCCTATGATTATATCTGCGGCGACGCGACCGCGGCCTACGGCGGCCGCCTCACGCGCGCCCGCCGCCTCGTCGTCTTCCTCAAGCCCGACGTGCTCGTGCTGTGCGATGACCTCGCCGCGCGCGAGCCCGCGACGTTCCAGTTCATGCTGCACGGACTGAAGGAATTTTCCGTGGAGGCCACGAACGCCGTGCTGCAGCTTGAACAACCGAAGGCCGGCGTTGCGATCAAGTACCTCGCCCCCACCCCGCTTGCCTTCCGCCAATGGGACGGCTTCACACCCAAGCCGAAGAAGGAATTTCCCAACATGTGGCACGTCGAGGCCGGCACACAGGAGAAGACCGCCGCGCTCGGCCTGTTGACCGTGCTGCTGCCGCACCGCGCCGGACAAGCTGTTGCATGGCAAGCCAAGCGCATCGAAAGCGCCGACGCCCTTGGCGTGGAACTGCAGACTGCCGGGCGCAAAATCCAAATCGCTTTCCGCAAAACCGGCGCCCCCGCCACCGCCCAGTGGCACGGTCGTTCTTTCACCGGCCCGGTACTGGTCGAAGGCGCGAAATAGCCGCTGGAAACGGCCTGCGCCGGAGCAGCCAAGGGCCTGATTTCGCAAAATCCTTAGGAAAACCGCAAAAGGGGAGTTCTCCCGTTCCGTGGGAGACGCCTCCGGTGGCGCGGGAGACGCCTCCCGTGGAAAAAAAGACGCCTCCGGCGGCACGGGAGACGGCTCCCGTGAAAAAAAAGACGTCTCCGGTCAGACGGGAGCGCTCTCCCAGCGCGCGGAAGGCGTCTCCCGCCGCGTGGGAGCAGGCTATTTTGAGAAAAAAGCCTGCTCCCGTCCCACGGGAGCAGGCTCCCACGGGACGGGAGAACAGGATTTCCTAGGCCACGCAACCGGGGGCTTTCCCAAGGAATGGAAAGAGGCGGGTGGAAAAGTTCCCGGTCTTGGAAAAGTCCGGGGCTGTTGTTCCAAGCCTTGGAAACGGCGGCGGGATTTTTTCCAAGCCTTGGAACGCGGGCGCGCGGTTGCGAGGGGCATGGCGACAGGCGCGGCTTCGGCGGGCTTGGACAGGGCGGGCTGATTTGCTATAAGGCGCGCCATGGATGCCGAACAGCATCATCATCTGGCCGTCACGTTGCGGCTCGTGGCTTGGTTCGCCGGCGTCTGCCTGCTCGCCCTCGTGTTGCGCGTACCGCACCTGACCGAGCGCCCCATGCATACCGATGAGGCCGTGAACGCCTACCTCGTCGGCCAGCAACTGGATGGCGAGCCCTACCGTTATGACCCCGTGGACCGCCACGGTCCGGCGCTGAATGCCCTGGCCGTGCCGCTGGCCCGAATGCTCGGCGCGCACTCTTTTGTGGAGCTGACGGAATACACCGTGCGGATGACCACGGTGCTGCTCGGCGCGCTCGCGGTCTTTCTGTTCCTGCCGCTCGCACGTGTCCTGGGCTGGACGGCGCTAGGGGCGGCGCTCCTCTGGGCCAGCGCGCCCCTGCCCCTCTATTACAGCCGCTACTTCATCCACGAGACCGGCTTTGTGGCCGCCACACTGGCGCTGATGGCGGGGGGGCTCCGGTCCGTGCTGGCCCATTCCGTTGAGCGCCGCTTGGGGTGGGCGCTGTTCAGCGGCGCGGCGCTGGGTCTGATGTTCGCCTTCAAGGAGACCACCGTACTGCACCTGGCGGCCATGGGCTTGGCCCTGCTGGTGGCGGCGCGCCCGGTCTGGCGCACCGAGTGGCGCCAACTGCTGGCCTGCGCGCTGGCGGCAGCCGCGGTGGCCGCGTTTGTGACCCTGGCTTTTTATTCATGGGGCTTCTCCGACTGGCAGGGGCCCGTGGACTTTGTGAAGGCGTTTGTCCGCTTCACGGCGCGCGCCGGCGGCGAGGGCCACGAAAAACCGTGGTGGTATTACCTCGCCTTGTTGGGCGGCGGCAAGGCGGGTGCCATCTGGCTCGCACTCACGGTCTGGGGTGGTATCAATATGTGGCGGCACGGCGGCTGGCGCGCGCATGTGCTGATCGTGTACGCCGTCACGCTCTTCGTCATCTACAGCGCCATCCCCTACAAGCAGCCCTGGCTCGCGCTCAACCTCTGGCTGCCGCAAGCGCTGCTCGTCGCGTGGCTCGCGGCCGACCTGCACACGCACCGGCGCTATGGCACGCTGGCCCTCTTCATCGTCGCCCTGCTCGCCGTGCTCTCCCTGGACGTGCGGACGCGCGTCTTCCGCGACAGCTACGGCGACCGCAATCCCTACGCCTACGCGCACACCAGCAGCGACGTGCTGCATCTGGTCAGCCGCCTCGACGCGCTCGCGGAGCCGCCGCACAACCGCAATCCGCTGATCGCCGTGGTGATGAACGACGCGTGGCCGCTGCCGTGGTATCTGCGGCACTACCGCACGGGTTTTTGGAAGGAGACCGACGCTCCCGGCCCCGCTGATTTTTACATCACCTTTGCGGACTTCCCGACCAACCTCACCCCGCGCGTGCAGGGTATCACGCCGGAATTCTTCGGCGTCCGCCCCAATGAACTGCTGCTCCTATGGCCGAAAAATCCTTGAGCTGGCGGGCCGCCCTGGCCCGGTAAGATCATGCCATGACTGTGCCCCTCATCCACACCTTCAAGCATCACGCGATGGCGACCGAGTTCCAGGTCCGCATCGCCGGCGAGGACGCGACCTATGCCGCGCAGGCGGCGCAGGAATTGTTCACGCTGGTGGACCGCCTGCACGACCTGTTGAGCCGCTTCCGCGACCACAGCGACATCAGCCAGCTCGCCGCGCTGGAGCCGGGGATGGCGCTGCCGGTGAACGAGATGACTTTCGACTGCCTGCGCCTCGCGCGCACGGTCGAGGTCCAGACCTGCGGTGCGTTCGCGCTCACCGCGACCGCGCCGCGCGCGCCGGACGCGCCGCCGCCGCGCTGGCGGCTGGAGCAGGAAAACCTGCTGGTCCACTGCGACGAGGGCAAGCTCGCGTTTGATCTCGGCGCGATCGGCAAGGGCTACGCGCTCGACCGCCTTGCCGCGACGCTGGCCGAGTGGGAGCTCAACGACTACCTGCTGGTCGCGGGCGGCAGCAGCGTGCTCGCCGGCGCCGCGCCCGCGGGCACCGCCGGCTGGGACGCGGGCCTCGGCCTGCCCGGCGGTCGCGTGCGCCGCTTCGCGCTCACGCACGGCTCGCTCGGCGGCTCCGGCATCTACGAGCAGGGTCGTCACATCCTGGACCCGCGCACCGGCCAGCCCGCGCAGCTCCGCGACCGCGCGTGGGCTTTTTCCAAACACGCCGCGCTCTCTGACGCCTTCTCCACCGCCGCCATGGTCCTGACCGACGACGAACTCCACGCCATCATGTCCAGCTATGCCGAGGCCTGCATCGTCCTCGGCGATGGCGGCCGCTGGCGCACCTACGGCGACTATCCGCTCCCGCCGGAAATTCCCGCCGCGAAGTGAGCCATGGACCCCGCCGCCCTCCAGCAGGAGAACGCCGCGTTGCGCCGGATGTGGGAGCAGCATCCCGCCGAGCATCTCGATACCTACCTCGTCGCCGGCATCGAGGATCCGCGCCTCAACATCCAGAGCATCCTGACGCGCGCACTGCTTGCCGATTCCCTGTTCCCCGGCCGTTTCGAGGCGCTGATCAACGAGGAACTCCGCTTCGGCGTCGTGCTCACCTGGCTTCACGAGCAACTCGCCGCCGACGCGAATCGCGACGCCTTGCGCGACGCGATCTGCTACGAAAAGGCCGCGCACTTGCCCGCGGTCATCACCGACGCCGCGCGCTGGCTGGAGACCGATGCCTGTCCCTTGGTCCACTACCTTGAACTCGCGCTCGATCCCCCGCCGGAGTCCGCACCCGACCAGCTTATGCCGGAGCGCGCGCTCAACGTATTCGCCGAGGTCTGGCAGCGCGAACTCGCGGGGCTGACCGCGCCGCGCCTTGCCGTGCTGGAGGTCGCCTGCGGCTCCGCCAACGACTACCGCGCCATCCACGCCTGCGGCCTCGCGCCCTTCCTCGATTACACCGGTCTCGACATCAGCGCGAAGAACATCGCCAACGCGCTCGCGCGCTTCCCCGGCGTCGCCTTCCGCGCCGGCAGCATCCTGGATTCCGGGCTGCCCGCTGGCGCGTTCGATGTTGTCTGCGCCCACGATCTGCTCGAACATCTCTCCGCCGCCGGCGGCGCGACCGCGCTGGCGGAGATGGTCCGCCTCGCGCGCCGCGAAGTCTGGCTGCACCTCTTCAACACCAAGCCCGATGGCGCGCACGAGATCGTGCCGAGGGAAAGCTATCACTGGAACCTGCACTCGCGCACCGCGCTGCTCGCCGACGGCCGCGCGCTCGGCTGCGCCGCCGACCTCATCGAGCTCGCGCCGCTGCTCCAGCACAAGTTCGCCTTCGCCGGCCACCCCAACCCGCGCGCCGCCACGCTGCTTCTCAAGAAATCCGCACCGCGCTCCGCTCTCTAAAGCGGCTCAAGTCCCGGCGAATTTGCGGAGATATTTCAGCGCCAACTCGAAATCCTTGGGCGGGGGCGCTTCGATGTTGATCGTCAGCCCGGTGGCCGGATGCGTGAACTCCAGGGAAAGCGCATGTAAGGCCGTACGGGCGATCAGCGGGCGCTCGCCCTCGCGAGGCTCCTTGAAGCCGCGCTTGAGCGAGGAGAGCAGGAGCGGCTTGCCGTCGCCATAGAAGGGATCGCCCAGGAGGGGCGTGCCGGCGGCGGCCAGGTGGACGCGAATCTGGTGCTGGCGGCCGGTCTCCGGCCGGGCCTCGACGAGCGCGTGGCGGCGGAAAAATTCCAGGGTTTGGAAAACCGTCCGCGCTTTTTTCCCATGCTTGGAAACCAGCATGCGGCCACGGCGTTGCGGATTGGGCGCCACGGCCAGCTCGACGGTGAACTCCTTCTCGACCGGCGCGCCGCGGGTGAGGCCAAGGTACCGCTTCTGGATTTTGTGACTGGCAAACCAGCCGAACAGGCGCTTCCACGTCGCCGGATCCTTGGCGCACAGCACCAGGCCGCTGGTGTCCTTGTCGAGGCGATGGACGTTGAAGGTCTGGGGGTCCTTGAGGTCGTGCACCCGCTGCATCAGGTTATCGAGGCCCTTGTCCCAGCGGTCGGGCGCGATCAGCAGGCCGGACGGTTTGTTGAGCGCGAGCAACACTTCGTCCTCATACACGATGTCGAGCGGCGGCACAGGTTTCATGCGCAGACTTTGTTCGCTTTCGGCCGCGGCGGCAAGTATTCTCTGCGTCCACCGTGTCCCCATGAACAACACACTGGAACTGACCATTGAGAAAACGGTCTTCGAGGGCCGCGCGCTGGCGCGCCACGGACGCTATGTCATTTTTGTGGATGGCGCGCTGCCGGGCGAGCGCGTCCGCGCGGTCCTGACCGCGCGCAAACGCCGGTACTCCTTCGCGCGGGCGCTGGAGGTGCTGGAGCCCTCGGCGCACCGGTGCGCGCCGGGGTGTCCGGTTTTTGGCGCGTGCGGCGGCTGTAGCCTCCTGAACCTGAAGTACCCCGAACAACTCATCCAGAAACGCGGCTTTTTGCTGGAGGCGCTGCATGCCTGGCCCGACGTGGTGGCCAAGGTGGGCGACGTGCTGGGCATGGCGGAACCGTTTTTCTTCCGCAACAAAATGGTCTATTCGTTCGGCGGCCCGGTGGCGGAGCCGGTGCTCGGCATGCACCGGCGCGGGGATTTCCACGCCGTCGTCTCCGCCGCCGAGTGCAGGTTGCAATCGCCTCCGGCGCAGGACATCGTCCGCCGCCTGCTGGCGTTTGCCCAGACGCACGGCCTGCCGCCCTTCGATGAACGGAAAAAAATCGGCCTGCTGCGCGATCTGACCGTCCGCGAGGGCAAGCGCACCGGCCAGCGCATGGTCATGCTGACGGCGACCGAGCAGCACCCGGCCTTCGCCGCCCTGCCCGCCGCGCTCGGCGACCTGGCGACCACCGTCTTGCTGGCCCGCAGCCCCGTGACGCATAACGCCTCGCGGCTGGAACAGGTCGCGATTCTCTCCGGGACCGGCCAGATCGAGGAGCAACTCAATGGCCTGACCTTCGAGGTCGGCCCGACCACCTTCTTCCAGACCAACACGCTGCAGGCGGAAAAAATGTTTGCCCTGCTGGCCCAGTGGGCCGATGAACTCCAGCCCCGCGTGGCGCTCGATCTCTACGCCGGCACCGGCCCGATCGCCTTTCATCTCGCGCGCCCCGGCCGGCGCGTCATCGCGGTCGAGACGCAGCCCGCTTCCGTCGCGGCGGCCCGGCGCAACCAGCAGCGTAACCGCCTGCCGGACATCGAGTGGCTGGCCGCCGATGTCGAGCAGGCGCCGGAAGCGGTGTTCGCCAGCGCGCCGGACCTGGTGGTGGTGGACCCGCCGCGCACCGGGCTGCACCCGAAGGCCACGGAGAAGATTGTCGCCGCGGGCGCGCCCCACCTGTTCTATGTCTCATGCAACCCGGCGACGCTGGCGCGCGATCTGCCGTCTTTCCTGGCCGCCGGTTATGCCGTCGAGCAACTCCAGCCGGTGGACATGTTCCCGCACTCCTATCATGTCGAAGCGCTGGTCCGGCTGCGGAAAAAGTCCCCGGACTTGGCACCTGATAAGCTACCAGGGAGGCCCACATCATGAGCACCGACAACCCCAACGTTCCCCCACCAGCCGCGCCCGTGACCCTGGAGCAGGCGGAAAAATTGTTGCGCTGCCTCGGCCATGCGCTGAACAACTTGAGCGTCTTTGGCCAGGCGCACAAGGCGACCCAGCAGGCGCTGGAGGATGGCTACACCACCTTGACGGAGATGGTGGCCAGGCAACCGGGGCTGAGCTTGGGCACCGACAAGGATCGTCTGGTCTGCGACGAGCACATCATCGAGCCGCATACCGCCCTCCTGCGGACCCTGCTGCGGCGCTGGAACCTGCTGGCGCTCGGCGCGCTGGAACTCCAGCAGGGCATGAGCCGCGAGGAGTTTGTCCGCCTGGTCGTGTTGCTGGGCACCGCGCCCGACGAAGCCGCCGCCCGGAAGTCGCTGCCCGGCGCCAGCGGTCAGGGTGACTTCGCGCACCTGCAACTCAAACGCCTGAGTTATCAGGCGGTGTCCGAGGACGACGTGGTGGTGAAGAAACAGGCGCTGGCGGCCGTGCCCCCGCCCCCGCCCAAGCGGAAGGACCAGCAGCAGAGCGCCGTCACCTCCGAAATCCTCGCCTACTTGCAAAGCCCGGTGGGCGGACGGCTGACGCCCTCGCCCGAGGCGGCGGCGCTGGCCGCGCAGCCCTCCAAGCTGGCCGAGCTGCTGCTGCGCTCGGCGGATATCCGCCCCGACACCGCGCAGGTGGCCGGCGGCGAGCAGCTCGGGAATATGGTGGTGGGTTGCCTGCGCCGCCTGCACGGCCATCTGGCAGCCACGCCCACCGCCAAAACCAAGGAAGGCAAGAAGGCCATCCGCCAGACCTTGGTGATGCTGGAGAAGGAAGTGGTGGAACGTCTGCGCGGCCTCGTGCCCGCCGAGGAACTGGCCGCCGTGGAGAACGACCTCTCCGCCGCGGTCGGCGAGCTGGTGGGCGAGGTCCGGCTCGACACGCTGGTCAGCGACTATGTCAGGAAGCGCCAGCAATCCGACACCACCGAGCAGCGGCTCATCCGCTACATCATGGCCCGCCAGGGCCAGGAGGACCGCGCCGGCGAGCTGGGCAAGCTCCAGCAGAAATTAGCGGAGAGCGGCTTGCCGCCCGCCGGCTGGGAGGAGTTGCAGAACAAGAGCGCCCTCGCCGGCCTGCGGGGCGGCGGCGCGGAGGACGCGCCGCCCCTGACGATGTTGCTGCTGCGCCTGACGGAACTGCTGGAGCCCGCCCAGCAGGCCCCGCAAGCCGCGCTGGCGCGGGAGCAGGTCGAGCCGATCGTCGCCCAGATCAACACCGGCTTGGCCACCGCCATCGCCGGCGTCGAGCAGAAGATGGACACCTTGCGGGAGAAGATCAAAACCATCGCCCCCCTGCCGGAGGCCCCCGGCTCTGAGGCCGCGCAGGAGCAGGCGCTCTCCCGCCGGAAGATCATCGCCATCCTCGCGGAGATCGTCCAGGAACTGCGCCAGCCGCTCGCGGTCATCTGCGGCGCCATCGAGACCTTGAGCGGCGGCCATCTGGGTAATCTGCCGGACTTGCAGCGCGGGATGTTGCAACTGGCGCTGCAAAGCAGCCAGCGGGTCAGCGTGATTGTGGATGCGCTCGCCGACATCGCCGGCGCGCCCGCCACGCTCCAGCCCGACGCGCAGATCATCCAGCGCATCTACGCGACGTAGCCGCGCGTCGCGGACTTTGGCATTGCCTTGCGCCCCGAAATTTGGGAGATACACCGCGTTCCTTTCAACCACACAGGAGACACGCACATGCAGAAGACGATGTTGATTTGGGCGGCGGTGTTGGGGCTGGCCACGAGCAGCCCGGCGGTCAAACTGGGCGCCGACACCCAGTCGCTCGACCTCGGTGGCGGCCTGGAGTTCGAGAGCGCGGCCGGGGTGACCGAGCATCTGCGGGTCGGCTACGGCTATTTCCTCATGGATTATCTGGAGGTCGGCGGACTCTTCAGCCTCGTCCACAACGACGTGGTCACGGCCTTCGGTTTTGGCCCGAAGGTGGAATATAATTTCGAGTTGGATTTGCCCGTGGTGGTCCCGTTCGTCGGCAGCGCCATCACCTTCCAGCACGCCAAGGTTTCGTCCCGCGAATACTTCATCAACAGCGAGGGGCGGATTGACACCCAGACCGACAGCGACGTCAAGAATGCCCTGAACCTGGACCTCTACGGCGGCCTGAAGTTCTTCCTCACCGACCAGCTTGCGATCAACGCCGACCTCGTGCTCTCGGCGGCGACGAGCGATCTCTATGAGCGCAAGGACGGCGGCACCAGCAAGACCAACGCCCGCCTGGAACTCGGCCTGCGTTACTACTTCTGACCGCCCCGCAGGTAAGCTGCAAAGCCAGGCAGCGTTCAAGGTTTGACCTGGCCCGGACCCGGATTGTAATGAGGAAAGCAGGAAAGCAGGAACGGAACCGTCTTTGCCTGCCTTCCTGATGTCCTCCTTCTACCTCTGCCTTGGAAAACAGCGCAGGCGCGCAGCCGAGCAGCAAACCGCAGCCGAAAGAGCGCAAGGCCCCAACGAGCCAGGCAGCGTTCAAGGTCTGACCCTACCCGCCGCTGTCCCCCGCCGCAGGGGACAGGTTTTTTGCCCCAAAACCGCGCTTTTCCACGCTTTTGGCCCTGTCCACTGGCGCGGCTGCGGAGGGAGCTACGGCTTGGGGCGCTGGGGCGCTGGATTGGGGTTCCTCATAACCTGCGGAACAAATAGTCCGGCGCTGTCCACAGCGTTAAGGATTTTTTGGGTACTTGT
>CAISWQ010000057.1 GCA_903889245.1 uncultured Lentisphaerota bacterium | reverse complement strand
CAGCTCCCGCGAATTGTGCGCTGGTTGCGCGGGAGCTGTAGCTCCCGCCCACAAATTTCTTCTGGCCCGGCGCGGTTCACGGCCGGTTGCGGTCGCGGATTTGCTGGAGCAGCGCGGCCAGTTCCTTGACCTTCTCCGGCTGGGCGGCGGCGAGGTTGTGTTCCTCGGCGAGGTCGGTGGCCAGGTCATAGAGCTGCGGCAGCGCGGGGTTCTTCGCCTCGCCCTTCGCGGCCTTGCCATAGCCGCCGCGGCCGGGCTGGATGAATTTCCACGGGCCGGCGCGCAGCGCTTTCGGGCTTTGCGTGCCGCCAACGTGCGCGACGAAATCCGCCCGCCCGGTCTGCGACTGGCCGAGCAGCGCGGGCAGCACATTGACGCTATCGCCACAGCCGCCGGCGGGAATCCGCGCGCCGGTGAGCGCGGCGAAGGTCGCGGCCAGGTCCAGGTGCGCCAACAGCGCGGGATTGCTCGTGCCGGCCTGGATGTGGCCGGGCCAGCGCGCGATGAACGGAACGCGGTGGCCGCCCTCGAACAGCGTGCCCTTCGTCCCGCGCAGCGGCGCGTTCGGGTGATAATCGAACTTGCCGACGTCCTCATAGCCATCATCCATCACGCCGCCGTTGTCGCTGCTGAAGATGACGAGCGTGTTCTCCGCCAGCTTGAGCCGTTCGAGCGTCGCGAGCACGCGGCCGATGGCGTCATCCATCTCGTGGATCGCGTCACCGCGCGTGCCGACGGAACTGCTGCCCTTGAAGCGCGGATGCGGCACGCGCGGGACGTGGATGTTGTGCGTCGCGTAATAGAGGAAGAACGGCTTGTCCTGGCCCTGCTCGATGAACGCGATCGCCTTCTGCGCGAAGGTGTCCGACATGTCCTCGTCCTTCCAGCGCGCCGCCTTGCCGCCGCTCATCCAGCCGATGCGGCCGACGCCGTTGACGATCGTCATATCGTGCCCGTGCGTGTGCTTGAGCTTGAGCAGTTCCGGGTTTTCCTTGCCCGTCGGCTCGTCGCCGATCTTGCCCTTGTAGCTGACGCGGATCGGGTCCTTGGGATCGAGGCCAACGATGCGATGGTTTTCCACATAGACCGTCGGCACGCGGTCGCCGGTCGCGGCCATGATGAAGGAGTAGTCGAAGCCCAACTCGCGCGGGCCGGGCTTGATCTCGCCGTTCCAGTCGGGCCCGCCTTCGCCGCCGAGGCCGATATGCCATTTGCCGACAGCGCCGGTGCGGTAGCCCGCCTGCTGCAACACCGAGGCCACGGTCGGCGTGCCGACGGGGATCGTCAGCGCGGCGTCGCCGGGCGCGATGGCCGAGCCGGGCTCCTGCCGCCACGAATAGACACCGGTCAGCAGCGCGCGGCGCGTCGGCGTGCAGGTGGAGGCCGGCGAGTGCGCGTCGGTGAACTTGCAGCCCGCGGCCGCCAGCTTGTCGAGGTTGGGCGTCCGCGCGTGCTTCGCGCCGTAGCAGGAGAGATCGCTGTAGCCGATGTCGTCGGCGAGGATGAAGAGGATGTTGGGCCGCGCTTTTTCCAAGGATTGGAAAGTGGACTCGGCGGTTTTTCCAAGCATTGGAAAAACCAGCGCCGCCACCGCGAAGCCCACCAGCAAACTACGCGCATGATTCGACATGATCGGTTCCTTTCTTTGCATAGCAACCGGAAGACAGCACCGCTTGCGATGGCGCGCAGTCTGCCGCGCCCGGCCCCAGAACGCACGCACAAAAACCGATATTGTCCGGGCGGGCGCGGTTGTTTTTCAGTTTGGGCTGGCCGCGTTCTGACGAACGCGGCTACCGGAGAAAGAGGTCACAAAATCATGCTCTTGTTGTCTCCGTAGCCGCACTCGTGAGAGTGCGGCCCACCTCAACCACAACGAAGGCTTCCGTCTTGCGTTGCTCAGCCGGGTTTGGCACTTTACGCACCATGAATTCTCCAGCACCGCAAGCCTTGTCGGACCTCGTGTCGCTGACCCCTGATGCGGTGGTGAATCCCGGCGCAGCAGAGTTGTTCGGCGGTATCGGCGCGGCTTCGCATGTTCTGGTGTTGCTGGCGGCCGGCAAGGGCACGCGGTTCGGCACCTCGCCCAAGTGCGTGCAGCCGGTGCGCGGCATGCCGCTGGCGCGGCACTCCATCGAGGCGTTCCGGCGCATCCGGCAGGCGCCGTGCATCACACTCGTCGGGTACGCCCACGAGGAAGTCATGGCACGGCTGGGCACCGACAACATCTATGTGAAGACCTCGAACCCGACGGGCGGCACGGCGCTGGCCGCCTATGAGGCGTTGAGTGTCCCCGGGCTCGAAGCTAGCAATCCGATTCTGGTCATCTCCATGGGCGACCGCGTGATTCCTGAATCCATTTTCCGGGGGCTGCTCGACACCCACATGGCGGGTGGAAAGGAAGCGGACCTGACGTTGCTTTCCGCGCTCTATGTGCCCCCGGCCCAGCACGGCAAGGGCCGGCTCATCCGCGATAGCGCGGGCCGGATCATGCGCATCCTCGAGCAGAACGACATTGACGCGCTGGGCGATCCGGTGGAGCGGCAACGGCTCGACGCGCTGACCGAGGCCAACTGCCCGCTGTTCGCAGTGCGCGCCCGCACACTGCGCAGCAAGCTCGGCGGCCTCCGGAACGACAACGCCCAGGGTCAATATTATTTCACCGACCTGGTTGATGTCGTCCGGCGGGAGGGTGGCGATATCCGGACGCTCACGACCCGCGTCTCCGACCCCGAATATCTCCTGCTCTGCTCCGATGTGACGCGCCCGCCGGATCTGGCCCGGCTCGAATCTGTGCTGGCGCGGTATGCGCCGGATGCGGCGGATGCAAGCAGCTCGGTTCACGCCGCCGCCGAGGTTTTGGCGGCGGCCCGTACGCCCGGCCAGACGGCCTCGATTGTTGGGCAACTGCGCGAGTTGCTGCACGCTGCGGAGCAGGAGGAGGCGAACCTCTATCCAGAGCGCCCGATCGCCATCGGTGTCTCGGGTGGACGTTTCCGGATCGCCTTCATGCATCCCGACATGGGCCGTTTCTTCGGGCCGGCCTGGCAGATGCCGACCGGGGCCGCCGACGTCAACGGGCGCGAGCAGATTGTCCTGATCGCGCAACAGACCGATGACGGCAAGATCAGCCATCTGCCGACGCAGCCGGTTTTCCGCGAGAAGGTCAACTCGATTCCCGCCGACACGCCGGCGATGTACCCGCCCGACGAGGTGGACAACGTCACCAAGTACGAGGCGTTCGGAACGCGCATGGCCGAGCAACTGCTGCTCTCACTCGGTTATTTTTCGGATGGAGAAATCCGCGCGCGCAAGGAGGCCGGGCTGCCCTTGCCGCCCCACGCCCTGTGGGTCAGCAACAGCATGCGCCGCCCGTTCTCCCTGATCTGCAACGCCATCGCCTCGCTCCGGACGTTGCGGGAAGGACCGGCGGGAGAGGTGATCCAGCGCTGCCTGGGCCGGAACAGTTTCCGGGGACTGCGGGTGCTCTCCACCGGCGCCATTCCGCAGGGCGGCTTCTCCAGTTCCTCCGCGCTGACCGTGGCCATCAAGAACGCGCTCAACGTCCTCTATGGTTTCGGCATTCCCGAGGATACGCTGGTACACCTGGCCTGCCAGGCGGAGTACGGCACCGGCGTACGCGCGGGCTCGCTGGACCAGGCCACGGAGCAGAAGGGCAAGCACGGACAGGGCACGCTCATCTCCTCCAATCCCCGCGATAATTACCGCACCCTCGGCGTGTTCCCCGTGCCGACGGAGCGCATCCACTTCCTCTTCCCCTACACGGTGGACCGCGACCGCGAGGCGTGGCGGTGGTCGGCCGGCCTCTATGCCGCCGCGCCGGACTCCGCCACGCCGACGCCGCCGGAAATCCGCAAGATGACCGGCAAGGCCGCGGAGCTGGCCGCCCTGCTCTGCCGGCTCCCGCCCGACCAGGACTTCTTCATGTGCATGGAAGAAGATTTGCTGCGCGATGGGCAGCTTGGCCCGGCGGCCCTGGGTCGCGTCTATGACACGCTCCGCCGCCTGCCACTGCTGATCTCGCGCGACGACCTGCGCACACGTCTGCTTGAACCGCGCGATGGCGGGCCCGCGCCGACAGTTGCCGCCGTGGATGCGTTGCTGGCCGGCTGGCGCGAGCCGGCCCTGCAGCGCGGGCGACCGGATGGTTCGATCGCCGAGGAACTCGGCGTGCCACTGCGGGCCATGGTCGCCTACCTGTTCGTCGAAGTGGCGCGCTGCTTCCGCCTGATCCACGAGCCGGAGCGCTGGATCGAACACGTCACCCGCTCGCAGCGCGGCGACTGTTGTTTCGAGATCAATCCCCAGCTTCTGCCGGACGCCGACACACTGCGGGCTGAAGCGGACTGGGAAAAGGGACTGTCCGGCCCCGCGCGGCTGGTGGAGTGGCTGCGGCGCGTGCGGGCCGTGCCGTTCGACTACAACCGCGACCTCGACGACGCCTCGCTAACGGCCTCGCCCCTGAAACCGCTGCACGAGATTCGCGGCGGAAGTTTTTTCCGCGGCCTGGCCTTGCTGGATTTTGCCGAGGCGCTGCTCAAGCGCGCCTTTGGCCTCGACGCCGTCGCCGTGCGCGTGAACGCGGCCGGCCAGGGCGATTTCTTCCAGCTTCACCTGGATGCGCGCCGTGCGACGCCGGAGCAGGTCAAGGCGTTCCTCGACCGCGCGTTCTACGCGCGCTTCGGCCTCGCGCCCGAACACCGCTATGTGCAGCCCTATCCCGGCGGCGGCGCGGCCGGCGTGCGCCTCGACCGCTTCGATCTGCTGCCGCAACTGATCGAGGCACTCTCCTCCCCCAAAGCGCCCGCCGCGTAGATACGGACAGAAGAACAAGGAAGACGCAAGGACGCGAAGCAACTCATCCCATGTCTTTCTTCTCGGCTGTGGGCGGGGTTTTCCAACCCCGCGAACCCAGCCATAACGGAAGCGCTGGGCTGGAAAGCCCCGCCCACATGGAGCAGAACATGGGCTGCTGTTTGCTTGAGGCTGGCCGCGTTCTGACGAACGCGGCTACTCGGAGGAAGAGCTTCTCAAAATCATGACTACAAAATCATCCAGAGAGGGCCGAAGGGAGTGTCTGCGCATCCGCTCTTCATGATTTTGTAATCATGATTTTGTGAGACAAGAGCGCCCTGACGGGCGCGCTACAAACGACGGATTGACGCCGCGTGGGTCACGCGGCCCACGATGTTGTAGGCCGGGTCACCGACCCGGCGGAGAAAATATCAAAAGGCGCCGCGTGAGGTCACGCGGCCTACAGTGCCGTTGATAGCCCCGCCGCAAGGCGGGGCTTCAGCGCTCCACCACTCCAATTCTCCATCACTCCAACTTCCCGCCGTTCCCCTACTCCGTCGCCGCGCCGGTCTTGGCTTTCTTGCCCTTGCCCTTCGCCTTGGCGGGCGCGGGCGGCGGCGGCGCGAGCGGCGCGGGGTAGCCGTTTTGCTTGATGCGCCGGCCGACCTCGCGCAGCGTCTGCACGTCCACCGGATGGATCGAGCCATCCGGCAGCGGGCCGGTGTTCATCAGCAGGTTGCAGTTCTGGTGGAACGCGTAGCCGAGGCGTCGCAGGACCTCGTCGGCGTCGAGGTGCGCGCCGTCATCGTTCTTCGTATAGCCCCACTGGTGAGGCTGGAGCGTGTCGCAAATTTCGTTGTGCTTCACCTTGTTCGCCTCCCACGCGTCGCCGGCGATCTTCGCGCGGGCCTCGTCGAACTGCTTGCGCACGCGCTCCGCGAGCGACTGCCCCGTCCGCTCCGGCGCGGCGAAGTCCTCCGTGCCCGTCGCGCCCTGCTTGAAGCACAAGAGCGTCTGCGGCTGCAGCTTGCGGATCAGCGCGTAGGTCTCGCGGATCGGGAACAGGTCCGGTCGTCCGTAGTAGGTCATGATCGGGTCGAACCAGATGCCGGCGAGCGGTCCATAGTTGGTCAGCAGCTCCGTGAGCTGGCCGTGGACGAACTCGATATAGCGCGCGAAGTCCGCGTCCTTCTCGAACTTGTAGCGCGGCTCCGGCGTCTTGTAATCCGGCCGCGCCATTGGCGCGAACTTCCGCGGGTAGTACCACGGATGCCGCCAGTCCAGCCCGTAGGAATAGTAGAGGAACAGCCCCAGGTTTTTCTTCCGGCACTGCTCCGCCAACTCGCCGACGAGATCGCGCTTCGCCGGACTGTTCACGCTCGTGTAGTCGGAATGCTTCGAGGCGAACAGGCAGAAGCTGTCGTGGTGCCGCGACGTGATGTTCACGTAGCGCATGCCCGCGGCACAGGCGAGGTCGGTGATGAAATCGGCGTCGAACTTCGCCGCGGTGAACTGCGCCTTGAGTTTCTCGTACTCGGCCACCGGGATCGCCTCGCGGTACATCACCCACTCGCCGCGTCCGAGCAGCGCATAGAGCCCGTAGTGCATGAAGAGCCCGAACTTCGCGTCCTTGAACCACGCCAGCGCCGCCGCCTTCGGATCGCGTGCGTAGAGCTCCGCGTAGTTCTTCAGGTAGGAGGGCACCGCCGCGCCCTCCGCCCGCGCCAGCCGCGGGAGCAGCCCCGCCCCCGCCAAACCCAACGCCGACTGCCGCATGAACTCCCGCCGACCCATCGCGCTCATCGTTTTCATCGCCTGCTTCCCTTCCGGTTTTGGAACACGGCCGCCACCGTAGCCGCACCGCGCAAGCTTTGTCCACTGCTTTTGTCGTGGGCGAATGAGCGCCGGGTCGGTGACCCGGCCTACAACTGCAGCGCAGCGTTTGGCGGGCGTTGTTGTAGGCCGCGTGACCTCACGCGGCGTCCAAGGATTGGAAAGTCAGAACCGTGGTTTTTCCAAGCATTGGAAGATTTCGCCGAAAAATTTCCAAGGCTTGGGAAAAACCGACGAAATTTTTCCGAGCCTCGGAAAACCTGCCCGCCGACCTCTGATTGAGGTTGCCCCGGGTTGATGGACACGCGGGGGTCATGATTAGTTTTGTTGATACCTGAATTGGGTTTCGAAGTCTACGGGGCTTTTAAAGCCGAGTGCGGAATGTTTCCGCCGCCGGTTGTAAT
>CAISWQ010000056.1 GCA_903889245.1 uncultured Lentisphaerota bacterium | reverse complement strand
ATTCAATTTTGGGGCTGGCTCTACCTCTTGGTCTTGGCCTGGCTGCTCTATTACCTGATTCATGATGAAGGCTCGCGGGTTTTGGCCTTCGGTGTAGTCGTTCCACTTCAAACCTCCATAACCATCTTAAACCTATGGCAAGCTGAATGGCGGGATTCTTGGACTACGGATCAAATTTTATTCGCGTTCGCAGCCTATTCCCTGTTTGCTGTCATTGGCTGGATACTTTGGCGTTTGCGTCGGGCCATGCTCCGTCAGCTTGAAACAACCGCGTCATCCAACGGCGAGACTCCCAAGGAATGAAAATCCTCGTTTCCAACCAGCAGGCGAAATTTCGCGTCAGCTCGCCACGGCTGCGGCGGCTGGCGGGCTGGCTCGCGGAGCAGGCCGGGCTTCCGTTGCACTCGCTGGAAATCCTGCTGACCGACGACGCCGGTATCGTCACCGCGAACCACGCTGTGTTCGGCCGCGACTACATCACCGACGTCATCAGCCTCGCCTATCCGTCGCTGCCGGACGAGATCAGCGGCGCGGGTGAACTCATCATCAACGTCGTACTGGCGGCGCGGGAGGGCGCACGCCGCGCCGGCGGACCGGAGCGCGAGCTGGCGCTCTACCTCGCGCACGGCTGCGACCATCTCGCCGGTGCCGACGACACCACCCCACCCCAACGCGCTGCGATGCGCCGCCGCGAACTACGCTGGCTCCGCGCCGCCACTCGCACTGGTTTGCTTCGTGGGCTTTTCCAATCTTGACGTCGCTGGCCGGCTGGCGTTTCATCCTGCCATGAAAATCTTCCTGTCGCTGCTGCTGCTGGCGGGCGCGGTGCGCGCCGGTGACTGGCCGCAGTTCCACGGCCCAAAACGCGACAACTTCTGCACCGAGACCGGGTTGCTCAAGCGCTGGCCGGAGGGCGGGCCGAAGCTGCTCTGGCGCGCCACCGGCATCGGCGAGGGCTACGCGAGCGCGGCGATCAGCGCGGGCCGCGTCATCACCGCGGGCAATATCGGATCGAACACGGTCATCACCGCGCTCGACCTCAACGGCAAACAGCTCTGGCAGGCGACGAACGGCCCGGCCTACCGCCGCGCGATGCCCGGCGCGCGCTCGACTCCGACCATCGTCGGAGCAAAGCTTTATCACCTGAATGCCGATGGCGATCTCGTCTGCCTCGAGACCGCGACCGGCCGCGCGCTTTGGACGCTGAACATCCTGACGAAATTCGGCGGACGGAATATCCAGTGGGGCTTGAGCGAGGGTTTGCTCGTGGACAGCGACCGCGTGATCGCGACGCCGGGCGGTACGAATGTGCTGATGGTTGCGCTCGACCGCCACACTGGCCAGACGGTCTGGCAGACAGCGGGCAACGGCGACCAACCGAGCTATACCGCGCCGCAGCTCATCACCGTTGGCGGCCAGCGGCAGATCGTCACGATGACCTCCGGCGCCGCGGTCGGCATCGCCGCCGAGACCGGCAAGCTGCTCTGGCGTTTCGAGATGCCCGCGCCCTACGGCGTCAATGCGTGCCATCCGATTTTCCATGACGGCTGCCTCGCCGTGTTCGGCACGTGGGGCCGCGGCGCGTATCTGCTGCGGCTCAAGCCCGACGGCGTCGAGCAGCTTTGGCACACGACCGAGCTCGACAACGAACACGGCGGCGTGGCGCTGGTCGGCAACGCGCTCTATGGCCACGCCGATGGTAACCACAAGCACCGCCACTGGGCCGCGCTCGACTGGGCGAGCGGCCGCACGCTCTGGACCAGCGAGGAGCTCCCCGGCCCGCGCTCCGGCACGACCTTCGCCGCCGACGGCATGCTCTACCTGATGAACGAGAAGCGGCAACTCGCGCTCGCACCCGCCGACCCACAGAAGCTGGAGATCGTCAGCCGCTTCGAACTGCCCGCCGCCGGCACCGGCCCCTCGTGGGCGCACCTCGTCATCTGCCACGCCCGCCTCTATGTCCGCTACAGCGACTTTCTCTACTGCTACGATATTGCCACCGCCAAATAACACGGAATCGAGGTCTAGACTTTCTCGATGCGGATGTTTTCCCAATGCGGCCAATGACCAGTGACCAAGGACAAATGACAAATCACAACTGACCACTGACAACTGACGACTATCCTCCGTTCCGCCTCTCCGCTATGCTCCCGCCACATATTCTATGAAAACTTTCCTGACCATGTTCGGACTTTGCGCGCTGGCGGCTTCGGCGGCCGGCGCCGACGCATTGCCGCCGCACCCGCGCCTGCTGTTTGATGCCGCCGGCATCGCGCAGCTCAAGCAGCGCGTGCAGCAGGAACCATGGACCGCGCAGTGGCAGTCGCTCCGCAAGAGTTTCGACAAGACGCTCGACACGCCCATCGAGTTGCCGCCGCGCGGCGGCAACTGGTCGCACTGGTATGTGTGCCCGACACACGGCGCGCGTTTGAAGGAGGGCCAGCAGCTTGGCCCGTGGCAGTGGGAACACATCTGCCCGGTAAACAAGGAGGTTCTGCGCGGCGAGGCCACGAAACCCGACCGCGATTTCGACGGCGTCTCCATCAACCGCACGCACAGCAGCTATGCCGCGGCCGTCCGCAACGCCGGCCTGCTCTTCCAGGTGACAGGCGACGTGCGCTATGCCCGGCGCGGTCGCGACATTCTCCTCGCCTACGCCGGGCGCTACCTCGCCTATCCGCTGCACACCACGCGCGGGCAGGCGAAGATCGGCGGCGGGCGCGTCGGGCCGCAGACGCTCGACGAGGCCGCCTGGCTGATCCCCGTCGCGCAGGGCGCGGACCTGCTCTGGGACACGCTTTCCGCCGCCGACCGCCGCACGCTGGCCGACCAATTGTTCCTGCCCGCCGCGCGCGATGTGATCCTCCCGCACAAGCTGGGCGTGCACAACATCCAGTGCTGGAAGAACAGCGCGGTCGGTATCACCGGCTATCTGCTCGGCGACGCCGCGCTGATCCGCGCCGCGATCGATGACCCCGACCGCGGCTACCGCACGCAGATGGCCAAAGGCGTGCAGCCCGATGGCGTTTGGTACGAGGGCGCGTGGGGCTACCACTTCTTCACGTTGGGCGCCGTCTGGCCGCTGACCGAGGCCGCGCGCAACTGCCGCTTCAATCTCTACGGCGAGCCGCTGAAAAAAATGTTCGAGGCCCCGGTCAACCTCGCCATGCCAAACCTCGTGCTGCCTGCGTTCAACGACAGCGGCGAGGTCAACATCCGCAGCGGGATGTTCGAGTTGGCCTACGCCCGCTACCGCAATCCGCTCTACCTCACGGCGCTGGCCGACTCCCAGCGCCGCGACGAGCTGGCGCTCTGGTTCGGCCTGCCGCAACTGCCCGCAGCCCTGACCAATGCCCTGCCCAGCCGCAACGCACCGGCCTCTGGTTACGCGATCCTCCAGCGCGGCGCCGGCGAGCAGGCCACGTGGCTCTGCCTGAAGTACGGCCCGCACGGCGGCGGCCACGGCCACCCCGACAAAAACAACTTCGTCCTCTACGCGCGCGGCAAGGTGATCTGCCCCGACCCCGGCACGCGGCCCTACGGCTCGCCGCTGCACGCGCAGTGGGACAAGGTCACGCTCGCGCACAACACCCTCGTCATCGATGGCGCCAACCAGGCCGAGGCCACCGGCCAGTGCCTCGCCTTCGGCAACGACCACGGCTGCGACTTCGCCATGACCGAGGCCGGCCCGATCGCCAAGGGCGTCCGCTTCGTCCGCACCGCTGTGCTGCTGAACGAGAACCTGATCGTCTTCGCCGACCAGCTCGCCGCCGATAAGCCCCACACGTTCGACCTCGCGACGCACTGCAACGGCGCGTGGCAGACACCGCCGCCGGGCGCCGCGTTCTCGCTGCCCGCGCAAAACGGCTACCAGCACCTCAAGAGCGCCACGCTCTGCCGCACCAACGCCGCGCTCGCACAGACCTTCAGTCTCGCGCCCGACTGGCGCGGCGTTGTCGCACTCGCCGGCGGCGAGCCGACCGAGGTCATCACCGCCACCGGCGTCGGCAAGAGCACCGCCGACCGGATTCCCATGACGATCTTCCGGCGTACGACTGCGCAAACCACGTTCGTCTGGGCCATCGCGCTCGACGGCACCATGCCGGCGCTGCAGGCCGTGCTGCCGCAAAACCCGCGTCTCGACCCCACGGTCGGCATCCGCATCAGCAGCGGAACCAGCTCATGGCAGCTCGCCATCAACACCACCAAGGCCACCGTCCGCGTCACCCCGCCCGCCGTCATCCCGCAGAAGAAATAGTTTTCCAGGGATTGGAAAAATAATTCCCGAATTTTCCGGACATTGGAAAGTTTCGCCGGTTTCTTTTCCAGGCCTTGGAAAAACTGCGCCGGAATTTTCCAAGGCTTGGAAAGTCAGCGCGATTGACGCGCGGCGGGCGGCGTTGTCTAATGCCGTCATGAAGTTGGAGCGCAAACCATGAACACTTCTCCGACGCCCAAACACTGCGGCCTCGCGACGGCCAGCTTGGTGCTCGGCATCATCGGCCTGCTCTTGGACGTCATTATGCTGGGGGCCTTGCTCACCATTCCCGCAGTCATCTTGGGTTATGTAGCAAAGCATTTTAGCATTAGTATCATACCGCTCGTCGCTATCTCCGCAGTAATTTTGGGTTACGCGGCTGTCGGGGAAATCAACAGATCAAACGGTGCTATATCGGGGAGCGACTTGGCCAAGACGGGATTGATTTTGGGCTATGTTAACACCAGCATCAGCATAGCTATTTTACTACATGCATGGTTACTCGGTCCGGCAATTAATTCTACCCTGCTAACATCAAAAATGACTGGCACGCTCTGCAATGGAAAACAAATTTTCCGAGCCATGATTGCTCAAAACCTGAACTACTCTAGTTCGAATAACGTGTCCAGTTGGCCACAATCCAGCAACTATGCAACTTCTACGGCTGTGTTCACAAACTTGGTCGGGAATGGAGTGATAAGCATAGACTATGCACTTTTTTCTGCATCAGGCCTGATGTTTTGCAAGGAAACTAATGCTGCCCTATTTGAGGCTGGCGCCAATGCATGGTGTATTGTCGCGGATATAAATGATTCCGATTCAGATCAAGCACCTTTACTCTTCACTCGTAATTTGAAAATCAGTTCGCTGGCCGAATTCAAAGGATCCGAACAGTTGACCGATGATCCGCCATTCGGTCGTCAAGGTGTGGTTGTCATCTTCAAAGGCGGCGCGGCCACGATCATGAAGCCCGAAATGCTGGCGAGCAATTTCAACTCCTGCCACGCCACCAACCGCGTGTTGCGGCCGTGAGTGCCTGACCACTCACAACTGACCACTGACAACTGACGACCAACGGCTGACGGCCTTCTGCCCTCAACCATCTTCCGTCGTTTCGCTTCCCGTGGCGCTGCCTCTCCGCTATGCTCCGGCACGCTTATGAAAATCATCCTGCATTTGGCAGTCGGGCTTGCGCTGCTGGCGGCGGCGCGGGCGGAGGAGTTCACCTTTGCCACGGCGACGGCGCGGCTGTCGCTCGATGGACGCGGCTTCTGCACGAGCCTGCGCGACAAAGCTACCGACACCGAATGGCTCAAACAGCCGTCAGCTTTTTTCTCCATCAAGAAAAACGGCGCAACCTTCGCGGCCACCAGCTTCGCACGCGCAGGCGATGCCTGGCAGGCGGAATTCGGCACGGCCTGCGTCACGGCCACGCTACAGATCACCGCGCAGCCGGATTTCATCCGCATCCAGCTTCTGAAACTGAGCGATCCCGATCTCGAGGCGTTCGACCTCGCGCTGCTCCCGCTGCGGCCGATGCCCCGCAACGGCAGCCTGCTCGGCGTCCTGTGGGATGAAGCCTTCGCCGTCGCGTTGCTGGGTCTCTCCGACTGCGTCAATGTGACCACCAGCGGTGGCCGCCTGCAGGCGCGGCTCGAGCGCGAGTTCGGAATCGAGGGCCAGGGCGTGGCGCTGGTCGCGGCGCCGACGCCGCAGTTCCTGGCGCAGGTACAGGCAGTGGAGAAGGCCTGCAAGCTGCCGTCTCCGCAGCTTTCCGGCGTGTGGGCCAAGCAATCGCCGGACGTGCGCACCGGCTATTTCTTCAGCGACCTGACCGAGGCCAACGCCGATGAGACCATCCGCTACGCGAAGCTCGGCGGGTTCGGCTACATCATGACCTACTCCGGCACGTGGTCGCTTTCGCTCGGCTCCTACCCGATCAACACGAACAAATTTCCGCGCGGCGAGGCGGGCCTGAAGGCGGTCATCGATAAGTGCCACGCCGCCGGCCTCAAGGTGGGCATGCACATGCTCACCAGTTTCGTCAGCAAGAGCGATCCGCTCGTGCGGCCGAAGCCCGACGCGCGCCTGCTCAAGGACGACCACGCGACGCTCGCCGCCGCCCTCGACGCGAAGGCGCAGGAGATCGCCGCCACCGCGCCGCTGACGGGCTTCCCGACCGAGGGCGCCTACTACGGCTCGCAGAAGGCCGGGCTCGATATCCAGATCGATGACGAGATCATCCAGTACCGCGCGGTCGGCGGTGCGGGCACGAACCTCTTCCTCAAGTGCGTCCGCGGCTTCGCGGGCACGAAGGCCGCGCCGCACCAGGCGGGCGCGACGATCCACCACCTCGTGGAGCGCTACGGCTCCTATCTGGTGGATTTGCGCACGACGCTCAAGGGCGAGGTCAGCGAGCGCGTGGCCGGCGTGATCAACCGCTGCGGCTTCGACATGATTTATTTCGACGGCGGCGAGTGCAACAGCGCGAACGGCCCCTACTGGTACTGGACCAGCCAGCAGCAGCGCGACATCTGCGAACGCGTGCGGCGCCCGCTCCTCGTGCAGGGCTCCGGCAGCACGCCGTGGACGTGGCACTGGTTCGCGCGCGGTGAATGCGACGACTTCGCGGCCGTCGCGCCCAAGCAATATCTCGACTGCCACAAGATCGCCGACTCGTGGCGGCACTATCACGACAGCTTCCTGCCCGCCTCCCTCGGCTGGTGGGGCTTCCTCGCATGGGCGCCGCACCAGCCTGCGACCACGCCGGACGAGGTGGAGTTCTATGCCATCCGCATGCTCGCGCTCGATACTCCCGTCGCGCTGGAAACGCATCTCGATGCGCTCAAGAAGAACGGGCGCACGGAGGAGATGCTGAAACTGCTCGGCGACTATGAGCACCTGCGGCTCGGCGGCGGTGTGCCCGCGCCCGCGCGCGCGCTGCTCGCCACCGGCGAATGGCATCGCGTCGGCAACGCCTTCACGCCGATCCGCTACGACGTGGCGCGCCTCGCCGCCGGGGAAGAACGCGAGTTCGCCAACCGCTTCGCTGCGCAGCCGCTCCAGTTCCGGCTCCAGTGTGTGCCGGCGCTCGCGCCGCCGGGCGCGGTGACCAACCGCGTGTTGCTGCGCCCCGCGACGCCGCTCCAGCTCGCGCCGCCGGAGAAGCGCGCCGCAATGCCCGGCGCGCTCGCCGCACGCGTCGAGTTCACCAAGCCGCTCGGCGACCAGTTCAGCGTGTTCATGGTCGGCCAGACGCCGCCCGCCACGAGCGGCACCACCGGCAAGCCGCTCGACCTGCTGAAACACCGCGCGCTTGCCATCAAGCTGAACGTGACGCAGACGCCACCCGCCGGCTCGCCGCCGCCGGTGCTGAACCTGCAACTCGAAGCCGGCGGGAAAACCTACCGTGACTACTATGTGGACCTCGACTTCACCGGCGAACGCACCATCATCATTCCCGAACCGACCACGGAGCGGATGCTGCCCGAGTTCCGGCCCGTCCACGCGAACTACGCGTTCAAGGCGGCGATGTACGGCTTCAACTACGGCAGCATCATCGCGCTCAACCTGCGCTGGATGCGCGGCGGCGGCGCATGCACGGTGGAAAAAGTCGAGGCGCTCGCCGAACTGGACGCGCCGCTCAAGCAGCCCGCGCTGGAGATTGGCGGAAAGAAATTCGTTGTACCCGCGGAGCTGAACACCGGAGACTATGCCGAGTTCCGCGACGGCGGCGACCTCCGCATCTTCGACAAACAAGGCCAGCAACTCCAAACCTTCCGCGCGCCCGACGACGTGCCGCAAATCACCGCCGGCCCCGCCCGCGTCAAACTCGCCGCGCCCGCCGGCTCCGCCAAGCTCACGCTGATCACGCTCGGCGAGCCGGTGAAGTTCTGATCAGAAAAACGACAACTGGTTTCTGCTGTCGCCGGCTTTGCCTTTGCGGGGGCGGGCGAGCTTGGGCTGGCCTTGGTCGCCGAATTCGCCTTCTTCGAGGTTGGCGAGAATCTCCTTGGAGCGGCTGATGACGCCATCGGGCAGGCCGGCAAGCCGCGCGACGTGGATGCCGTAACTCTTATCAGCCGCGCCGGGCACGATGCGCCGCAGGAAAGCGATGCGGTCGCCGCTCTCGCGGACGAGGACGTTGTAGTTCTTCACGCCGCCCAGCGTCAGCGCGAGGTCGGTCAGCTCGTGGTAGTGCGTGGCGAAGAGCGTCTTCGCCTTCACCTGGTTGTGCAGATGCTCGGCCACGGCCCACGCGATGGAGATACCGTCGAAGGTGCTCGTGCCACGGCCGATCTCGTCAAGGACGATCAGGCTCTTCGGCGTCGCGTTGTGCAGAATGTTGGCGGTCTCCTGCATCTCCACCATGAACGTGCTGCGGCCACGCGCGAGGTCGTCGCTCGCGCCGACGCGCGTGAAGACGCGGTCCACGACGCCGATCTCCGCCTCCGCTGCAGGGATGAACGCACCCATCTGCGCCAGCACCACGAGCAGCGCGACCTGCCGGATGTAGGTGGATTTGCCGGCCATGTTCGGGCCGGTGATGATGATGAGTTGGTTCGCGGTGCCGTCGAGGTTCACGTCGTTGGGCACGAAACGCTCGGCGTCGGCGAGCTGCTCGACCACGGGATGGCGGCCGTCGCGGATGTGAATCGCGTCACCGTCCGTGATCTTCGGCCGGATATAGCCGAGCACGAGCGCGCGCTCCGCGAGCGCGGCGAGGACATCGAGCTGCGCGATGGCGGCGGCGCTGCGCTGGATCGCGGCAGTCTGCGCGGTCGCAGCGTCGCGAAGCTGGAGGAACAGCTCGTACTCGAGCGCGGTCGCGCGGTCCTGCGCGCCGACAATCTTGTTCTCATATTCCTTCAGCTCCGGCGTGATGAAGCGCTCGGCGTTGACCATGGTCTGCTTGCGGATGTAGTCGGCGGGCGTCGCCGCGAGGTTGCTCTTGGTGATCTCGATGTAGTAGCCGAAGATATTGTTGTGCCGGACCTTCAGGCTCTTGATGCCGGTGCGCTCCTGCTCGCGGACCTGGAAATCGGCGAGCCACTGGCGGCCCTCGGTGGCGAGCTTGAGCAGCTCATCGAGCTCGGGGTGATGGCCGCGGCGGATCATGCCGCCTTCCTTGATCGCCAGCGGTGGCTCATCCACGAGCGCGCGGCCAATCAGGTCCACCAGCTCCGGCAGCGGCGTGATCGCACCCGCGTTTTCCGCGAGCAGTCCAGCAGCAGGCTGGCCCGCGAGGCGCTCGCGCAAACCCGGCAGCGCCGCGAGCGAGCGAGCGAGCGCCTGTAGCTCGCGCGCGTTGCCACCGCCCGCGCCGAGCCGCGCGATCAGGCGTTCGAGGTCGCGGATTTCCTCGAGCTGCGCCCGCAGATCGTGGATCAGCGCGCGGTCACGAGTCAGTGCCTCGATGGCCTCCTGCCGCGCCACGATCGGCTCGCGCCGCGCGAGCGGCCGCATCAGCCAGTCGCGCAGCAGCCGGCCGCCCATCGGCGTCGCCGTACGGTCGAGCACGCCAAGCAGCGTCGGTGCGCCCGTGGCGGCCGAGCGCGTCGGTACGAGGTCGAGGTGCGCGAGCGTGCCCTCATCCATCACCAGGAAATCGGCCGAGGTCTTCACGTGCAGCGCACGCACGTGGCTCGCGTTGCGGCGCAGCTCATCGGTCACATAGTGCAGCACCGCACCTGCGGCGCGCAGCGCCACGCCCTGCCCGGCGCAGCCGAAGCCATCGAGCGAGTGGACCTTGAAGTGGCGCAGCAGCAGGTCGGCGCAGAAGTCCGGCTCGAACGTCCAGTCCTCGCGCGCGGTCAGCAGCGTCGCGCCGCCGCCGGGGAACGCGGTGGCGAGGTCGGCGCTCTCGCGCAGGGCTTCCGGGACGACGCACTCGCTCGGCGCGCCGCGCGCGAGCGCGTCGCCGAGCGCGGCGGGGCTGGTGAACTGCTCGATCCAGAACTCGCCGGTGGAGAGATCGAGCATCGCGAGGCCGAACGTCGCGCCATCCTGGCAAAGGCCGGCGAGATAGTTGTGCCGGCGCGCGTCGAGCACCTGGTCCTCGAGCACGGTGCCGGGCGTGACGATGCGGACCACGTCGCGCCGCACGAGGCCCTTCGTCGTCGCGGGATCTTCCATCTGCTCGCTGATCGCGACCTTCCTGCCGGCGCGGATCAGCTTGGCGAGGTAGGACTCCGCCGCGTGATAGGGCACGCCGCACATCGGCACGGCCTGGCGCTTGGTCAGCGTCAGGTCGAGCAGACGCGCGGCCTCGACGGCGTCGTCATAGAACATCTCGTAGAAATCGCCGAGCCGGAAAAAGAGCAGCGTGCCCGGCGGCAAATCCGCCTTGAGCCGCCGGTACTGTCCCATCAGGGGTGTGGTTTCCTCGCTCAAGAAAGCCTCCGGCGAACATCGAACATCCAACATCCAACATCGAACGTCGAAGGACCGGCATTCCCTTCGATGTTCGGTGTTCGGTGTTCGATGTTCGATGTTCGCGAGTGATGTTCCAAGCATTGGAAAATGGCGGGGTGTGTTTTTCCAAGGCTTGGAAATTTTTGCGCAGATTTTTCCAAGGCTTGGAAAAAGTAGGTGTTCACTTTTCCAAGGCTTGGAAAAGAGCCCGAAGTGATGGGTGTTTGCAGTGCCTGCAACATGGCGGCGACGCTATCGGCGGCCCTGCGGGGCGTCAATCTTTTTCCCGGCGCGCAGCATCACTGAAAGCATTTCCACAGTTCCTCGGCAAAGAGGCGGTGGCCGCGGTCGTCGGGATGGTTGATCGTGTTGTGGAGCAGCGTCAGGTAGGGCAGGCCTTCCTTCCACAGATGCTCCCAGCGCGCGGAGGCGTCGACGAGGCCGATCTGATGCTCGCCGGCGAACTTGCGCAGCGCGAGCACGTAGGGCCGCCGATCCTGCCCGGTCTGGTTCGCAAAGCCCATCATCTTGAGCATCGTGTAGTGCGGCGTGATCAGGATCACCTCCGTGCCGAGCGGCTGCAGGCGGCGGAGGATGTCGCTGTAGGTTTCCTCGACCTGTGCCGGACTCATGCCGGCATCGTTGACGAACTCGATGGTGACAAGGTCGGGCCGGAAGTCGAGGATACGCTGGAACTGGCACGGGCTGGCGGCGCCCTTGAGCGTGCGGTACGGATTTTTTTCCGGGAACAGCCACTGGCGGCTGTTGGAACCGCCGGCGCTGATGTTCGTCGCCACGAGTTGCGCCTGCGGGAAGCGCTCGCGCAGGCCGGCGAGGAAGACATCCACATAGCGCTTGTCCGGCGTCGAGGCGTTGCCGCCCGCGGTGACGGAATCGCCCCAGCAGACGATGCGCAGCGGCGCGCCGCTCTTGAGCTTCGCGAGCGCCTTGGGTACGCGGCCGGGCGTGGTGGCGGTGAGCGCCTGCGCCGCAGTCTCCGCGATCGGATAGAGCTGGTGCTGATGGACGCTGGTGTCGCGGTAGTTCACGAAGACGTGCGCCAACGCGAGGCAGCCGGCGTCGGCTTCCGGCGGCACGGGCGCACTGATGTGCGGCGTGCCGGCCTTCAGCGAAACTTTCCCGTCGGGTGCGAGCTGGATCGTGTCCATCCGCAGCAGCGCGTAGCGGTAGGTGGCGCGCACCGGCTCGGTGGTGGTTACGCAACTGTGCGGGCCGATGCCGAGGTGACCCCACGCGCCGTCGAGCAGATAGTCCTCGCCCAGCTTGAGCAGCCGGCCATCGGACGCGCGCCGCACCTCCACGGAGTCCGGCAGCAGCGAGCCGCAGGCGTTCACGTCGCGCGCGCTCAAACCCGCTAGGCGCGTGCCCTTGGCGAAGCCCTGCGGCTTGTCGGCGGAAAGGCGATAGGGCGCGTCCTGCGCGGCGACAAGGATCGGCGAAGGCGCGACCGCCAGCGTCACCGGCTGCGCGACGCGAACCAGCTTGCCCTGCACCTCGCACTCGCCGGGCGCGACGACGACCGCCCCGCCCTGCGCCGTCAGCCCGAGCCCGCTGCGGATATGCGGCGACACCAAACCGGCCTCCGCCCCCACTCCGCTTCCCACCGCCAGCAACAGTGCACAACAAATCAGCGTTTTCATCACGGGGCCTGGAAGCTGTAGCTGCCGGAGTCGAGGGCGAGGAGGACGCGGTCGCCCTCGGTGCGCAGGTACTTGACGCCGACGGCCTTGGCGAGCGGTTTGCCGCCCTCGGTCAGCTTGGCGGCGTTCGCGGTCGGCAGGCGCACGATGGCGGTGGTGTTCGGCGGAATGGTCACATCGAGCGTCAGCCCGTCCTTGTCTTTTTTCCACGCGGTGGCGATGCGGCCGCGGATGCTGTCATAGCTGGTTTTGGCGAAGGTCAGCTTCTCATCGAGCACGGGCGCGATGATGATGCTCTTGTAGGCGGGCGCGTCGGTGCGGATGCCGCCAAGGTTCTCGACCATCCACTGATAGACCGCGCCGAAGCTGTAGTGCGCGAAGCTATTCATGCCGGGATCGCCGAAGCCTTCCTCCGGCGTCCAGCCGTTCCAGCGTTCCCAGATGCTGGTGGCGCCGTGGCGGATGGAGAAGCCCCACGAGGGGAAGGTCGTGTTGTGGACGAGCCGGCAGGCGAGGTCGTTGCGGCCGATCTTCGCGAGCGCGAGCATCAGGTCCTTCGTGCCGATGAAGCCGGTCGAGAGATGGCAGCCGCGGCTCTCGATGTTCTCGACGAGATATTTCGCCGCCGCCTGCGCCTTCTCGCCCTCGACCAGGTCGTTGACGAGCGCGAGCACGTAGCAGGTCTGTGTGTCGCCCTTGATGCGGCCGTCGGGCGCGACGTAGGCCTTGTTGAACGCGGTCTTGAGCTGCTCGAACAGCACGCGGTACTTGCGCACGTCGTCGTTGTGGCCGAGCACGGCGGCGGTCTGCGCCAGCAGCCGCGTGCAATAGGCGAAGTAGGCCATGAAGATGACGTCCTTGGGCGTGTCGGCCTTGATGCTCAACCAGTCGCCGAAGCAGTGATACTTCGCGGGCGGTAGCAGTTCCGGCGTGCAGCGCTGCTTGCAGAAGTCAAGGAAGCGCTTCATCGCGTCATAGTGCTGTTCGAGGATACGCGTGTCGCCATAGACGGCGTAAACCGTCCACGGGCAGATGACGCCGGCATCGGCCCAGGCCGGGCCGCCATCGGGGCCGACGACCTTGATGGGCGCGACGCACGGGAACTGGCCGTCGGCACGCTGGCTGTCGGCGCAGAGGTCCACGAGCCACTTGGTGAAGAAGGCATGCACGTCGCAATTGAGCGTCGCGGTGCGGATATAGACCTGCGCGTCGCCGGTCCAGCCGAGGCGCTCGTCGCGCTGCGGGCAGTCGGTCGGGATGTCAATGAAGTTCATCCGCTGCGTCCAATAGATGTTGCTGCACAGCTTGTTCAGCATCGCATCGGAGCACTCGAAGCTACCGGCGTCGGGCGTGGCACTGCTCAAGGCGAGGCCGATGACGGTGTCCTTCTTCGGCGGCTTGGTCAGGCCGGTGAGCTCGATGTACTGGAAGCCGTGGAAGGTGAAGCGCGGCTGCCAGACTTCCGTGCCCTTGCCGCGGCAGATATAGGTGTCGGTCGCCTGCGCGCTGCGCAGGTTCGCGGTGTACACCGTGCCGTCGGGATTCAGCCGCTCGGCGAAGCGCAGCGTGATCTTCTGGCCCGGCTCGCCCTTGATTTGCAGGCGCGGCACGCCGGCAAAATTCTGGCCGAGGTCGAGCACCCACACGCCCTTCTTCGGCTCGGTGATCGTCTTGGCGGTCAGCTCGGCAAAGGCCTGCACCGCCGGGGCGGGATGCGCCTGCACGAGCGGCTGCAGTTCCGCGCCCGTGTTGACGGCCGCCCACTTGCCGTCATCGAAGTCGGCGGTGTCCCAGCCCTGCGGCTCCAGCCGCGCGTCGCACGCCTCGCCCATCAGGAAGTCGGAGTAGAGCAGGTTGCCGGTCGCCGCCTTCCACCGCGGACCGGTCGCGACGGTCGCCACCGTGCCATCGGTGAACTCCAGGTTGAGCTGCGCGCGGACGCGCGGCAGCTTGCCGTAATGCTCGCGGTTGTGGCCAAAGCCCACGTAGCCGCTGTACCAGCCATCGGCGAGGATCGCGCCGAGCGCGTTCGCGCCGCGCTGCATGCGGCCAGTCACATCATAGGCGCGGTACCGCACGCGCTTGGTGTAATCGGTCCAGCCGGGGCTGAAAAAATCCTCGGTGACGCGCGCGCCGTTGAGGTAGAGGTCGAAGATGCCCAGGCCGGTCGCATAGAGCGTGGCGCGCGCGACCTTTTTCTCGAGCGCGAACGCCGTGCGCAGATAGACCGGCGGCGGCAGCACCAGACCGGCCTGCAATTTGCCCCACGGCTCGCAGCCGTGCGCGCCGAGCACGCGCGCCACCGGCCACGCCGCGGTCTCGAGGTCGCGGTTGTGCCAGTTGGCGCCGGGCTTGTCGAGGGTCTTCCACTTGCCGTCGGTGACGCACGTGAAGACCCGGCCATCGGTCGCGGTCACGGTCAGCTTGGCGATCAGGCCCGCCGGGCCGGAGGTGCTGTTATCCACCGCGGTGCGCAGCGAGTTCTTGCCGGGCGTGATGCGGTTGCGCACGTCCACGATCTGCGCCGGCTTCCAGCCGTTCACGCTGACGACCTGCTTGGTGTTGATGACAAACTTGCAGGTGTTGTCGGCGGCAATCACCAACTCGGCCTTGTCCACAACGAAGTTGCCCGGCAACAAAAAATCGTGGACAAACAACCGCTGGCCCTTGGGCGCGCTCTTGGGATCGGCGGCGTGCCAGATCCACTGGGCGGCGCCGAACTGCGCCTCGGCGAGTTCGGCCGCGCGCGGCTTGTCGAAACCGATCCACTCCGCCTTCCAATCCTCCGGTTTGAGCAGGCCCATCGTCCACAGCGCCGGCTTGCTCCACTCCGACTCCTTACCCGCGCGATCCCACACCTTCACCTTCCAGAAACACGGCTGGCCGGAGGCGAGCGGCTTGCCGCGATAGAGGATGGTGATGGTCTCATCCTCCTCGACCTTGCCGGAATCCCAGAGATCGCCGGTGTTTTGCTTGAGCGCCTTCTCGCTGCTGGCGACCAGCACCTGGTAGGCGGTCTGGCGCTGGCCGCGCTCGCCGGCTTCCAGCCGCCAGCTCAAGCGCGGCTGTAGCACGTCGAGGCCGAGCGGGTTCGTCAGATATTCGCAGCGCAGGCCCGTCGCTTCGAGCGCCGCGGCGCGCGCCGTCGCGAGTCCGGCCAGCAGGGCAAAACACAGGGCGAGTTTCATGGGGTCATCCTTTCGTCGTTCCGGTTTTCCAGGGATTGGAAATGAGTAGCACTGGTTTTTCCAGGGATTGGAAATTTTCCGCCGGTTTTTTCCAGGCCTTGGAAAATATCGCGGCGGTTTTTCCAAGCCTTGAAACGGGTGGCGTCACGGGCTTTCTTCGTCGGCATCCTCGTCTTGGAGATCCTTGTCGAGCTTGTCCACGTCCTCGCCTTCCCCGTCCTTGGCGTCCTCGTCGAGGTCGCCGCTTTCCGCGCAGTCGGCGCAGACGGCCGAGCGCGGGAAGCAGAGCGCGCAGAATTCCTCGCCGCAGGCGCTGCATTCGAGCATGCGTTCGCCGCCGTGCTCCGGGCAACCCTCTTCCATTCCAAACACATTGTTTTCTTCGTCCATGTCCCGTGGCATGGTGCTGCCTCCCGTGCGTGGTTACTCGCTGCCCAGCTCGACGTTCCAGTAGGCCAGGTCCAGAAAATGGCGCCAGCTATGGTCGGTGGCGACGGCGAACTGGATCTCGATGAACGGCCGCCACCGCGGCTTCTTCGGCTTGCGGATCAGGTGCATCCGCGCCTCCTCCGGCGTGCGGCTGCCCTTGCGGCGGTTGCACGCGATGCAACTGCATACCACGTTCGTCCAGTTCGTCAGGCCGCCGCGCATGCGCGGCACGACGTGGTCAATGTTGAGGTCCTTCCGGTCGAATTTCTTCCCGCAGTACTGGCAGGTGTTGCGGTCGCGCTCGAAGATGTTGTGCCGCGTGAACTTCACTTCCTTGCTCGGGAAGCGGTCGAAGAACAGCAGCAGGATGATCCGCGGGATGCGGATGCGCAAGGAGACGGTGCGGACGATCTCGCTCTCGGCGGCGGCCTCGCCGGCCCCGGCGAAATCGCACCACTCGCGGAAAGAGAAGGTCTTGTACTCGCCATCGTTCAACGCGACGACGACCTGCGCGTGGCCGGTGCACAGGAGCGTGAGGGCGCGCTCGACGGTACACACATGCACCGCCTGCCACAGCCGGTTAAGCACCAGCACAGAATTTTGCAGCGCCGCACTCATCGCAACCTTCAACGCAGAAGTTGGCGCAGAACGTAGCGTATCGCCGCGACGCTGTAAAGACGCTTGCAGGCCATCGCGCCAGAGTTCAGAGATCAGAGGTCAGAAATCAGCGGGGAGAAGTCTGGCAGGAATCCACCGCGACCCCCTGCCCTCTGCCTTCTGGCCTCTGACTTCTGGCCTTCAGAGGCTGTTGGGCTTGATGACGTAGAGGCCGAAAGTCATCGTGAGGGCGTCGGCGAGGCTCATCTGTTTGCACTCGTGGCGCGGGCCCCAGGTGTCGGTATAGAGGATGTCGCCGGTCTTCTTGTGGTAGCCGATGATCAGGCGCAGGTGGCCGCCGCGGTCCTGCGGCAGCAGGCAGTCCTCCTTGACCAGGCCGAGGTAGACATCCCAGATCAGCGGGATGCCCAGGTCCACGTACTTGGCCACGTCGGCCTTGAGTTTGTTGAGGTCGTTCGTACGCTTCGTGCGCGCCTGCCGCAGCAGGTCGGCATCCATGCTGTCTATCAGCTTGTCGAGGTGATAGTCCACCTCTTCGAGGCTGGCCTTCGGCTTGTGCGCGGGTTTGGCGAAGCGGTTGTACTCGGTGCAGAGGCGCTGGAGTTCGTACACATCCAGATTCTGGAGCGGGAGGAAATGCAGGTTGTTTTTCAGCGCAATGCGCTTGAGCGCGTCGCGCAGGCTCTCGCCCTGCGTGCCGCCCTTGGCCTCGGTGCCGGCGACCTGCGCGGCCTGGTGCATGTCGAAGTCCATCCCGTAATAACCCATGACGCGCGCCATGACGGCGGCGGCGCAATAGCCCTTGTCGCCCTGGTCCACCATCGGCACATCGCGGATGACGACCGCGCCGTTGGTCGCCACCTGCACGTGCGACTTGAGCGTGATCGCGGTGCGCGCGAGGACCGGCTTGGGCAGCACCATGCGCGCGGCCGCGCTGACGGCGGAAGGCAGCACCTTGAGGCGGATGAACTCGGCGCGATACTCGATCTGCTGGCCGCTCTGCACGCGCGGACGGGTGACGCTCCACTCCAGTTCCAGGCGCGTCGGCGGCTTGACCCACGCCTGGCGCTGGATTTTGGCGCGCGCGGGACCGAGCACGTCGGGCAGCGGCGCGGCCGCCACGCCGGTCCAGTTGGAAAGCCCCGCGCCGATCTTATCGAGCAACGCCGTGAACGCCTTCGGCGGGAGATCGCCGGCATCGCCGTGGTTATAGAACGAGACATCCACGCGGCTGACGTGGCCGCTCTCGAATTGCACCAGCGTCTCCCAGACGCGCAGGTCGAGGAAGCGCAGCAGCACATCCTCGCCGCCGCGCGCGGTGGTCTGCTCTTGGTTCACCCAGAAAAAGCCACCGCCGCCCACGGCGTCGCTAAAGTTGTTGGTGGCGAGGCTCCAGAGATCGGGCCGCGTGAGCAGGGCTTCGAGTTTGAAAAACGCGTTGGTCTCCAACGTCTTTTTCGGCGCGGCCTGCGCGCCGGCCCACAGGCCCGCGAGCAGCAGCGCGGCACAGACACGGCGGGTTGTGTGGTACCGGCCCATGCGTTGCGCCCCACCGGCGCTCATCCCTTGCCGTCGAGCACTTCGCGCACCTTTAGCCCCAGCGTCTCACGCGTGAAGGGTTTGGAGAGGAAGTTGACGTGCTGATGGCGGACGCCATGCTGCAGGATGGTGTCCTCGGTGAAACCGGACATGTACAGCACCTTGAAATCTTTCCGCAACTGTTGCAACCGGCGGACCATCTCGCTACCACTGACCTTGGGCATGACCACATCGGAGAGAATGAGGTGCAGCGGATCCTTGTGACGCTTGCAAAGCGCCTCGGCTTCGCGAGCGTCGCCCGCCGACAGGACGTTGTAACCCAGCGAGCACAGCAGACGCAGCGCGAGATCGCGAACCAGTTCATCATCCTCCACCACCAGGATGGTTTCCTTGCCACCGCGCAGGCGCGGCGCCGCCGGCGCGGCCGCGGGCTCCCCCTCGGTGGTGCACCGCGGGAAGTAGAGCGCGAATTCCGTACCCCGGTTCAACTCCGAGGCGAACTCGATGTGGGCGCGCGCCTGCTGGACGATGGCATACACCATCGAGAGGCCGAGGCCCGTGCCCTGCTCCTTGCCCTTGGTGGTGAAGAACGGTTCAAAGATATGAGCGCGTTGCTCCTCGGGAATGCCACAGCCGTTGTCGCGAACCTGCAACCGCACATAGGGGCCGGGTTGCAGGCCGACCCGCGTTTCGCAAAACGCCGCATCCAGCGCCACGTTTTTGGTGAGGATCTCCAGGTGACCGCCGCGCGGCATGGCGTCGCGCGCATTGACGGCGAGGTTGAGGATGACCTGTTGCATCTGCATCAGATCCCCCTCGCAAACGCCCAGCACCGGATCGAGATCCACTCGCAAGTCAATATCCTCACCCAGCGTCCGGCGCAGCAGGTGTTCCATTTCATGCAGGATACTGTTGAGGCTCAACGGCTGCACCTGCCGCACCTGCTTGCGACTGAAGGCCAGCAACTGCCGGGTGAGCTGCGCCGCGCGCTCCGCGGCGAAGATGATCTCCTTCATCTCCCGCAGTAGCGGGCTGCCCTCGGGCAAGCCGCTGTAGACCAGATGCGCAAAGCCCATGATCGAAGTCAGCAGGTTGTTGAAGTCGTGTGCCACACCACCGGCCAGCCGCCCGATGCTTTCCATCTTCTGCGCCTGGTTGAGCTGCTCCTCCAACTCCAACTCGTGCGTAATGTCGCGCGAGACCGCGACAAAGTTGGTCAGCGTACCCTGCGGGTCGCGTACCGGCGAAATGGTTAGTTCAGCATGGAACACCCGGCCATCCTTGCGCTTGTTGATGATGCGTCCGCTCCAGACGTGCCCCTTCAACACGGTCTCCCACATGTGCTGATAGAAGGGCTTGTCATGGCGGCCGCTGCTGACCAGATTGGGCCGCCGGCCCTGGACTTCGGTGCGCGCAAAGCCGGTGATCTGCTCGAAGGCGCGGTTCACATACTGGATCACGCCCTCCGCGTCAGTGATGAAAATCGCCTCGGCCGACTGCTCGACAGCCGGAATCAAGCGGTTGCGTTCCTCCTCTACCCGCCGCCGCTCCTGCAGGTCGCGCACCTGCAGCAGAACCGCCGGCCGGCCGTCGTATTCGATTTTACGGGCGCGGATTTCCACGGGGATGGTCTTGCCACTCGTGGTCCAGCTTTGCCCCTCATATTGCTCCATCCCCGTGGAAAACCATTTGCCATAATCCCGGATTACCACTGCGCGCTGCGCCGGCGGTACCAGCGCCGAAACATGCGCACCGACAATCTGCTCACGGATCATCTCGTGCAGCCGGCACGCCGCCAGGTTGGCATCCAGCACGATACCCTTCTCGTCTTCAACGAAGACGGCATCGGGTGAATTCTCAAACAACATGCGGAACTTGCGCTCGCTCTCGCGCAGCTTCAGCGTCCGGCGCGCCAGTTCCTTTTCCAACTCGGCGTGGTGATTGCGCAACGCCTCCTCGCTGTGCCGGATGCGCAGCAACGCACGCACTTGCGCCACCAACTCCATCGGCTCATAGGGTTTGGCCAGGAAACTTTCTGCGCCCGCCTCCAGACCGGTGATCCGGCTCTGTACATCCGTCACCACGCCTGAAATCATCAGGATGGGCATGGTCGCCATCACCGGATCCAGCCGCACGCGCCGCGCAAATTCAAACCCATCCAACTCCGGCATTTTTACATCGAGCAGGATCAGGTCCGGCCGGATTTGTTTGGCCAGTTCCAAGGCCTTCAGGCTGTTTTGCTCGCAGATGACCCGCGCGCCGGGAAAATAGTGCTCCAAGACGAGGCGCATCAACTCCAAACTCTCGGGCGCATCGTCCACCGCCAGGAATGTATCCCGCTGCGTCGGCTCCGTCATAGCTTCCCTCTCGCCGCAGGCTGCGGCCGCTAAAGCTGGTTGCGAGGCAACCGCCGGTAAGACGCGGCAACAGTAGGCAAAAGGCCCCTGACATGCAAGGACATCCGCGCCGGCAACCAGAAACGCGGTTAGCGGAACACCTATGCTGCACAGTGCCCACCTCCGGAGCAGTTTTCCAAGGCTTGGAACCGTTGGCGGTTGATTTTTCCAACACTTGGAACCACCGCTTCGTCCCGCTGCCCAGCCTTGGAACGCCAGGGCCGGCGCGCTGCGCGTCAGGCGTACCAGCGCGCGACGAGATCCTTGAGCTGCGCCTGTGCGGCGGCGAGAACCTCCGGGGCCTGCGCGGCCTTGGCGTTCATGCCACCGGCGGCGACCGCCTCGATGGATTCATAGCCCATGAAGGTGAACTCGACCTTCGCCAGGCTGACGGCGTGTTCCCAGCCGGCCAGCGAGCCCTCGTAGACGCCACCGCTGGAATTGAGGATCAACGCCTGCTTGCCCTTCATCAGGCCGACGAAACCGCTGGCCCCCACGTCCCAAGTCTGCCCCTTGAGCATCACCGAATCGAACCACGCCTTGACCGGCGCGGGCAGCCCGAAGTTGTGCATCGGAAAGGCGACCACGACCACATCCGCCGCCTTGAGCTGCGCAGTCATGCGGTCCATCTTCGCGATGGCCGCCGCCTGCGCGGGCGTGAGCGCCTGGCCCATGTAGTTGCGCGTGACATATGCGCCAAGCACCTCGGCGGAAAATACGTCCGGCAATTCCTTGAGCAGATCAAGCTGTTCGAGCCGCGTTTTACCTTGGGCGGCCGCGAGAAACGCATCCACCAGCTTTTTCGTATTCGAGCGCTCACCACTCGGCAGATAAGTGACGACCAATGTTTTTTTACTCATGTTCTTGTCCTTTGGTTGGGCCGAAACTACCGCGCTAACGACAAAAAGCAAATCGTCACACCCTCTCCAAAAAGGCTCGCCGCCGGCAGCGGTTTTTGGTTTTGTAACGCCGCCCGCGCCAGCGCGGGCGAAGGGAAAGGTCATGGATCTGCAAAAACTTTTCGCTGAGCGCATCGGCGGCACACAGTTCGGGCTAACGGACGAAATCTACAAGTTCGAGAAGATCAAACGTGCCAAGACGGCGGCGCGCGCGGCGCGGCCGGGGGTCGAGATGCTCGACTTCGGCGTCGGCGAGCCCGACCAGATGGCGCCCGGCCCGATCCGCGAAGCGCTCAAAATCGCTGTGGATGACCCCGCCAACCGCGGCTATGCTGACAATGGCATCCGCGCCTTCAAGGTCGCCGCCGCGCAGTACTTGGAGAAATTCTTTGGCGTCGGCGGGCTCGACCCCGACTCTGAAATTAACCACAGTATCGGCTCCAAGCCCGCACTGGCGATGCTACCGCTGTGCTTCGTCAATCCTGGCGAGGCTGTGTTGCTGACCGTGCCCGGCTATCCGGTCCTCGGCACGCATACACGTTACCTCGGCGGCGAGGTCGTGAAAGTGCCGCTGCGTGCGGAACACGGGTTCTTCCCGGACCTGCAGGCGCTCGACCCCGCCGTACTCAAACGCACGAAACTTTTTTACGTCAATTATCCGAACAATCCGACCGGCACCGCGGCGACTCCGGAATTCTTTGACCAGCTCATCGCGTTCGCCCACCAGCACAATATCCTGGTTGTGCAGGACGCCGCCTACGCAACGCTGATCTACGGCCGCGAGCGCCTCTCGATACTCGGCCGGCCCGGCGGCAAGGACTGCGCGATCGAACTGCACTCGATGAGCAAGAGCTACAACATGACCGGCTGGCGGCTCGGCTTCGTCGCCGGCAGCGCCCAAGCCGTCAAGGCGTTCGCCGAGGTCAAGGACAACGTGGATAGCGGCCAGTTCAAGGCGATCCAGCTCGCCGCCTGCGCCGGCATCGCCGACATCCAACTCTCGGAGAGCATCCGTGAGCACTACCGTTGCCGGCTCGAAAAGCTCGTCCATATTTTGAAGGCGGCTGGTTTCGCCGCCAAGATGCCCGGTGGAACATTTTACCTCTATGTGCCCGCACCCAAGGGCGGCGGCGGCCGGCTGTTCAAGAACGCCGAGGACGCGTCGCAATACCTGATCCGCGAGCACTCGATCTCCACCGTGCCTTGGGATGATGTCGGAGCCTTCCTGCGCTTCGGGGCCACGTTCGAGTCGGCTTCCGATGCCGATGACGACCGCGTGCTGGCCGAACTCTCCTGCCGTCTCGCCGCTGCCAGATTGGCGTTCTGAAACCTTGCCAAGCGATAGGTGCTGTGTTACAACGCCGCGCCCCGTGGCGGGGTAGCGAAGTGGTCAAACGCATCAGACTGTAAATCTGACGCCTCACGGCTTCGAAGGTTCGACTCCTTCCCCCGCCACCATTCTCCACTATCAACTCCAAACCCGGTCGCCCTCTGCTGGCCTTTGGAACTCAATCGAGGCGCTTGCGGAACTTGAGCACGGCGAGGCCGAGGATGCCGACGCCCCAGCCGAGCAGGATCAGGTAGTCGCGCCAGAGTACGTCGAACCCCACGCCCTTGAGGAAGAGGCCGCGGACGATCGTGAGGAAATATTTCAGCGGGATGACCTGCGCCACCACCTGGATCGGCGGCGGCATGTTCTCCACCGGGAAGATGAAGCCGCTCAAGAGCACGAACGGCAGCATCACGAAGAACACGGCGATCAACATCGCCTGCTGCTGGGTGTGGACCAGCGTCGAGATGAACACGCCCAGCCCGAGCGTGGTCAGCAGGAAGGTGCCGGCGCCGAGGTAGAGCAGCGCCACGCTGCCGCGCAAGGGCACGCCGAAGATGCCGAGCATCACCGGCAGCGAGAGCGTGACCATGATGAAGCCGATGATGACGAAGGGCAGCAGCTTGCCGGCGATCATCTCGAACGGGCGCAGCGGCGTGACGATGAGCTGCTCCATCGTGCCCTCCTCGCGCTCCTTCACCAGCGCCATGCTGGAGACGATCATCGTCGTCACCAGCAGTAGCACGCCCATCAGCGCGGGCACCATGTACCAGCGCGAGAGTAGGTCGGGGTTGTACCAGACGCGCGTCGCCGCGACGACTTGCGGCAGCGGCGGCGCGGCGCCCGGCCCCGCGCCGCCGAGGACGAGGCGGACCTGCCGCTCGGAAAACAGGCGCGTCGCGCGCTGGAGGTAGGCCACGCCCTGGATGCCGAAGTTGCTGTCCGCGCCATCCACCAGCGCCTGCACGCTCGCACCCGCGCCGCGCGCGAGCTGCCGCCCGAAGCCGGGCGGGATGACCACCACCAGCCCCACGCGGCCGGCGATAAGCCGCGCGCCGTCGCCGGCGGCCGGGCCATCGAGCGCGCTGACGCGGAACCAGCCGCTCGCGCCGAGCGTGCGGACGAACTCGCGGCTCTGGAAGGTGTGGTCGTTATCGCGCACGGCGAGCGCGATGTCGCGCACGTCGGTGTTGGCGGCAAAGCCGAGGATGAGGAGTTGGATCACCGGGACGACCATGAGGATGCCCATCAGCCGCGGATCGCGGCGAATCTGCGTCAGCTCCTTCACCAGCAGATAGCGGATGCGCTGCATCAGCCGAGCCCTTTCTTGGTCTTGTGCGCGGCCACGAGGTTATAGAGCAAGCCGAGCGCGGCAAGCGCCACGAGGTCCGGCCAGATCGCGGCCAGCGGCGCATCCTTCAGGATGATGCCGCGCAGGGCGTCCACGAAGTAGCGCGGGATGACGATCAGCGAAATGCCCTGGATCGGCAGCGGCATGTTGCGGATCGGGAAGATGAAGCCGGAGAGGATCAGCGCCGGCAGCAGCGTCGTGATCGTCGCGATCAGGAAAGCCATGAGCTGCGAGCGCGTGACGGAGGAGATCAACACGCCCATGCCGAGTGACGCAAAGAGGAACAGCAGGCTCGTCAGGCCGAGCAGCAGCCACGAGCCGCGCATGACGATGCCGAAGAACAGCCAGCCGAGGAACAGGATCAGCGCCATCGTCAGTGCGCCGATCACCACGTAGGGCAGCGTCTTGCCGAGCACCAGTTCCTCCGGCCGCAGCGGCGAGACGAGCAGTTGCTCGATGGTCTCGCGCTCCTTCTCGCGCACGATGGAAAGCGAGGTCGCGATGACCGCGGAGAGCATCATCAGCAGCGCCATGATGCCCGGCACCAGAAACGGCGCGCTCTCCAGCTCCGGGTTGAACCACACGCGCGGCTCCGGCGTGACCAGCGGCAGGGCCGCCGGCCGGCCCGCGCGCCGCAGCACCTCCAGCCGGACCTGGCGTGTCAGGCGGTCGCTCATCGCCTCGAAGTAACCCGACGCCGTCGCCCCCGTGTTGCCGTCGGAGCCATCCACCAGCACCTGCACGCGCGCCACCGCGCCACGCGCGAGGCGCTCCGCGTAGTCGTGCGGGATGATCAGCACCGCGCGCGCCTTGCCGCCGGCGAGGATCGCATCGGCCTCGGTGCGCCGCGTCAGCGCGCCCGCCGGGTCGAAGTAGGGATTGCCGAAGAGCGCGTCGAGCAGTTGGCGGCTCTCCGGCGTGCGGCTCTCGTCGAGCACCGCGACGCGGATGTGCTTCACGTCGAACGAGAGCGCGTAGCCGTAGAGCACCAGCAGCAGCGCCGGGATGAAGATCAGCACGCCGAGCGAGAGCGGATCGCGCCCGATCTGCCGCAGTTCCTTTTTGAAGATGGCCCAGAAGCGTTTCATGTTTTCTTTTGCGCCAGGCGCACGAAGGCGTCTTCCAGGGTTGGGGCGACGGGCGCGATGGTGCGGAGGTTCACGCCGCGCGTGGCGACGGCGGCGGCGAGCGTCGCGGCGGTGAACACGCCCGGCCGGCAGAAGAGGTGCAGGCGCGTGCCAAAATAGGCGGTGGCGGTGACGCCCTCCAGCGTCGCCAGGTTCTCCGCCGCGCCATGCAACACCTCCGGCTCCAGCTCGAACAAATCCTCCGCCACCGCGCCACGCTTGAGCGCCGCGGGCGCGTCGAGCGCGATCAATTTCCCGGCGTTGATGAAACCGATGCGGCCGCAGAATTCGGCCTCGTCCATGAAATGCGTCGTGACCAGCACGGTGACGCCGCGCCCGCTCAACTCATGGATCAGCGCCCAGAACATGCGGCGTGCGATCGGATCCACGCCGCTGGTCGGCTCGTCGAGGAACAGGATCGGCGGCTCGTGCAGGATGGCGCAGGCGAGCGCGAGCCGCTGTTGCAGCGCGCCGGAGAGCGTACCCGCGAATTGCTTGTCCACGCCGCCGAGGCCGGTCAACTGCGTGGCGGCGGCGATGCGCTCCGCGAGGCGAGCGCCATCGAGCCCGTACATGCCGCCATAGAACGTCAGGTTCTCCGCCGCGGTCAGGTCCTTGTAGAGGCTGAATTTTTGCGACATGTAGCCGAGCTGCTGCCGCACCTGCTCCGGCTCGCGGTTGATGTCGAAGCCGCCGACGCGCGCCGTGCCGGCGGTCGAGCCCAGCAGGCCGCAGAGCATCCGGATGGTCGTGCTCTTGCCCGCGCCGTTCGGACCGAGGAAGCCGAAAATCTCGCCGCGCCGGACGCTGAACGACACGCCATCCACGGCGGTGAATTTTCCAAACCGCTTGGTCAGACTCGCGACTTCGATGACAGGAACGGAACCAGATAGGAGTGCTGGAAGAGGAGCAATCATGTGACCTCGTTCCCGCTTCTTCCGGGTGCCTCACCAGCCCGGCCCATCGGCGGGCGGCGCAAATATTTTATCCACGCTTTCATCACTCCATTACTCCAACACTCCATCACTCCGCCTTCCCTCCCCTACTCTCTTTCCCTTGCCCACCAGTTCCGCCAAGGTTGTTTCCGGTTCGTGATAGCGCCGATACCAGTGCGTGCCGGTGGTCCACGTGAACAGGCGGTTGAGCAGCCGCAGGCGGATCAGCCACCAGAAACCGGCGTAGGTCATCGCGAGCGCAAGCAGTTGCAGGCTGTACTTCGTCCAGAACAAGGTCCACGGACTGGTGGGCGTCACGAAACCCGTGACGTGGGTGAGCGCGCCGAACAGCCACGCCATCAACGGCAGGTGCGCGAGATAAAACAGCAGCACCGCCCACGAGTGGCCGGCCTCGATCGCACGCTCCGGGCAAAAACTCATGCAGCGCATGCAGCTCTCGCACGCCCACGTCCAATAGGGCCGCGGCGGGCGGCCGCGCATCTTGAGCACGCCGAACGGACAGTGGTCGGCGCACAGGCCGCAACCGGTGCAATCCTCGTTGGCGAAGAACAGGCGCGCGAGATAGAAGCGGCCCAGCAGCAGGTAGCCGAGCGAGACCGGCGCCAGCAGCAGACCCAGCGCAAGCCCGATAAAGCTGCCCAGCCTGAAGTGCAGACGGCCGTCGAGCACCGCGCCGAAAAACCCTTCCGCCTTCGGCCGCGCCCGGCCGATGATGTCGGCGACCTTCCACGGCGCCTGCGCCGAATGGCACGCGGTCCAGTTCGAGGGCATGTCCACCGCCACCACGCCGCGCACGCGCCAGCCCTTCAGCACGAGCAGCAGCGCGATGAGGTAAAGACCCGTGCCTTCCAACCCCGGTAAATTCACGTGCCCGAACTTCAACGCGCCGCGCGTCGCCACCACGAACGCCGAGGCCCCGCGGCCCAAGGGGACGCCGAGTGCGAAGCGCAGCACCGGCCACGGCGCGGTGAACGCGTGGGTCGGCATCAGCACACCGAGCAGGTCACCGCGCTCCGGCCGCGGCAGCGGCGATGAACGTGCGCCTTCCACGTCGCGGATTTCAACGGCCAGTCTGCGCGGGCGCGCCTGCTCCGCGAGCCAGTGCGCCACCCGCAGCGTGTTGCCGGTGCCGCTCATGAAAAACAGGCGGAGACGGACGAAGTGGAGTGCCGGAGTACTGGAGTGCTGGAGTATTGGATCAACCGTGCTCATGCGCTCACCTCCCGGTCGTCCCCGGTGGGCGTGTCCCACCGGAGCGAAAGTCCTGTAGCTGGCGCGGACCAACGTGTGACCTTCTTCACCTGCCGGACAAACCGGTGTGGACCGGTTTTTTCCAAGGCTTGGAAAAGCGAACCGCTGTTTTTCCAAGCCTTGGAACAGACCAGCCCACCGCCTTCCAGGCCTTGGAAATCTCGCCCGCCAGCGTGGATCACAACATCCCGGACTTTTAAAAGTCCGGGATGTTGCGGATGGCGGCGATGCCTCGTGCAAGCCTTCGGCGTCGAGCAGGCTGGCAGAGGGCGGGGAACCTCGCCATGGTTTTGACCCATGCTCATCATTCCATTACTCCACCCCTCCATTGCTTTCCGCCGGTCGCATGATCGAGCGCGGCGCGGGTGAGTTCAACGTCGGCGCGGGCGGCAATCACCTGAAACTCGGCCGCGGTCAGTTGGGCGTGGGCATCCAGCAGCTCGACGTGGCGTGTCAGGCCATTCTTCCAGAGATCGTCGGCGACCTTCAGGCTGCGGCGCGCGCTCTCGGCGGCGCGCAGGGCGACGGCCAACCGTTCGCTGGCGTTGGCCTGGTCCACGCGCGCGGCGCGGACCTCCAGCGCAATCCGGTCGGCGGTCAACTGCTGCCGCTGCCGCGCCTGGTCGCGCCGCGCCGTGGCCTCGGCGACCTTCGCGCGCGTCAGGCCGGAATCAAAAAGATTCCACGAGGCGGTGACGCCGACGAAGCCATCATCGTTCCACTCATCCGCCGGCGGAATGATGAGCATGTTGGGCCGGACCTGCTCATAGCGCGCAGCCAGCGCCACTTGCGGCCGGCGGTCGGCGCGCGCAGCCTCGATCTTCTCCTCCGCGGCGCGGACCTCCTGCCGGTGTGCGGCCACTTCGGCGCGGTTCGTACGCGCCAGTTCCAACAGCGCCGTCTCCACCGGCGGCGCAGCGGTGTTCGTCGCGGCCGCGGCCAGCGGCTGCGCCGTCACCGGCAGCGTGCGGCCCGTCAGGTAGGCGAGCTGCGCGCGCGCGGTCTCCACGCGCCGCTCCGCCTCGGTCAGTTGCAGGCGCGTGTTCTCCAGTTGGACGGTGGTGGCGAGCGCGTCGCTCTCGGTGACCAGCCCGGCCTTCTGGTTGTTTTGCATGTCGGTGTTGTGCCGCTCGACGCGCTTGACCGCGGCATGGAAACTCGCGACGGCGCTGACCGCCTTCGACCAGCCCCAGTAGGCGGAGAGCGCGGCCAGCGTGACATCGGCCTCGGCCCCGCGCTGCGCATGGCCGGCGGCGTCATGCACGGCGCTGGCGGCCGCGCGCTCGTGCGTGATGCGTCCACCGGTGAACAGCGGCTGCGTCGCCTGCAAGCCCGCGCCATAGCGGCTGGGAATGCCGGGGATCGTGATCTGCGGGCCAAGCTGCTGGTCGCTCAAGCCCCAGTAATGCGCCGCGCGCGCGTCGGCGGAGATGCTGAACCGGCCCGCGGCGCGCGCTTGGTCCATGCGCGCGGCAGCGGCGCGTTCCTCGCTCGCGGCGGATTGCAGCGCCGGGCTGTGCGCCAGCGCCGCGCGCATCACCTGCTCTGGCCTGACGAGGTCCTGCGCGGACGCAGAAAACCACAGAGGCAGGCCGAGGGCGCAGAGCAGTGTTCCAAGGATTGGAAAATGAGACCACCGTTTTTTCCAAGGCTTGGAAAAAGTTGCCCCGTCGTTTTCCAAGCCTTGGAACAGCCGCCCATGAGCGCGCTTGGGAACATCCCGGACTTTTAAAAGTCCGGGATGTTGCGGGAGGCTAGGATTTCGATTGTTCATCGTGGACTCCTTCGGCGCCGAGCAGGCCAATGAAGACATCTTCAAGCGACGGCGAAATTTCCTGGAAGCGCGCCGGGCCGAGGCCGGCGGCGTCGAGCTGGGCTGCGGCGGCGCGCGCCTCGGCCTCCGCGCCGGCCGGACTCCAAAAGTGCAGACGGTCGCCATAAAGCACGAGTTGCTCGACCGGCCGGCCGACGGCGAGCGCGCGGTAGGCGACGGGCAGGTCCGGCGCGTCGAGGCGGTAGAGTTTGCCGGGCAGGCCGGCGCGAATCTCGGCGGGCGTGCCACTGCGCATCACGCGGCCGCGGTGCAGCAACGCGACGCGATGGCAGCGCTCGGCCTCGTCGAGGTAGGGCGTGGTCATCAGGATCGTCACGCCCTGCGCGAGGATGCCGGAGAGGATGCTCCAGAATTCGCCGCGCGAGACCGGGTCCACGCCGGTCGAGGGCTCGTCGAGGAAGATGAGCTGCGGCGTGTGGATCAGCGTGCAGGCGAGCGCGAGCTTCTTCTTCATGCCGCCGGAGAGCGCGCCGGCGAGGCGACGGCGGAACGGCGTCAGGCGCGTGAAGGCGAGCAGGTCATCGCGCCGCGCCTGCCAGTTGCCGACGCTGTGCAACTCGGCGAAGAACTCGATGTTCTCATCAATCGTCAGGTCGCCGTAGAGCGTGAAGTTCTGCGAGAGGTAGCCGATGTGCTGCTTGAGGGCGGCGCTCTCGCGGAACAGGTCGTAGCCGAGTACGCGCGCCGCGCCGCCCTCGGGTTTGAGCAGGCCGCAGAGCAGACGGATCGCCGTGCTCTTGCCCGCGCCATCGGGGCCGACCAGCCCGAACATCTCGCCGCGCCGGACGTCGAGGTCAAGGCCATCAATCGCAACCTTGGCCGCGAATTTCTTCACCAGCCCGCGCGTGGTGATCGCCAGCTCTGATGCTTTCTCATCCATCAAGTGAACTTTTTCTTTTTCCCGCCGGGTCGGAGACCCGGCCTACAAAAATCGTCATACCGCAAATCATCAATCGAAAATCATAAATCATCAATTTTCGAGGAACGCGTCGGCGGGCAGGCCGGGTTTGAAAATCCCGTTGGGATTTTTCAGGGTGATCTTGACGCGATAGACGAGCTTCGCGCGCTCGTCGGGTGTCTGCGCGTTCTTCGGCGTGAACTCCGCCTCCGGCGCGATGAAGGTGACGATGCCTTCATAACGCTGTTCACTGCCGTCGAGTTTTACAGACGCTTTCTGGCGCAGCTTGACGCGGCCGAGGCGGTCCTCCGGGATGTAGATCGCGAGCCAGACCTCGTCGAGCCGCGAGAGCGTGACGAGCGGCGCGCCCGGCGTCACCCACTCGCCCGGCTCGCGGCTGCGCGTAGTCACCGTGCCGGCCAGCGGCGCGTTGATGACGCAATCGCCGATCGCCTTCTCCGCCTGCGCGAGGCGGACCCCGGCCAGCTCGACCTGCGCCTCGGCGATCCGGATTTCCTCCGGCCGGTTGCCGCGCTCCAACCGCGTCAGGTTTTGCTGGGCGCCGGCGAGGGCGGCCGCGGTGCGCTCGGCGCCGGCCCGCGCATCGTCGAGAAGCTTTTGCGTCGCGCTGCCTTGGGCAAACACATCCTCAATGCGCTTCTGGTCGGCGGCGGCGGCGGTCGCAGCGGCGCGCGCCTCGCGGACGGCCTCACGGGCGCGCTCGATATCCTCGGTGCGCGCGCCGGCCTTCAGCAGGTCGAGCTGCGCCTGCGCATTGGCGAGCGCGGCGCGCGCCTCGTCGCGCCTGAGCTCGTGATCGCGCGCATCGAGCCGCGCCACCAGCGCGCCTTGTTTCACCGCGTCACCTTCCTGCGGCGGCAGTTCCAGCACGCGGCCGGCGACCTGCGCCGAGACCTGGACCTGTGTGCAATCCACCGTGCCGGAGCCATCGGGCTTCGCGCCCTGCCAGCGGCAGCCAACGACCGAGAAACACGCCAGCGCTGCCAGTACAAATGGCCTGCTGTAGCGGCGGGCTCTGCTCGCCGGCGGCGACCATAGGTCGCCGCTACAGCCGGACTCCTGCAAAAATGGTTGTGCGTTATTTGTTTTCATTTCTTTTTGTCTCCCTTGGCCGGCAGGGCCAGCCCGTTCATCAGCAGATCCAGAATGTGTTCCCGGCGCGCCGCCAGGTCCATCGGCGGCAGCGGGATGCCGCGCGGATGGAAGTGCGGCAGCGCCGGGTGCAGCAACAGACTGAACAGGCAGAGGCCCATGATGCTCCACCACGTCGGCAGCGGGTGAGCCCGGCGTAACTCGCCGCGCTGCATGCCCTCCGCCAGCACCTCGATCGGCACCAGCGTCTGGCCCGGCAGAAATCCCGACAGCGTTTTGCCGAACAGTTCCGGATGCAGGCTCAAGGCGATGGCCATCAGCCGCATCCGTTCCGGGTGTTCGCTGTAGTAGCCGAAGAGCTGGTCCATCAGCCAGCCGAGCCGGTCGCGCGCGCCGGTGAACGGCCGCCGCGCCACGCGCATCCGCTCCAGCACGCCGCCAAGCACAAAGCGGATCGCCTCGGCGAAGAGCGTGTCCTTGTCCTCGAAGTAGTAGTAGATCAGCGCGCTGTTGACCCCCGCGCGGCGACCGACCAGCCGCGTCGTCGCCCCGCGCCGCCCGTGCTGCCCGAAGACGGCCACCGCCGCCTCCAGAATCCGCCGCCGCTGCTCTGATGCCGCCCGCGCCATGCACTTAATCCTTTGGTTTAATCGGTTGATTAAATACCACCGCGCAGCCCGGCCGTCAAAAGCTTTCGTAGTTATTTTACGGCCGACCGTGCAGCGATCAGTCGTGGACGAAGACCATCCGCTGGACCTCGATGCCGCGGATGGCGGCGAGCTTGCGCTGCAGTTCGCGGGCGACCTTGTCTGGCCCGACCAGTTCCAGCAGCACCAAGCCGTTCGGCGAGCAGGCCGCCGGGCTGATTTCGTGCAGGCCGAGGCGCGTCTTGATGTAACAGCCGTAGTCGCTGAAGATTTTCTGCACCGCGCCCGCCCGCCGCAGCCGGTCGGTGACATGGACGCCAAGGATGATATGTTTCTCCGCTGCCTGCTTCATGGTGTTGCTCCTTTCGCTCGGCCAAGATGGCATACGCCCCGCCTGGCCTCAACCATGAAGTACCGGCCTGTTGTCGCGGCAACCTGCACCCGCCGTCGGCGGCCATAGGCCGCCGCTACAGCAGACGCAGCAAGACTGCACCTCTACAAAGGAATGGGAAGGCTGGCGGCACGCGGCTACAATGCGCGCACCATGCTCGACCAAGTCCAGTCTGCCCTTGAGCGCCACGCGATGGCGCGGCGCGGTGAGCTTGTGCTGGTCGCCGTCTCCGGCGGCGCGGATTCCGTCGCGCTGCTGCACGCGCTGTGGCAACTGCGCGGGCGGCTCGGCCTCCAGCTCGCCGTGGCGCATCTGAATCACGGCATCCGCGGCGCGGCGGCGGCGGCCGACGCCGCCTTCGTCCGCCGCCTGGCCAAGCGTCTCGCGCTGCCGTTTGTGGCGGAGCGCGTGGCTGTCCCGCAGCAGGCACGTGTGACCGGTATCTCGCTGGAGATGGCCGCGCGCGCGGCGCGCTACGCCTTCTTCCAGCGCGCCGCTGCCCAACTCGGCGCGGCGGCGGTCGCCGTGGCGCACAATGCCGATGACCAGGCCGAAACCATCCTGCTACGCATCGCGCGCGGCACCGGCCCCGATGGTCTCGCCGGCATGAGTCGGGTCAGCCAGCGCGATGGCTTGAAGATCATCCGGCCGCTGCTCGGCGTGACGCGCGCCGGCATCGTCGCCTACCTGAAGCAGCACCGCCTGCGCTGGCGCGAGGACGCGAGTAACCGCGATCCGCAGCACCTGCGCAACCGCGTCCGCCACGAAATCCTGCCGCTGCTCGAGCGCTGTCTGAACCCGCAAATCCGCACCGCCCTGCTGCGCATGGCCGAGGTGATGCGCGACGAGAACGAGCGTAACGACAGCGTCGCGCTGGCGATGGTGCTCGTCGGTCACCTCTCGGTCAAACAACTACTCGGCCTCGGCCGGGCCATGCAACGGCGGATACTCCGCCAGTGGCTGTTCGCAGGCCAGGTGGAAGCGGATCGCGTGAGCTTCGACATGATCGAGTCTATCCTCCCGCTGCTGGCAGACCAGCGCGGCACCAAGTTTTTGGACCTGGGTGGCGGTTGGAAGGTGGTCCGCCGCTACAACGACCTCACGCTGGAGCGTTCACCTGACGCGGCTGCCCCCCTCTGGAAGTTAGACGTCACGCAACACCGCGGCATCCTCAAGGAGCGGCCAACCATGCCGGGACAACTGCCGGCGTGCGCCACCCTCGGCGCATGGGCGGTGGGCGGCGCGCCGCTGGTGGTCCGCGCCGCGCAGCCCGGCGACCGCATGGCGCCGCTCGGCATGGAGGGCACGAAGAAATTGCAGGACATCTTTACCGACGCCAAGGTCCCGCGCGATCAACGCGCCAGCATCCCGGTGGTCGAGTGCAAGGGGCAAATCGTCTGGCTGCCCGGCTATCGCATCGCGCGTGGCTGGGAAGTGCCCAATCCGCAGAGCCGCTCGCTGCGCCTCACTCTGCGCTCCGGATAGTTTCCGGGGGTTGGAAATTTTTCCTGACTCTTTCCCAAACCTTGGAAAAGTCGCTAGCTGTGGCCGAGGAGCGCGGCGGCGAGGCGCAGGCAGAGACGCGCGAGCACATCGCCCCAGCGCCAGACGAAGTCGCCGAGTGGCGTGGCGATCAGCGCGACCAACGCGATCCACGAGATGGTCTGCAGGTTGTCCGCGGATAGCTCCATCAGGCGCGGGAAGAACATCCCAAAGACGCTCCAGCCATCGAGCATCGGGATCGGGAGCAGGTTGAACACGAACAGCGTGCCGTTGGCGAGCGCGGCGTATTTGAGGAACAGCGCGGGATGGCCGGCCTCGCCATCGCACAGGTCGAAACGCACGAGCAGCGCCCAGAGCAGCGCGCTGACGAGGGCGAGCAGCAGGTTCGAGACGGGCCCGGCGGCGGCAACGGCGGCGGCGCGGCCGCGCGTGCGCAGCAGCCGCGGGTCCACCGGCACCGCGCCCCACGCGATGCCAACCGCGAGCAGCGCGATGAGCGAGGTCAGGCCCATCTGCTTGAACGGATTCAACGTGAGGTGCCCCTCGGCAGCGGCAGTGTCGTCGCCGAGTTTCAGCGCGACGAGGGCGTGGGCATATTCGTGGATGCAGATGGAGAAGGCGATGATGAGCACCCACGCGCCGAAGAAGAACGGATCGGTCCACGCGTAGTTGAAGAAGAAATTCACGCGGGTTCCTCCGCGCGGACCGCGAGCAGGTCGGCGAGCCAGTCGCCGAGCGCGGCGCACTCCCAGCCGAAGGGCAGGTAGCCGGCGTAGCCGAGCACGGGCATCTCGAACAGGTGCGCGTGGCCGACGAACGGCACGTCGTAGTGCCACTTGGCAAGGCTGAAGAAGTTCCACATTTCCCAGAAGAAACCGCAGATCAACCCGGCGACGGCGAGGCGGTAGAGGCGGCGCCAGTCGCCGGCGGCAAGACGGCTGAACACGGTCGGGCGGCCGAGGAAGACACGCGCCGCGGTCAGCACGGCGAGCGGCGCGACCCAGAGCAGCGGAAAGAGCTGGTCGGGCCAGACGCCAATGAGCGCGAGGCCGGGCAGGCCGACCGCGAGCGCGAGGGATGCGGCGAGTTTCGGGCGCGCAACCTTCACGATGGCATAGCGGTCGAGCCCCGCCGCGGTGCGCGGCGAGACCTCCAGCCATTCGGTCGTCGAGAGCACGGCGGGCAGCACGGTGGAGAACGAGAGCGTGGCGAAGAAGACATAGTCGCCCGCCGAGAACGGGCCGAGGCCGGCGTAGTACCAGTTTTGCGCAAAGCGGTTGAGCCACTCAAAGAACCACCAGAACCCGGCGCTCAACGGGAAGAGCAGCAGGAAGAAGCCGGGTAGATGCGTCAGCAGGCAGCCGCCGCTGCGGCGGTAGGTGAGGCCGTTGATGACGAGGATGTAGGCGAACCAGAGCGGCGTGAAGGTGTGGCGCTGCCACGGCGCGAACCACGCGAAGCGCGTCCACGCCAGCACCCACGCAATGAGGCCGAGCGCGACGCCGGCCCAGCCCCACCACGGGAAACGCCGCGCCGGTGGCGGATCGGGCGGCAGTTTTTTGCGGTGGCGGATGACGCGGTCATCGAAGAGCAGCGCGGGGACGATGATGAGCACGGCCAGCACGAGGAAGGCGGGGAGCGAGAACGAGTCGCGGAGAAATTCTTTTTCGGCGGGCGGGAATTTCAGGTAGGGCGCGAGGTCGTGGCCCGCGAGCCAGACGCCGAGCAGCGGCGCACCCACCAGCAGCGCGCCGACCGCCAGCAGCACGAGCAGCGAACGCACCTTCGTCATCATGCCGGCGACACTCCCCTAAACCGGCGACACCAACCGCGCCACGCAGCGAGAACGGGCGCAGGCCTGTGTTTGGAGGATTGCAGACTTCGGCTTTCAGGTTTCAAGTTTCAGCCTTCAGGTTTCTGCTTTCTGCTTTCAGATTTCTGCTTTCAACTTTGGCTCCCGTGGCGGATCGGGATCGAGTTGCAGGCGCAGGCTGCGTACATCGGCGTTGCCGAGCTGGCGCTGGATGTTGTTCAGCATCGGCTTGAGCCACATGCGGCTCAACTCCGCCAGCCAGACCGAGTTGGCGACGAACACCGTCAGTACACCGCGCTCCAGCCGGCCGGGCCGGGCGTGTACCGCCACCTGCGGCCCGACGATCTGCGGCCACTCGTTCAGCAGGCGATTTTCCGTCACGCGGGCATCCAGCTTCAACTCCTTGATGATTTGTTGGGCGAGGCCGGCCACGGCGCGGTCGCGCCGCGCCGGCGATGGGCGCTCGCTCTCGATCTGACAGCGCTCGCGCTGCACGGCCCACGCGCCACGGTTGAAACGTTCCCTGCTCACGGCGGCAGCATGGCGATTCAGGCGGCGGGATGCAAGAAGGCAGATGGCGGAATCAGCATCCGGAACATGGACGGCCAGCTTCGATGACAGCCGAAAGCTGGGATGGCGATGGAAAAGCGTAGTCGCCCACGAATGCCACCGCCAGCCGCCGCGGAAGTTCCCAAAAGATAATTGCAGAGTTGTACAACTCTGCAATTATCCGCCCGCACCTGCAAGGGGAGGGGCAAGTGCTGTCATCCGGAATCCCTCGCCAGCAGGGCGCAGCGTGTTCCTAATCGTGCCGGTGCTGATGCTGGAGGTGTTGCAGGATGTGCGGACGCTCCAGGCCGTGGGCCAGCATCAGTTGCTCATCGGCCAGCAGCGCGGTGGGCGGGCCCTCGGCGATGACCGTGCCGCGGTCGAGCAGGATGGCGCGCGTGCAGTTTTCCACAACGAGTTCGAGGTCGTGCGTCGCAATGAGCTGCGCGGCGGGCAGGCGGCGGAGCAGCAGCTTCAGTTCGCGGCGGCCGCGCGGGTCGAGGTCGGTCGTCGGCTCGTCGAGCGCGAGCACCGCCGGTTCGCACACGAGCACGCCCGCGAGGCACACGCGCCGCTTCTCGCCGCGGCTCAAGTGGTGCGGCAGGCGGTTCTCGTAGCCGGCCAGCCCGACCTGCGCCAGCGCCGCGGCCACCTTCGCGTTCAGCGCGTCGCCTTCCACGCCAAGCTGGCGCGGGCCGAAGGCGACGTCCTCGAAAACCGTCGGACAGAAAAGCTGGTCGTCCGGGTCTTGGAAAAGCAGGCCGACATTTTTCCGAACCTTGGAAAAGTTCTCCGGCATCACCAGCGCGCCGCAGATCTGCACGGCGGAAAGCTCCGCCGGCCGTTCCGGCAGCAGGCCGTTGAGGTGCAGCAGCAAGGTGGATTTGCCCGCGCCGTTCGGCCCGATCAGCGCAACGCGCTCGCCGGGTTCCACAACGAAGCTGATGCCGCGTAACGCCTCCGAGCCATCGGCATAGCGGTAGCGGAGGTTCTCAACGGCCATGGCAGTAGAGGTATTCATGGTTCAAGTGTGTTTCTCAACGGACGAAAGGGAGCACTCTCCGCTGGTGTATTTGTTGAAACTCTTCATGCCTTAAATCACCCATCATAAATCGTAAATCATAAATGGCTTCAGCGCTCCTCCCAGCCGCGGGCGCTCATGGCCGCGAAGATGCGGCCGGCACGGTCGTGGGCGCGCAAAAAAAGCTGGCCGGCGACGGTGGCGAGCGAGCGCCAGTGGTGGGCGCGCGCGGGCATGAAGCTGCGGCTCATGCGCGCGCGGCGCATACGGAGCGTTTCATCGGCGAGCACGAAGAGATAGCGGTAGAGCAGCGCCAGCGTGGTCACGAAAACTCCCGGCACGCGGGCGCGGCGCAACGCAGCGAGCAGGTCGGTGAACGGCGTCGTCGCGGTCAGCAGGATCATCGCCGCGAGGCAAAGCGTGCTCTTGGCGAGCATGACGATAAAAATCTGGAGGCCGCCGGGCTGCAGCACCGCGAGGACCGCGACGCCCAGCGCGAACGGTCCGGCGATCAGCAGGCGGCGCAGCAGGAAGCGCGGCGGAATCCGGCTCAACAGCGCCAGCGCCAGCAGCAACGCGGCGACCGCGCCCAGGAGCCGCCACGGCGCGCCGGGCCAGAGCGCCACCAGCAGCACCAGCGCCAGCCCCGCCAGCAGCTTCGGCCCCGCGGCAAGCTGGTGGACCGGGCTGGCGAGCCGGCTATAGCGATCTATGAAGTCAGGCTTCATGCGGCAGCGAGGAGTGCTGGCGTGTTGGAGAACTGGAGTAGTGGGAGGCTGGACAGCTTACTGCTCACATCTTCCCTCTCACTTTCATCATCCGCACCACGGCCCACGCGAGCGCGAAGACCGCCAGCGTGCCGATGACGCCGCTCACGATGGTGCCGAGGCCCTCCCACTTGAGGCCCGGTACGGCGTAATCGGCGAGCGGCGACTTGAGCAACGTCGAGCCGTGTTGCTCAAAGCCGAGCTGGGCGGCGACTTTTTCGAGGCCATCGGGCCACGGGCAGGCGAACGGCGCGATGAAGAGCACCAAGCCCAGCGAGAGCAGCAGGCCCAGTCCAAGCACGTCGCGGCGCGGTGTGGCGACACTGGTTTCCAATAGTTCGGGACGCGCCGCGACAATCGCGCCGAGGATCAGCGCGGTGATCAGGGCCTCGCCAATCCCGATGAGCGCGTGGACGCCGCCCAGCGCCGGGAACACGAGCTGCCAGCCGACGCGGCCCGACCACGCGAGCTCGCCGGCGCAGAGCAGCGCGGCGGTCAGGGTGGAAAGCCACGCGGCCAGTGCCACCGCGAGGCGGCGATCCAGCACGCGCGCCAGCGACCGATAGACCAGCCAGGCCGCCACCGGCGCGGCCAGCGCCATATTGAACAGATTCGCGCCCAGCGCCGTCACACCGCCATCGCTGAAGAGCAGGCACTGCAACACGAGCACGGCGCTCATCGCGATCACCGCGGCCGCGGGGCCGAGCAACGCCGCCGCCAGCGCACCGCCGAGCAGATGGCCGGAGACGCCGACCCCGACCGGGAAGTTCAGCATCTGCGCCGCGAAAATGAACGCCGCCGCCAGCCCGAGCAACGGCACCTGCTGCGGCGGCAGCGTCTGCCGGACCCGGCGCAGCGCCAGCCCCAGGCCCGCCACCGCCAGCACGCCGGTGGTCACCGCCGTCTTCGCATCCAGAAAGCCATCGGGGATGTGCATGTCACTTTTCTCCAACCCGGCGCCAACCATAATTCCACGTCAACCCGACCGTGGCGGTGAGGTCCGGCATGTCGCCATGTAAGCCCGCGCCGACCGCGCCATCCAATACCAGCCCATCGCAGACCGTCCAGCGCAGGCCGGTGTTGGCGGAGAGCATCCACGGGTCGCGCGTCTCCACCGCCTGTACGGCATAGAGTTCAGCGACCCACTGCCACGCCGGGGTGCAGGCATAATCCAGCGCGAGGCCGAGGCGGAGGAGATCGGACAGATCCTCGTCGTTGTCGCCGACCCACATGTACCCGACATTGAAGTGCAGGTTGGCGCGCTCACCGAGCGGCAGGGAGGCGAGGCCCGCCAGATCGAAATCCAGTTCACCACTGCCGTTCTTGTCCCGATTGGCGAAAGGCAGCTTGAGCGTCGGCGCCAACGCCAGCGAGAGACCGGCGGGACCATCCGCGAGCCCCTGCCACTTCAGCCCCAGCGTCAGGTCGGTGCAATCGGTGAAGCTGTCGTGCGTCCCGTCCTCGGGCCGGCGCTGCTCCCACTGCGCGCCGAAACCGGCGCCCGCCTCGAGCCGCGGCGTCACACCCAAGGTCAGGCAGGCCAACGCATCCATGTGCCGGGTCGGGCCATTGCCAATGCCGAGCGCGCCGGCCTCCAGTTCCACATGGCCGGGCTTCACCGTACCCGTGTCGTCCGTCAATAAGGGCCGGCCCGCCCACACCATGGCGGGCAGCAAGCCGAGCGCGCACCACGTCAGCGCGTTCCGCCAGCTCATGTTTCCATATCCTTGCCCGTTGTGGTGATGGTCAGCCGGCCGTGTTTGACGCCCTTGGCGGCGAGCAATTCATCGGCGATTTTGCGGATCACCTCGCCGCGCCCGCGCACCACCAGCACCTCAAGGCAATTGTGATGGTCCAGATGGACGTGCATGGTCGAGATGATCACGTCGTGATGGTCATGCTGGATATCGGTCAGCGCCGCCTGCAGGTGCGGTTTGTGGTGGTCATAGACCAGCGTGATGGTCCCGGCGATCTCGCGGTCGCCCAGTTCCTGGTGATGCTCGACGAGCCGGCCGCGGACGAGGTCGGCGACGGCCTGCGAGCGGTTGGCGTAGCCTTTGTCGCAGACCAAGGCGTCGAGCTGGTTGGCCAACGCGGCGGGCATCGAGATGCTGAAACGGCAGAGGCGCTCGGGTTTCATGGTGTTACCTTTCGCCGAAATCGTAACACCTGCGCCGCCGGCGTTCAAGCACGCCGGCACTTGACGCTGCCGGATTCCGGTTTAGACTCCCGGCGGTCCAACCCGAAAGGAAACCACGGAATGAACAAGTTATTCGCTGGGCTGTTGGTGGCGGTGCTGGTCGCGGCCACGGGTGTGGCGCGCGCGGCCTGCGGCAGTTGCGAGGCGAAGGCCGAGGGCGCGAAGGCGGCTGGCGCCAAGATGCAGTGCCCCTGCAAATGCGTCAAGGGCATCACCCTGACCGACGAGCAGAAGGCCAAGGTGGATGCGCTGCAGGCCAAGTGCAAGGACGGCTGCCCGCAGGGCTGCTGCAAGGCTTGCGCCGCGGCGATGAAGGAAATCCTCACGCCGGAACAGGTCAAGCAGTGGGAGGCCAACGTGGCCGGCTGCAAGAAGGACAAGGGCTGCTGCCCGGCGCCGAAATAAAGCGCGCCCAGCCAGTGCGCAACGACGGCAGGTCCAACCTGCCGTCGTTTTATTTTCCAAGGATGGGAACCGGGCGGCCGTGGTTTTCCAAGGATTGGAAAATTTCGCCGCGCGTTTCCCAAGCCCTGGAAAGCCTCAGGCGCGGATGAGCGCGAGCAGTTCGTCGCGCTTCTGTTCCATCATGGCCCTAGTCTTGGCTTCCAGGTTCAGACGGACCAGCGGCTCGGTATTCGAGCAGCGAACGTTGAACCACCAGTCGCTGTACTCGATTGAGAGGCCGTCAAGTTCGGTGACCTGGCCCCCGGTATATTTGGCGCGCAGCGCGGCGAGTACTTTCTGCGGATCGTGGACTTCGCTGTTGATTTCGCCGCTGGCAAAATAGCGCATGATCGGCTTGATCAGGCCGGACAACGGGACACTGGCGGCACTGACGAGGTTGGCGATGGAGAGCGCGGCGAGCGAGGAACTTTCGGCGAAGAAATTTTCCTGGAAGTAGTAGTGTCCGGAGAGCTCGCCGGCGAAGATCGCGTTGGCCGCGCGCATCTGGGCCTTGATGAAGGCGTGGCCGACGCGGCTCATCAGGGGCGTGCCGCCGTTCTCGGCGATGACTTCCTTGACCGCCCACGAGCTGCGCAGGTCGTAGAAGACGTTGCCTTTTTGCTTCTTGAGAAAGGCCTGCGCGATGAGCGCGGTGATGATGTCCATCGGGATGATCTCGCCGCGTTCATCGAGGAAGCCGGCGCGGTCGGCGTCGCCATCGTAGGCGATGCCGAAGTCATAGTGGCCGGCGCGCATTTTCTGCTGGATGGCGTCGAGGGTGTCGAGCTTGAGCGGGTTGGCCTCGTGGCTGGGGAAGGTGCCGTCGAGGGTGTCGAACAGCGGATCAATTTCGACCAGTCCTTCGAGCACCTTATTTTCGAGGATGCCCATCGCGTTGGCGAAGTCCACGCAGACGCGGAGTGGGCGGCGGATGTCGGCGTAGCGGCGGATACGCGCGACGTAGTTGGGCACCACGTCATAGGTCGTCACCGTGCCGGGCTTGGCGGCGGCGGGCGCGAACGCGCCGGAAAGCACGAACTTTTCGAGGTCCTTGATGCCGGTGGCGCCGCTGATCGGAATGGCCTGTTCGCGGCAGAGCTTGAAGCCGTTCCACTCGCCAGGGTTGTGGCTGGCGGTGATCATGACGCCGGCATCGGCGCCCAGATGGCCATCCGCAAAATAACACATCGGCGTGGAACACATACCCAAGTCCACCACGTCCACGCCGTGCAAGGTCAGTCCGCGCGCAAGCTCGCGGAACAGCGGCGTCGAATGCGGACGCATATCGCGGCCGACAACAACCTTGCGCGGCTTGAGAAACGTGGCAAAAGCTCGGCCTAGCTTGAAAGCGAGTTCGTCGGTCAACGACTGGCCATAGATGCCGCGAATGTCGTAGGCTTTGAATATGCTGCCGCCTGTGTGTGAACTCATGATGGGAGCTCCTAGGGTTTGGTTGGACTGGAAGAGGGCCATTGGATCTGTGCCCGGATGGCATGGGTCAACGCAACAGCGTTGGTGCGGTCAAGGCGCGCCAGCACGTGCTCCCAGCGGAAGCCGAAGCTGCCGGGCTCCTCGCGATGCAGCAGCTTGAACAGCGCCTGGAAGGCGCGTTTGCGCATGCGGAACTCGTCCTGGACCTCCTGAAAACGCGCCTGAAAACTGCGCAGATAAACCTCGGCGAACTCATGCGGATTGGCTAGGTACGCTAGCCGGCGATTGACCGGTTTGGCATAGTTGGCCGCGAACTGGTGGAGGTCGGTCTTGAAGTCGGTGAAGGTGCCGGTGTGGTCGGCCACCACCAGTTCCACCGGCATACCATCCTTGTTTTCGATGATGACCTCGTCACCGTCATCGAAGAGCACCTGCTGGGTGTCTGGCGTCATGCGGCCGACGATGACGTTGGAGGCCGCCGCCTGCCCCAGCAACCGTGCGAGGCGCAGGCCATACTCGACACTCAAATAGCGCGAGGGCAGAATTTTATCGGAGGCGACGCCGCGGACATATTCGCGCTCGAAGTAAGTCGCCCAGATCAGCCGGCCGAAGTAGTGGCTGTTGGTGCCCTGATAGCGCTCGACGATCTTGTGCGTTGTCATCTGCGTCGGCAGATTCATGCTAAGCTGCCGGCAGCCAAGGCGGCGGTCGAGGATATACTCGGTGTAGTCTTCCGCCTCCATGATGGACCAGCAGAGATCCTTGTTCTCGTCGAGATGTTCCCAGATACCCCACTTCTGCATCCGCAGGATACGGACAATCGGTTGTACTGCGCCAGCCCGCTTCATCTCGATGAGAAACACGCCGCGCCGTCCGGCGAAAACCCCGCGCCGGGAGAGTGAGGTGACTACGCGGCCGACGTTGATGTACTCGATATCCGTGAACTCGCGCAGCAGGTTGAAGATGAAACCCTTCGCCCGCTCGTCGCAGAGCGCGCGTAATTCGGGATCATTGGGCCGTTCCTCAAACTCGTCGAAGACCGAGTCGAAGATCAACTCACCGTGCAGGATGCGCGCGCCCGGCAGCCATTCGATCTGCATGAAAAATTCCGGACTCAAGCCCAGCAGGATTTCCTCCGGCGGCGACTGGTCACGCTTGCCGACCAGCGCGGCGAACATCTGGTTGCGCCAGATGACCTGGTCGGGATTGTCCTCCTGCAAATCATGCGGTACGGCCACGCGCAGCCGCGCCAGCAGCCCGTCGTAATAGCCACGCACCACAACCGGGTCGGCCTGCGTCAGATCAGTCGCCGGCGGCGGGCCGGGCTGGAAATCAGCGGCGGCGAAGAAGTCCACCTCCGGATTATAAAGCCGGTTGTGTCGCGGCAGTAGCGTCAGGATTTCCTGTAGTGCGTGCGCCAACTCCGCCGGTGGCAGCGCACCTAGCCGTGCCAGCTCCTGTATCGTCAGGTGTTTGGTGCCGGTGATGTGATTATAGAAATAGACGACGGCGCTCCCCACCGGCATACGGGCATCGCGAATCATCTGCGCCATCTCGCCCGCAGTCTGCGGCAGCGGATTGATGCGCCAGCATTCACCGCGCTCCTTGATGGCCTGCCGCACGCGCACGTCGCTCAACATCAGAAAGCGGAGCTTTTGCTTGGAGACCAGTGTCTGCAACAACTCGTCGGCCTCGAACGCCAGCGGCATGTTGTCGGGGTCGGGCCGGATCAGGATATGATCGCCCTCCATGATCAAATCCACCGACTGCGCCCACTCCGCGGCCATCTCATCATCATTCAATGGCGGCTGGCCGGCGAGCTGCCGGCGCGCGTTGAGGTGCTCCACATAGGCCATCCGCTGGGTCGCATGGATGCCGGGCACCGTCACCAACACACCGGCATGGGGAAAGATCGTGCCAATCCGCACCTGCGGCACCTCGGCGCCCGGCCGCCGCACCGGCGATTCACCTATGATTCGCAGCGTCATGTTCAAAGTTCCAGCAGCCCACTCAAGACACATCGGGAAATCCCGCGCCAGTATATCCATGCCCCGTGCCTTGTCCACGCCGAATGCGGTCTGGGGCCGCGGGGGCCTGTTCCAAACCTTGGAAAAAGTATCTCCTGCGTTTCCAAGGTCTGGAAAATTGTAAGTCAGCAGCTATGATGCCACCGTTCTTCAGCGGAAGGAGACAGCGGATGACGACAAGGCTGGTGTTGGTTTTGCTGCTGGCGGTCGCGGCCCACGCGGCCAAACTCGAGTCGTGGCCGGAGCAGAAGAAGGTCGGCGCGCCGGGCCTGGCCGCGCGTCAATCCGATGATAAGCTGCCGCATCCGGCGAACCGCGCGGCGGCAGAAGCCGCTGCGAAAATCCTGAAGAAAACCAGCACCGCAGAATCCGCGCGACTCGATGCGCGCGCCGACGGCGGCTGGACGCTCGCCGCCGGCTGGCGCATGGCCAGTGTGACCAAGGGCAGCGCCGCGCCCGACGACAAAGCGGCGGCGTGGCTGCCCGCCGTCGTACCCGGCACCGCGCTCGGCACGCTCGTGGCGAACGGCGTCTACCCCGATCCGTATTTTGGCCTGAACAATCTGTTTATCCCCGACACGCTCTGCCGGCAGGACTACTGGTATCGCCTGGCCTTTCCTTCGCCGGAACTGGATGGGCGCGGCGCGACGCTGATTTTCAATGGTGTCAACTACGCGGCGGAGTATGAGCTGAACGGGCAAAAGCTAGGCGCCTCGAAGGGCGCGTTCATCCGCGCGGCGTTCGAGGTCGGCGGCCTGCTCAAGCCGGCGGGCCAGATGAATCTGCTCGCGGTGCGCGTGGCGCCGCCGCCGCATCCGGGTATCCCGCACGAGCAGTCCATCAAGGACGGCCCGGGCCCGAACGGCGGCGAGATGTGCCAGGACGGGCCCACGTTCATCGCGTGCGAGGGCTGGGACTGGGTGCCCGGCATCCGTGACCGCAACACGGGGCTCTGGCAGGACGTGGTGTTGCGGCCGCACGGCGCACTCGTGCTCGGCGATCCGCAGGTGGTGACGAAGCTGCCGCTGCCGCAGACCGCTCCGGCCGCGCTCACCATCAGCATCGAGGCGGCGAACCTGACCGACCAGCCGCAGTCGGGCGTGTTGTCCGCGAGCATCGAGGGCTTGGACGAAATCAAAACGAACGTCCAGCTCGCACCACGCGAGAAGAAGCTGATCAAGTTCAACGCCCTCTCCGTCGCAAAGCCGCGGTTGTGGTGGCCGAACGGTTACGGCCAGCCGGAGCTCTACAGCCTGAAGCTCGCGCTGGCCGGCGCGGATGGAAAACTTTCCGACCAGAAGCTGAGGCGCTTCGGTATCCGCGAGGTCAGCTATGAGTTGAGCGCGCTCGATCCGCAGGGCGCGATCCGCCGTTTTGAATTCGCGCCGACGGCCGCGGGCGAACAGCAGGTGGTGGATCACTCGCACCAGGCGACACTCAAGACGAAGGAAGGCTTCATGCCCTCGCTAACCGCGGCGGGCGCGCAGTCGCCCGCGCTGCTGCCGGTGGGCGATACACGGACCGCGCCGTTCCTGACGGTCAAGGTCAACGGCCAGCGCGTCGTATGCAAGGGCGGCAACTGGGGCATGGATGACGGCATGAAGCGCGTCAGCCGCGCGCGGCTGGAGCCGTTCATCCGCCTGCACCGCAACGCGCACTGCACGATGATCCGCAACTGGTGCGGCCAGAGCATGGAGGAGGATCTGTTCGCGCTGTGCGATGAATACGGGCTGATGGTCTGGAACGAATTCTGGAGCTCGACACAGGACTACAACCTGGAACCGACCGATCCCGCACTGTTCCTCGACAACGCGCGCGACTGCATCCAGCGTTACCGCAACCACCCTAGCATCGTGCTCTGGTGCGCGCGTAACGAGGGCATGCCGCCGCCCGCGCTCAATGCCGGGCTCGACGAGCTGATCCGCCGGCACGACGGCACACGCTACTACCAGCCGACCTCGCGCAACGTCAGCCTGCTCAACAGCGGGCCGTGGAAGCACACCGACCCGGTCGACTACTTCACGAAGATCGGCATCGGCTTCAACACCGAGGTCGGCCTGCCCTCGCTGCCGACGCTCGACGCGTTGCGCGCAATGATGCCCGCCGCCGACCTCTGGCCGGTCAGCGACACCTGGGCCTATCACGACTGGCATCACAGCGGCGGCGGCGACGTGAAGCCGTTCAATGCCGATCTCGAAAAGCGCTTCGGCGCGCCGCGCGATCTCGCCGACTATGTCCGCAAGGCGCAGATGCTCCACTACGAAAACCACCGCGCCGCCTTCGAGGGTCTGAACGCCCGCCTGTGGCGGCCAACCTCCGGGCGCCTGCTCTGGATGACGCAGCCCGCGTGGCCGAGCACGATGTGGCAGATCCTCTCCAGCGACTATGACACCGCCGGCGCCTACTACGGCGTCCAGAAAGCCTGCGAACCCATCCACGTGCAGATGAACCTGCCGGACTTCACGGTCGCCGCGGTCAACAACACGCTCGACCCGCAAAACGGAATGACGCTTGCGGCCAGGGTGTATGACCTCAAAGGCAAATTGTTATGGAGTAAAAAGGCCAAACTCGATCTGCCCGCGAACGAAACCGTCCCCTCTTTCAAGATCGAATGGCCGGAGACCGAGGTCTGTCTCCTGCAGCTGGATTTGATTTGGAGTTGCGGCTTCACCTGCTGCGACAATTTCTACTGGCACGCCGCCAAGCCGGAAGCACTTCGCAAGCTGAACGACCTACCCGCCGTGGAACTCAAGATGCAGGCTGGCTTGAAGCATAAGCATATCGAAGTGGAATTAAGGAATCCCACCGCCACACCCGCGCTGATGACGCACATCGTGCTGCGCGATGGCGCGGGCGCGCGTGTGCTGCCCGCCTACGCGGACGCAAACTATGTCTCGCTGCTGCCCGGCGAAACGCGCCGGGTGTTCATCGAGACGCCGCACCTGCCGCCGCAAGCCACGCTCACCATCGAGGGCTGGAATATTGCGCCGCAAAAGCTCGTCATCCCCGCGAAGTGATTGCGGATGGCGCAGTTTGCGCTTGAGCGGGACGGCGGCGGCTTTAGAATCCGGCACAAATCCTCAACCCACGGGAGTCAGAGCATGAAGCGGACAAACGGAGCGGGCGTGGTGCTGGCGCTGCTGGCGGGCGTGCTGGTGGCGTATGCGGCGGACAAGTTCACCCTGCGCGTGAACGCCGGCAGTTCGGAAGCCTACAAGGACAAGGCCGGGCAGGTCTGGCAGGCCGACAAGGAATATAAGAAGGGTGGCGGCTTCGGGTTCCTCGGCGGCGGCAACGTGGACCGCGGCACCGAACTGAAGATCGCGGGCACCGAGCATCCGCGGCTTTACCAGACCGAGCGCTACGGCATGGAAGGCTTCAAGGCCGAGGTGCCCAACGGCAAGTACACCGTGCGGCTGCACTTCGCCGAGACCTACGAGGACATCGCCAACGACGGCCCGCGCGTATTCGATGTGAAGCTGCAAGGCCAGCTTGTGTTGAAGGACTTCGACGTGCAGAAGACCGCAGGCGCGGTGCAAAAGGCAGTCGTGAAGGAATTCAAGGGCATCGAGGTCAAGGACGGCCTGCTCGCGCTCGAATTCATCCAGAAGCAGCAGTCACCCGAAATCAACGGCCTCGAAATCCTCGCCGAATAAGCGCGCCGCGCCAGAAAGGAATCCCCATGCAAAAAAAGCCGATCGTGACCGCCGACCGCCGCAGTTTCCTCAAGCTTATGTGCGCGGGCACGGTCGCCGCCGCCGGCGCGGCCGGCGCGGCGCCGGCTGCTGCGCCAGCGGCCAAGGCCGCGGCCGCGATGCCGAAGGGCAAGATCGGCAAACTGGAACTGGGCCGGCTGATGCTGGGCACCAACCACATCACCTTCTATATGCACAGCCGCGACCTGCGCTACGTCAACGACCTCTCGCGCCACTACAACACCGACGCGAAGATTTTCGAGACCTTCGCCGCCGCCGAGGCCGCCGGCGTGGATACGTTCATCACGCACTCCGACCCGAAGATCGAGAAGCTGTTCTGTGAATACCGCGACCGGCGCGGCGGCAAGATGAACTGGATCGTCGCGCCGTGGTTCAGCGCCGAGGGCATGGTGAAGGATCTGGCCGCCTACAAGCGTATCGTGCCGCAGCTCGTGAACAGCGGCGTGGACGCGCTCTATGTGCCGGGGATGCTGGCCGGGCCGCTGGTGAACCAGGGCCAGGGCGCACAGATCGGCGAGCTGCTCGAGGTCCTCAAGGCCACCGGCCTGCCCTCCGGCATCTCCAGCCACGGCCTCGACGTGGTCCAGTTCTGCGAGAAGCAGAAGCTTCCGATAGATTTTTATGTGAAGACCTTCCACCACCTCAAATATCCCACCGCCCCCAAGCAGGAGGAACTCGCCACGCTGCGCCAGAGCCAGAAGCGCCACCCCAACAGCGACCTGCTCGCCGACTACGCCGAGGTGCCGGGCTACTGGTGCGGCAATCCGGATGAGACGATCGCCTACATGAAGACCGTGACCAAGCCGTGGATCGCCTTCAAGGTGATGGCCGCCGGCGCGATTCCGCCGCGCGATGGCTTCAAGTATGCCTTTGCCAACGGCGCGGATTTCATCCTCGCCGGCATGTTCGATTTTCAGGTGGCCGACGACGCGCAGATCGCCCGCGAGGTGCTCGCCCAGCTCAAGACCCGCCCGCGCCCGTGGTGCGGTTGACAAACGGCCGGACGTGCCGGACCTGGTTGGCTATGAGTTTCTCGTGCGCCCATATTGATTTGGAAACCGAATACTGCCGGCGGCTCAAATGCACCTGCGTGCCGGGCCGGCGCGGCTGCGTCCTGCGCGGCAAGGTCACCTTCGCCATCCCCGCCGAGGAACGCATCGCCAAGTTGGAAGAAAGAGGTCGGAAGTCAGAGGCCAGCGGTCAGCCCACCAAGCAGCTCCGCAAAAACTCGCCCCGCTCCGGCTGACCTCTGTCTTCCCTCTTGCCCCGCCACCACCCATGCCCTAGCATGGCCGCAGGCGAACGAAGCAAAAAGCTGATTGGGAGCGTGCCCATCAGCGTTTTCTGCGGAGGGAAGCATGACAAACGAACTAACCGCTCAAGCATTGCAATATGCTGGATCAACCAATGGACAGGAATTAATCCGTATCGTCTTTGATGGTGGCCCTGTTTGGCCTCATATCCTCGGACTAGCGTGGATGCTTCTGATCCCCTTTGCCCCCATCATAAGCCTCATCGCCTGCTATCGCGCTTGGCGACACCGCAATGAATCCCACTTTGTCGCACGAGCAGCGCGCGTCATTTATGCCTGTGCGTTGACCGTTTTGACAACGTCCATCATTCATGCGCTGGCGGGTGTCTATCGCGCACTCTTTTCTCTTGGCACCACGGCCGTAGGCGCCGCGCAACAAGCGATGCTCATGATGAACCTGAACTATGAATGTTTATTCATGGCCATAGGCATCTGTTCGTGTTTCGTGTGCTTGCTCTGCGCATTGTGCCTCCCACTCAAGCGAAGTTGAAAACGCAACTCTCCGCCGGCAAGGCACAAACCCTACCTCTTCCGTGTTATTCCGTGGCTGGCTTTGCGTGCTTGGCGGTTCATTCCGCCGCAAATCCGCTTGACTCATCGGACGGCAACGGGAGAATGCCCGCGCTTTTTGTGCAACGAGCAACCGCTAACGGAGAACTCATATGGCCGAAGAAAAACGCGCCGCCAACGATCCGCTGAAAAATGCGGAACCGAATCCGCGGCTGACCGAGTTCAGCAAGTCGCCGGAACCGTGGACCGAGGTCGCCAGGATCGAATGGGGTGGCGATCGCACGCACGCCTCCACGATCCAGACGCTCATCATGGATGCCGATGTCTCCCAATACCCGGCGTTCGAGAAGAAGCTGCTGGCGGTGCTGGCCGAGAAAAAGCTCACCAACTTCGCGCGCGACTTCGTCTGCCGGATGCTGAAGCTGATCGGCACGGCGGCGAGCGTACCGGCGCTGGCCAAGCTGCTGGCGGACACGAAGACCGCCGACGTGGCGCGCTATGCGCTGCAGGCGATTCCCGGCGCGGAGGCCGATGCGGCCCTGCGCGCGGCGCTGGGCGGGCTCAAGGGCAAGGCCAAGGCCGGCCTGATCGGCACGCTTTCGGCGCGCGGCGATAAGGAGTCGCTGGCGGCGATCAAGGCATGCGTGGGCGAAGGTGGAGACGTGGGCGATGCCGCGGCGTTGGCCGTCGCGACGCTGGGAGGTGCGCAATGAACAGCCTGAACCGCCGTAATTTCCTCAAGCTCTCCACGCTGGCCGCGGGCGCGGCCACGATCCTGCCGTCGAAGATCTTCGGCGCGGAGGCGCCGAGCAAGCAGGTGACGTTCGGCTTCGTCGGCACCGGCAACATGGGTTCCTCGAACATCGACCGCGTACTGCGCCTCAAGGACCAGGGCGCGCGCGCCATCGCCGTCTGCGACGTGGACAAGATCTTCCGTGAACGCGCCGCCAAGCGCATCAATAAGATCTACGGCGATACGAGCTGCAAGCTGGTCACGGGTGACTTCCGCGAGCTGACGCGCAACAAAGAACTCGACGCGATCGTCGTCTCGACGCCCGACCACTGGCACGCGCTGATCGCGCTCGACGCGATCCGCCACGGCAAGGATGTCTTCTGCGAAAAGCCGCTGACGCACAGTATCCGCGAGGGCCAGGCGCTCGTCGCCGCGCTCCGCCAACACAAGCGCGTCGGCCAGACCGGCACGATGCAGCGCAGCGATGCCTCGTTCCGCTACGTGGCCGACGTGATCCAGCAGGGCGCACTCGGCAAGATCGATCACATCGATATCCTGATTCCCGCCAACAACAAGTACGTGGGCGCCACGTGGACGCCGGAGGCGGTGCCGGACGGGCTCGACTACGACATGTGGCTCGGCCCCGCGCCGTTCGCGCCCTACACGAAGCAGCGCACGCACTACCAGTTCCGCTACATCATGGACTATGCCGGCGGCCAGACGACGAACTGGGGCGCGCACTACATCGACATCGCGCAGTGGGCGCTCTCGATGGACCAGTCCGGCCCCGTCGCCGTCGATGGCGCGGGCGAGTTCCCGACCACCGGCCTGTTCACCGCGCCGACGCGCGTGGACTTCACCGCCACCTACGCCAGCGGCGTGCGGCTGCGCGTGAAGACGCGGACCGACGGCATCTATGACGGCAACATCATCTTCTTCGGCGAGAAGGGCTGGATTGATGTCTCGCGCAGCAAGCTCAAGGCGAGCGACGACGCTCTGCTCACCATCGGCGGCGGACCGAAGAAGGTCAAAATCGAAGGCGGCGATCCCAGCGGCATCCTGCACATGACGGACTTCCTCGCGTGCATCCGCAGCCGCGAAAGCTGCGTCGCCGACTTCGCCATTGGCCACCGTACGACGACGATCTGTAACCTCGGCAACATCGCCATGCGGTTGCGCCGCCCGCTGAAGTGGGACCCCGTCAAGGAAGAGTTCAGCGGCGACCAGCAGGCCAACAGCCTGAAGGAACGCGCCTACCGCGCGCCGTGGACGTTGCTATAGCAGCGACATTGACGCCGTTGGACCTCACGAGTGCAGTGGTTTCGTTTACAGAGAGGTGGAATCACATGGGACGATTTCTTGCTGCGCAAAAACTGGTGCAAGCAGCTTGGCGCAAGTCAGCAACCGATTGGTTGACCGAAGCTGCGAGAACCGATGAGGGCCGATATTCAAAGACGAAAGCTGGCCCGTATGAATTCTGCTTGCCGCTAAAAAATAATGACGAGAATCTTTTCAGTGACTTACGGGCAGCTGCGCTCGAATACTTCAAGTCTCCTCCCGGCCTATTTGGCGGAGGCAAACCCATTCCTTGGCATGACGGGAAAGACGGGCCAAGCACGCACTTATGCGATTCACAAGTTTGTTGTGTGAATTTCCTTTTTCCATTGCGTGACAACAGGGAAGCGGCCACCCGTTTTCTGAAGGGTGTTTTCGCGGATTGTGTCGCTGCCGTCCCTGTCCAGGATGGCGAGCGCGGACTTATCGAGTTTGAATGGGTCGGTAATCCGGCACTTGATCAGATCGGCGAGGGTTGTCCACGCACACGTGGGGCCAATGCAACCTCTGTGGATGCTGCTGCAGCATATATTGATAAGTCTGGCGGGAAACACTTGGTGCTTATCGAATGGAAATTCACAGAAAGTTATCGTGCCTCAGAGAAACTCGCCTGCGGGAAGTTCGATGAGAAGGGGCGCGGCAAAACGCGCTGTAAACGATATACAAATTTATTTAACGATCCATGCGGCCCTGTGGATGAAACACAGGTTTCACTGATAGAGCTTGGCTACGAACCCTTCTATCAGTTCCTCCGGCAACAATTGCTGGCGCACGAACTCGGAAATGGTTTCGCGAAGGTCAAGCTCCTGCACATCGCGCCAAAGGCAAACACCGATTTTGATTTTGTGACATCTGAACGCCTACGCTTGTCACATCAGGGCAAGACAGCAACCGAGGTTTGGACGGCACTCCTACGCGACAAATCTGTATTCGTTTCAAAACATACGGAAGAGCTCTTCCAAGAACTCCTTGATGCTCCGCCAAAGGCGCTCACAAATTGGGCTGGTTACATTCGGGATCGCTACACCTTTGTTAACTCCAGCGTACCCAGCTGAGCAATTTACTCTTCTTCTGTAGCGGCGGCCTGTGACCGCCGCTACGGTTTCCAAGAACTCCTGAAAACCGAAGTTGATATAACGCCGACACCAGAACAGACCTACAACCACCGTAACGAGCGTGTACTTGAGGCAGGCACAGATTGGTACGGCGTATAGCCGCGGGACGACTAGCTGGGAGCGGCGGCATTCCTGCCGCCGATGCAACCGCTACCTAACCCGACTCGAACCGCACCAAAACAGCAGCGCCCGCGCTGGCTGTTGGTCATGCGGCGGCAACATGCCGCCGCTCCCAGCCAGCCAGCACCACACATCCAACTTCGGTTTTCAGGAGGCTTGGAAAAGTCTGCGTGGATTTCCCCGAGACTTGGAAACGTGATCGCGCCTGCATTGACGCTGGGCGGGGCGTGCCTCTATCATCGCGGCATGAAAACAAACCTGCTGCTCGTTTGTTCCCTCTGTGCGCTGCTGGCGCGGGCCAACGAGGTGGTGCTGCCGGACCAGAACGGCGTCGCATGGTGGGGCGGCGTGGTCACGCACGGCAACAGGATGCCGCTGCAGAATGGCTACACGGCCGACCTCACTGCGAACAACTACGGCAACCAGGTTGCGCCGCTGCTGCTCTCCGCACGCGGCGATGTGCTCTGGTGCGCGGAGCCAATCGCCTACGCGCTGAAGGATGGCACGCTGCGGGTGTCCTCGAAGACTGGCAAGGTGGAGCGCGGCAGCGGCGGCAACACGCTGCGCGAGGCGTTCGCCTGCGCGAGCAAGAAATATTTCCCGCCCACCGGCACCATGCCCGACGCCGCGCTCTTCCGGCAGCCGCAGTACAACACGTGGATCGAGCTGATGTATGACCAGAACCAGCGCGACGTGCTCAAGTACGCGCACGCAATCATCGGCAACGGTTTCGAGCCGGGCGTGCTGATGATTGACGACAACTGGCAGGAGGATTACGGCAAGTGGACTTTCCACCCGGGCCGCTTCCCCGACCCGAAGGCGATGATGCGGGAACTGCACGGCCTGGGCTTCAAGGTGATGGTCTGGGTGTGCCCGTTCGTCAGCCCCGATTCCGATGTCTACCGCGCGCTCGCCAAGCAGCAGGCGTTCCTCAAGGACGCGTCCGGCAAGCCCGCGATGGTGCGCTGGTGGAACGGCGCGAGCGCGCTGCTCGACTTCACGCGGCCGGCGGCGGTCGAGTGGTTCAGCGGCCGGCTCGCCGCGTTGCAGAAGGAATACGGTGTGGATGGCTTCAAGCTCGACGCCGGCGATGCCGACTTCTATCCCGGCCTGGTCGCCGCCAAACCCGTCAGCGCGAACGAGCACTCGCGCCTGTTCGGGCAGTTCGGGCTGCTGTTCCCGCTCAACGAATATCGCGCGATGTGGCAGATGGGCGGCCAGCCGCTCGCCGAGCGCCTGCGCGACAAGCGGCACGACTGGGCCGACCTGCATAAGCTCGTGCCCGACATCCTCCAGCAGGGCCTGCTCGGCTACGCCTTCACCTGCCCCGACCTGATCGGCGGCGGCGAATTCACCTCGTTCCTCGACGGCGCGAAGATTGATCAGGAGTTGATCGTGCGCTCCGCGTTCTGCCACGCGCTGATGCCGATGATGCAATTCTCCGTCGCACCGTGGCGCGTGCTCGGCCCGGACCAGCTCGCCGCCGTCAAGAAAGCCACCGCGCTGCGGGCGCAGTATGTGCCGACCATCCTGCGGCTCGCGCAGCACGCCGCGCAGACCGGCGAGCCGATCGTGCGCTCGATGGAATATGTCTTCCCGCACCAGGGCTACGAGGCGGTCAAGGATCAGTTCCTGCTCGGCGACGACATCCTCGTCGCGCCCGCGCTGGAAAAAGGCATCACGCAGCGCAAGGTGCAATTGCCGCCGGGCACGTGGCTCGACGCCAAGGGCCAGCGCCACACCGGCCCCGCGACCATCACCGCCAGCGCCGCGCTCGACGAGCTGCCGGTCTTCACGCGGCAGAAGTGACGCCCGGTGAGGTCACCGGGCGTCCGACCCGGCGCAGGCCGGCCAGGCTGACCACGCCGCTTCCGGTTTCCAAGGCTTGGAAAATCTCACAGAATTTTTTCCAAGCCCTGGAAAATTTCGCGGGGATTTTTCCAAGCCTTGGAAACGTCAGTGCTCGAAGGCGAGGACTTCCACCAGGTGGCGGCCGGTGTTGGCGGAGTTGTGCGTCTGCGTGACGCGGATGTAGCGGATGGCGCGCGGCGGGAAGTTGCAGGTGTAGCCCTCGGCAGTCGAGGGCTGCTTGTTGTCGCGGCGGTCGGCCACCATGGTCCAGTGCTGCGCGTCGTCGGAGACTTCTACCGTGAAGCCGTAGTGGCGTTGGCCAGCGTAAAAGCAGACGACCACCACGCGGCCGACGGTCGTCGGTTTTTCCAGGTCCACCTGCCACCACGGCACAGGATCCTGCTGCACATCGGTGGCCCAGAAATTCTGGGTGTCGAGGAAGCCGTCGTTGGCGAATTCCACCGGATGCTGCGGCAAGGCCGAGGAGCACGTCGCCGGCTTGCCGGTGGTCAGGCTGCGGATATCGGGCGCGGCCGGTTCGCGTTTGAAGTCCGGTGAATATTTCGTCCAGAGCCGGCGGGCGATGGCGATACTGTCGCCGCGCGGCTGCGCCGGATAGCTTTCCTGGCGGCCGGCCCATTGCGCCGTCCACTGCAGCAGTTCCTGGTGATAGGCCATGACATTCAGGGACTGGTTCGCGCGCAGCGCCTGGCGGGCGAGTTCGAGGAAGCGCTGCCACCGCGGGGCGTAATAGCCAGAGAGCAGGCCCGACCACTGCTTGCGCGCGTAGTCGTTGATCGCGAAGGTTTCGCCCCAGAGCGTCAGCACGCGGCGCGCGTTCCACTCGCACTTCGCGCGTTCGTCCGGCGTGGCGCCCCAGCGCCTGGCATCCTCCAGCCAGCCGCCCAGCAGAAACTCCGAACGAGTCGCAAGCAATTCATCGAGGTCGCCGATCAGTTCCAGGAAGCGCCGCCCTGATTTGTCGAGACCGGTGGCGTCCTTGGCGAGCCAGGCTCTGGCCATATCGTGGTGGAGCTGGTTCGAGTAGTCGGCCAGCACCTGCCGGGCGATGTTGACCAGGTCAAAGCGGAACGTGTCTTCCCCGCCGAGCGCATCCGCCGCTTCCAGCAGATCACTCCAGGCGCTGGCCAACCGCAAAAAATCCTGTGGCTTGTTCTGGCGCGAGGCGTTCAGCGCCGGCACCGAGGTGATGGGTGTGCTGCACCGGGTCGGCTGGTTGAAGGCGATGGCGAGCGGTGCCTGCCAGGCGCGCTGGGCCGCGGCTTGCGGTTTGCCGTAGCGGTGCAGGGCGTAGTCGCCGATCCAGGCGTTCAGCTCCACCGGCTGCTCGCGCCAGGCGTTCTCGAACAGCAGGTCGTAGGCGATGGGGTTGTAGCAGAGCCCCTCGTTGACGAAGCCGAGCCCGGCGAGCCGGCCGCTCTGCGGGTTGCGCCGCGCGGCAAACAGGCCGCCGTTATTGCGATCAAGCGCCGCGCCCAGGCCGACGTTGCGCCCGAAGCTCTGCACGTTGCACCAGAGCCACGGCTTGCCGCAGAAGGCGTCGGTCTTGTCCCACATCGGCGTCGTCTCGCAGAAGAGGTCGAGCACGACCATCCGCTCGTTGGGGACGGCGTCGAGGAACGCCTTGAACCGCGGCTGCGTCCAGAACTGGCGCTTGTTCATGAACGCCCAGCCCTGCAGCACCCACACGGCCTGCGGGTCGCTCGTGGCCATGCCGGCATAAATCGCGCGGCCGAGGTCGGCGAGATATTTTTCGTCGCCGCTGGGTGGCGTCATCTCGATGAAGGTGTCGGCCGCGTAGAGATGATCGCTGCCGAACAGCCTGGTCTGCTCCTCCAGAAACAGTTGCGCGATCATGGCGAAGAGCGGGTCGAGCGGATCGAGCAGGTGCGTCTCCCACTCGATCCACTTGATGCGCTGGAGCGGCGCCTGCGGGAAAAGTTTGGCGACCGCGCCCGGCACGTGGCCGGTGAAGCCCTGCAAGACCGGGCGCATGCCCAGCTCGCGCTCGCGCGCGAGAATCTTGTGCTCCAGCTCCGCGTGCTGCCCAATCCACCGCTGCGGCAGCGGCCCGCCGTAGCCATCGAGGCAGCCCATCCATTGGAACGGCAGGTAGGGCGGACCCGCGAGGAATCCGATGGTCTGCGCGTCGCTCATGCCGAGCCGGCGGCAGACCGCCTGCCACACCGCCTCCTGGCCGGTGACCGCCAGCGGCAGGTTCACGCCGTTGAGCGCCATCCAGTCGATCAGCCGCTCCCACTGCGGCCAGTCCCACCACGGCAGCGAATAGCCGAAGCAGCAGTAGTTGAGGAAGTAGCGGTGCTGCGCCCAGCTCGCGTGGCGTTCCTTGGGCGCGACGTGCGGCAGCGGCTGCGGCAGGCGCAGTTGGTCGCCGTACCACGAGACGTGGCAATGACAGTGATGCTTGAGATACCAGTTGAGTCCCATCGCCATGGCGACGCCGTTGTTCCCGCGGATGCAGATTTTTTCCCCGCGGCTCTCCAGCTCAAAAACATCGCGTCCGTTTTCCGCGGCGATCTGCTCGAACACGAATGACTTGGTGTGCGCCGGCAGCAGCCGGGTCAACAGGGCGGCCGCCGCATCGGATGCCGAGGGCTGCGCCGTGGCGGCGAACGCGAGGAACAGCGCACAGAGCAACCAGCGTTTCATATCACCAGCCCTCCACCAGGCGCACCATGGTTTCGTAGTTTTGTATCGTGCGCGCGGAAATAGTGCGGCCGTAGGGCGAGGCCGAAGGCATCAGCACAAAGCCGCGGCCCGCGCCGCGCGTTCCCTCGTCGAGCGCGCGCCGGACTTTTTCGGCGAAGGCGTCGGGCGGCAGCAGCTCGATGTCGCTGATTTCCAGGTTGCCGAAGAGCACCATCTGCCGGCCGACGCGTTCGCGGACCTCGGCGAGTTCCATGTCGCCGTGTGGCGGCGGCTCGAGGGGGTCGAGCGCATCGGCGTTCAGCGTGGCGATGTGCCCCAAAATTCCGCGCAGCCGGCCGTGCGAGTGGATGCGCGCGAAGCCGCCGTGCGCCTGGATGGCGCGCACCATCGGCCCGGTGTAGCGCACGACGTACTCGCGGAACAACTCCGGCGGCAGATAGGGCGCCGAGGCATATTCGGGGCCGTAGATGCGCCAGAGGCGACCGGGAAACTGGCGGCTCACTTGTTCGGTGCGCGCGTGAATGCGGCGCGCGAATTTTTCCAGCAATTGATGAAAAAGTTCCTGCTCGGTCAGCGCGAGCACGGTGTAGTTCTCGAGGCTGAACAGGGCGGCCGCCGCGCAGAGCGGATCCTCGGTATCCACCATCACGAGGCCGCGGTCGCCGAGCGCCGTCTCGGCGGCGAGCAGCGGCGCGACATCCACGGTCTCCGCGAAGGCCGCGTCGGGGATTTGCAGGAAGGCGCGGATATCGTCGGTGTCCTTGAGCAGCGGCTCGGTGGTCCAGACGGTGTCGAGCTCGCGCTCGCGCTTCGTCGTCTGCGTCAGTGTGCGGCCGGCGACGCGCACCGTGGTGCGCGTGACGCGGCAGTCGTGCTCCTCGCGCGTCTCCTCGTGGAAAAATTCCCGCCACACCGCGGAGGTGGCGGAGCCGGCGGGATCGTGCGAGCGGGCGCGGACGGGACTCAGCATGCGGATGAGGTCGGTGCGCTCCTCCGCCAGTTGCAGCAGCGGCCGCCAGTCGGGCGCGTTATAGATGTTGTAGGGATCGGGATCGGCGGGGTACACCACGAAGCCGCCGATCTCGTAGAAGCTCACCGCGGGCCGGTCCACCTTTTGGCCGCGCAGCGTCGCCAGCAAACGTTCGCGCCGGGTCATGGGCGCGAGTTATAGCACGGTGCGGAGCATTTGGCTGCTGTAGCGGCGGCCTATGGCCGCCGCCGGCGGGCATAGCCTGCCGCTACAGTTTCCAAGGATTGGAAAATGGCGGGGCGATTTTTTCAAGGATTGGAAAATCTCGCGAAATAAAATTCCAAGCCTTGGAAATTTTCCGGCTGCTTTTTCCAAGGCTCGGAAAGGTTCGCGGCCGGCCGGTGTCAGAACAGGTAGGCGGTGGTGAAGAAGAGGTAGAGCGCCTGCTCATCGGTGTGGACGACGGCGCTTGTCAGGGTGTGCTCGCCGTTGAAGCTGCGGCCGATGGCCTGGCCGGAACCGAAAATGTAATTGAGCCCAAGGTTGACGACCAGATGTTCGCTCTCCAAGCCCACGCTAGCCGTCAGGCCGTAGAGGTCCACGTGCGCCAGCGCGTAGAGGTCCTGCGCGTCCACCTCCGGCGCGGCCGAGAAGCTGGTGAAGGCGCCGGCGCGCACGGGGTAGCGGCCGCCGAGGTAATACTCGATGCCGGCCTGCACATCGGTGACCGCCTGCCGATGCCGCTCCAGGGCGGTGTCGGCATTGGAGAGCGCATCGTAGCTGCGCGCAAAGTGGTGCGTCACATCCACACCCACAGTGAATTTTTTCTGCTCATGCCAGGCCAGCCCGAGCTTGAGCTGAAGCGGGAGGCCGTTGGCGGCGTCGAGGTCGTCCAGGTAAACGTAGTCGGCGTTGTGGGGCCGGCCGTCGGCCATCAGGCCATGCTCCTGCCACTTGCCGCTGCCGTAGAGCGCGAGCGAGGGTGACTGCAACGTCAAGCCCATCATCCACTGTTCGGTCAGGTTATACTGCGCGCCGACGGACGCCAGCAGGCCCCAGGTCGCGTAGTCGTAGTTGACGGCATAGGCGTAGGCATAGTCGCCCCAGTAGAGGTTGTTGAACTGCGTGACGTTCTGATACACCGCGTACAGGCCGGCGCCCAGCGTCAGGCGCTCGTTCACCTGCCAGCCCAGCGCGGGACCGGCCCAGAGCGTTTGTTCGTCGTAGCTGGAGTTATAGAAATGCTGGCGCTCGGCAAAGGCGCGGATTTCCTTGGCCGAGCTTTGCGAGGGGACGAAGACCGAGAACGCGCCGACGAGGCCCTCGCCGAGCCGGCGCACGCCGCTGATACCGGCGGGGATGGTGATGAACGAGTTCACACCCAGCGCCTCACCGGGAAAAAGGTTGTCATCGGTGGAGTAGTGCTGGAAGCCGTAGAAGGTGCCGTTGATGGAGACCGAAGCGCGCTTCACACGGCCCAAGCCGGCCGGATTATAGAAGGCGGCATCCATGCCCTCTGCCGTCGCGCAGACCGCGCCGCCCATGCCGGGTGCGCGCTCGCCGACGATGTAGGGCTGATAGTTTGCCTCGCCGGCCAGCGCCGGCGCCACCAACAGCATCGCCACACTCCACAGCCAGCAACGACGGAACAAGGCGCTTTGCATGGCGTGATTCATACACTCCCGCCGCAGGGCCGCCAAGCCCCTTATGCATGGGAGAGCCGCCGCATGGTTTCCAGCCTGCGGACTTCGTCAAAGCGAGGTCAGCATTCGCAACACGACACGTCCGATAACCTGCAGGCTGTCGGCGCTCACTTTGTCGAGCGTGTCGGCGGGGGTGTGCCAGTAGTCGTGCAGACCGGGCGCACTGCCATAGAAGAAATCAATCACGTCCACAGCGGGCAGACCGGCATCAAGAAACGGCTGGTGGTCATCGAGGATCGGGCCGGGGGCAAGGCTGAATTTCTGGCGCACGCCTTCCCGGGTGGCGGCCTCCAGGACGAGCGCGGTCAGGCGCGCGTCGCCGTTGGGAGGCAACGTCACAGTCAGGTCACGATCGCCGATCATGTCGAGCACGATAACGCCGCGCACCTCGTTGGTGCGGCCGGCGGCGACGAGTTGTTGGACCAAATGGCGGCTGCCGTGGAGGCCGTCATGGGGGCCGTAGCTTTCGCGGCATTCCTCGCCATCGAGGAAGGCGAGCCAGACGTCCGGCGCATCCGTCCAGCCATGCTTCAGAATCCGCGCCAGCTCCAGCAATACGCCCACACCGCTGCCCGAATCGTTCGCGCCGACGAAGCCGGGGATGCCGCCCTTGGTGTCGTAGTGCGCGCCGAGCACAATGAGGCCGCGACCGCGGCCGGCGATTTTCCCAACGACGTTATGGAAGGTGGCCGTGCCACCGGGCGCGGCGGCCGTAAAGGTTTGACGCTCGACCGGCAGGCCCAAGGTCCGGAGCCGGGTAGCGAGATAGTCCGCGGCCTTGAGCGTGTTGGGGCTGCCGGCTTCGCGCGGACCCAAGGCAACCAAGGCCGCGACCTCGGCCAACGCGCGCGCACCATCGAAACCCGCCAGGGGCACCGCTGACACGGGCGGCGCAGCCGTGTCCCGCCGACCGCAGCCGGAGAACAACAACACCAGCAACGCGGCGGCAAAGAAAGCGTGATGAACCTTGTGCATGGCGGTCGCCGGGCATCTTAGGGGAACCGCTCCGGGAAGCAAGCGGTGTAAAAGACTTGCCAGCGCCAAGGGATTCGGGCATGAAATCCGCCGCGCTACATGGAGTCCTCATGAAAATCAAATGCCCGTTTTGCAAAAACATTTATGACCCCGAGGCGTGCGATAACACCTGCCCGGCGTGCAATAAAAAGCTGTTGGTGACGGTGTTCAAAAAGAAGCCGGAAGGCAAACCCGGCGCAGCTCCGGCAACGACCATCCGGCCGCCGACCACGATCACGCCCAAGCCACCCGCGCCACCGCCACCACCGCCACCACCGCTGGTGCCGGCACCGACCCCGACCCCGGCAGAAGAGACCGAGTTCGTCGCGCCCAAACCGCCGGCCATGCTCCCGGTCACCAAACCGGTGGAGATACCCAAGAAGACCACCACCAAGGTGACGCAAGCTGCCGTGACGCCAGCCAAGGCCGCCGCGGCGGAAGCCGTCCCTCTCATCAAGGCGACCAAAGTAGTCGCGGCCCCCCCGCCGGCCGCCGCGCCAGTCGTTAGTGAGCCGCCCCCTGCGCCGCCGCCACCACCGATGCCGGCACCAGTTCCCGCTCCGGCACCCGCGCCACAGGCCGAGAAGAAACATACACATCATGGTCACGCGAAGGCCGGATTGGATGTGGTCATTTCGATCCAGCGCAGCACAGCCACGGACTGGGATGCCGTGATCCGCGTGCCAGTGCAAGTCTTCAAACTGGCAAATCTGATTCCGGCGCGCGCGCGGGAGGCGATCACGTCCGAGGGCCTTGACATCGAGGAATTGCGCAAGGCGGTGGAGCATATGGACCATGTCGGCCGCCTGCTCGACATCCAGACGCAGACCGAGCGCGTCCACATCGCCATTGAGCCGCACGTCTAATGCGATTTAGTGTTGGGCCTTAAGTTCTTCCAGCGCGAGCAGGAGCGCCTGCGTTCCGCTGCGGCCGTGACCGCGCGCGCGGACCTTTTCATAGAGCTGTTGCGCCAGTTCCACGCCCGGCAGCTTGAGATTGAGCACGGCAGCTTCGCGCAGGGCAAGACCAAGGTCCTTGAGGAAATGCTCCACCATAAAACCCGGTGCGTAATCGCCGCGTAGCAGACGCGGGCCCAATCGCTGCAACGCCCACGAACCGGCAGCGCCTTCGCCCAGCAGCGTGACCAGTTGCGCACCGTCCAGCCCGGCACGCGAGGCCACCAGCAGTGCCTCGCACACGCCAATCATCGCGCCGGCAATCAGAATCTGGTTCACCAGCTTGGCTTGCTGGCCGGCCCCCGGCCCACCGACGCGCGCCACGTTCCGCCCCAGCAACTGCAGCAGCGGCAAGGCGCGCTCGAACGCCTTAGGCTCGCCGCCGACCATGATGACCAGTGTGCCGTCCCGCGCACCGATATCGCCACCGGTGACGGGCGCATCGAGCGCGGCCTGCCCGCGCGTGGCAGCGGCGAGGGCAATCCGGCGCGCGAGTTCCGGCGGGCTGGTGGTCATATCCACCAACAAGGCACAGGTGGTTGGTTGCGACGAGAAAAGCCCCTGCCGGCCGAAGTAGATCTCTTCGACATCGGCCGGGAAACCAACGATGGTGAACACGATCTCCGCGCCGCGCGCGACCTCGGCCGGACTGCCACACCAGCGCGCGCCACGCGCCAACAGCGGCTCCGCCTTGGCGCGGCTGCGGTTAAAGAGAGACAACGCATGACCAGCCGCCTGTACGCGACCGGCCATCGCTACGCCCATGATACCAGTGCCAATCCAGCCAATGTTCATCGGAAGTTGCTCCGGCGGCAGCATAGCACGCCACGACGTTTCCCAAGGCTTGAACCCCGGAACCCCGCCGTTCCAAGCCCCGGAAAGCAAGCGCCCCGCTCTTCCAAGGCTTGGAAAACCGGGGCGCGCACACAGCCTGGCAGGTGAGCCTAGAACCAACTCTTATCTATAACAATGATATCGCCCGCCTGCACAGGCTGATCCTTCTCAGGATACTTTTCGAGATCGTAGTAGTTGAATTTGATCCGCTTGCCGCCACGGAGCAACGTCATGTTGGGCGAGAAGAAATCCGTCGGACCACCCGCCGCGACGATACCTGCCAGCAAGGTCATGCCACTGACGAAGGGGATGCGTCCAGGAGAGCGCACCTCACCCTTCACATAGAAGGTGGGCTGGGTCTGCGCCGGAATGATGATATTGACCGTAAGCCTGCGGTAGATTTTTTGCTCGATGTAGGTGTCCCGGATCAGCGTCTCGAGTTCAGAGGGCGTCCGCCCCTCGGCCTTGAGCGCACTGATGTAGGGCAGCTTGATCTCACCGTTTTCATCCACCACCTGCTCTACATTGGGCTGTTCCGGTGTGATGCCGCGCAGGGAAATGATGAGTGTATCGTTGACTTGGATGCGATAGGGTACAAACGTCTTATTGGTATTGACGTTGGTGACTACAGGCACCGGCGACTTGGCGGTGGTCGCGGCCGTGGCCGGTGTGGGCGCCGGCTTGGCCACCTTGGGACCGAACAGCCGCGCAAAGAAACCGGGCCGGTTAGTGGTGGTTGCCGTAGTGTCCGGTTGGGGCTTGGCCACTGTCGTTGTCTTGCCGGCCTTGGCCGTGGAAACGGCCTTGGTGGTCTTGGTGGCGGCCGGAGTTTCCTTGACGCTAGACTTGGCCACAGCCGTCGGCGCGTTGGTACCCGTACCAGCCGCCTTGCGCGCGCTGGCAGAACGACAACCCACGCCCGCCACCCAACCGCCCAGCAGGGCCGCCACGAGCGTGAGCGTGCAGGAAGTACGCAGGGTGCTGCTCATGTGGTTTCCTTCCGAACTTCGGCCGCCGGTCCAGCCGCCGCGGTCGCGGTTTCCGGCTTCGGCACACTTTCCTGGGAGCGGTAATAATAGTCGGCGTAGTAGGAATGGTAATAATAGTAATAGTCGTCGCGCATGATGTTGATGTTGTTGAGCACCACCCCAAGGATATGGCTGCCGGTATTCTCGATCATACGCTTGGCACGCATGGAGATGACCTTCGGGAACTTCCGGTATTGCACTACCAGGATGACACCGTCCACTTCGCTCGCCAGGATGGAAGCATCGGTCACACCGATGATCGGCGGCGAGTCAAAGAAAACGTAGTCGTAACGCGCCTTGAGGTTCTTGACCAGTTCGCGCATCCGTTGTGAGTCCAGCAGGCCAATGGAGGTCTTCGGCAGCTTGCCGCTGGGCAGGAAGTGCAGATTGGGGATGGCCGTAGGCTTGATGGTTTCCTCGATGGGCACATCGCGCATGAGGACATTGGTCAACCCGAAGCGGTTCGACATGCCCAAGATGGTATGGATCACCGGTCGCCGCAGGTCGGAGTCCACCAGCAACACCTTGTCACCCTGCTGCGCACAGACATAGGCCAAGTTGAAGAGCGTGGTGGACTTGCCTTCGCCCGCGCCGCCACTGATCATCGAAAACGCGCCACCATTCCCCTTATTGGCAAATTGAATGTTCGCGCGCAACACGCGGTAGGCTTCTGCATGCGGGCTGTCGGGACCTTCCTCGTTGAGCGGTTTGACGCGCTGCGGGATGGCACCCAGCACCGGCAAGCTCAAATACTTCTCCACATCGTCCACGGTCTTGATGGAGGTGTCGAGGTATTCCAAGAAGAAGGCGAGACCGATACCAGCGACGATGCCGGCGATGATGCCGATAAGGATATTGAAGAACAGATTCGGACTGACAGGCACCGTGGTCGGTTCAGCGGGGTCCACAACCTCGACAGGTGTTCGCGGGATTTCCAATTCGATCCCCTGCTGGGATAGCCGAGCTTTGAGCGCCGTCAAAACTGCACGTTCCGTCTCCAACTTGCGCTCGGCCTTGTTATACGGCAAATACTTCTCACGCTCGGCGGCGATATCGGTCGCCTTGATGGCGTTCAGTTCCTGCTCGAGAACATTGAACTTTTCCTTGGCAACATTGAAGTCAGCATCCAAGCCTTTCTTCATGCCGTTCAAGCCCTCAGCAAGGCGCTTGCGCAATTCCTCCAAGCCCGCGTGTAGCCGCTTTACATCAGGATGGTTTTCACCCAGGCTTTCCAACATGAGTTTCAGGCTGACCTGTGTGTCCGTTATCTGCTGGCGCAAGCTGCTCAAGGAGGCATCCCCGACGATGAATTGTTGGGCAGACAGCAGATCGTCACCCGCCAAATCCTTGATCTGATCTAGCCGCGTCTTGCGCACCAGCATATCCACGCGCGCGGCGATCAGGTCCGCCTGCATGGCCTGCAGTTTCATTTTATCAATAGCCGGCCCCCCGGGGCCGCCGAGGGTGGAGATGTTCAACTCTTTGCGCACCCGCTCCAAATCCTCCTCGGCCTTATTGACTTTTTCCTGCTGTTTTTCCAGTTCACTTTCAAGGGCCTCAATGCCGCGCATCATGGTCGAGCGCTTTTCGCCCAGCCGATGCTCGCGATACACCTTGGCGACCTCATTGGCCACCAGCGCCGCCTCGTTGCCATCCTCCATGCGCACGATGATCGAGATCAGGCTGGTGTCACGGGAGGGCTGCACACGCAAGGCCCCAGCCAAGATAGCGAAGGCCAGCCCCCGACCAATGGGGGCCTTGTCCTCGTTGATCTTCTTGCCCCATTCCTTGCAAAGGTTGAGGTTGTCTATCACCTTGTACAGGATCTGGCGGGAGCCGATGATTTCGAGTTGGGTACGCAAGAAGAAGGGATTGTAGGAGAAGCCCAAACCTGACCGCTCGAACACGTCCACGTCGGCTTGGTCTTCGCGAATGGAGATTTTAGCCTCGGTCTCATACATGCGCGGCAAAGTCATGGTCCAAGCCGTGACTGTAATGATGACCAGCAGGGCCACCGCCAGCACAATCTCCTTACGGGAACGCACGACGCGCCAGTAATCGAGAAAATGCAGACCTATCTCCTGGGTTTCCTTTTCGGCCATAATTTGGTCACCTTCCAGTGCTTGCTACAGGCAGGACTGCGACACGATACCACGCCAGCGTTTGGATGGGCACAACCAGACGAACCAGCCACGTTAGAATGACAACCGCCAGCCCAAGTCGAATAAATTCGCGGCGAAATCAGCCCGCACATCCGAGGCCGCCTTGGTGTACTGATACGTGGCTTCCAAGAAATTGTGACGATCAATCATATATGAGGCACGCAAACTGCCCTGATAGATCGTATCGTTTCCGCCCTGCGCTGTGGAATCACCAGACGGGGTATAGGTCTGCTCCGACAAATACTTGCCGCGCGTAATACCACCGGAGAGATAGACCGCCACCCGCGTGGATAGATCATAACCCAAACTCGCGTAGGACGAGAGGCGCTCCTGACTCGCATAGGGCTGGATGTCCGCTTCCCACAGCGAATAGGACGCACCCGCAGTGAAACGCAGACGCGGATTGAACAGGTAGGTCAGGGAGAAATTTCCATACGGTGAATTTTGACCACTGATGGAGGCCAGTTCAAAACTCTTCAACTGATAACCACCACTCAAGCTGCCAAGCAACCTCGGCCCGAAGGTGTGATCCACACCACCACCAATGGAAAAGGTATTGGCGCTACGCGCACTTAATTGCCGGTAAGACGTGTTGTCATAGTTCAGGCTACCGCTGATGGTCGTCGCCTTGGAAACTTCCTGACGCAACGTCAAGCCAGCCGACGCGATGTTGTAATCGGTGTTGGTGGAAACCGCTTCGTTATCATAGCGCATGATATAGAAGCGCCCCGAAGCGTCCAACCGTGTGGATTGGCGCAACTGAATACCCAGCGTGCCATTCACCGTGTTTTCCATGTAGCTTTGATCCGGCAGGATCAAAGCATTATTTCGGTCTTGCAACTCCGGCTGCACGCCACGCCGGAACGTTTCCACAACCGAGACAGAGAAACGCGGGGAAAAGGTGTGGCTCAAACTGGCATCCAACTCATGTTGCACCGTCTGCCGGCGGCTCACCGAGGACTCGGTAAACCAGACAAACGAGGGCCGATAACGCAAACCCAGGAAGGTGTTCTCCCGGTTCAGGTTGATCATGATTTCCGGTTGTTCCGTAATCATCCCCGTGGAGGTCTTGTTGCTGGTGGCCTGATAATAGTTGTCATTCCACGCCAATCGCAGCGTGTTATTCAGCGTAATCAGGTTGTCTTTTCCCAAGCCCCAAGAAAGCCCGCTACCCATCAACATCGCCGACAGAATCAAGACTGTTTTCTTCATGTTTTTCCCCTCTCTAAAATCAGATGCGCGCTCCACGAGCCGGCGCGGTAGGCGTCGCCGGCAAAGGCTTCACATACTCGCGAATAGGCACCATGATGGCACCCAACTGCAATTCACCAACGGACGGCGGCGGGGTTGGCTCCTTGTCGCCAGAGAAGGTCTGGTTTGAATAAGAACTGCGGCCCACCGGGATGACCAGCGGCGCGAGTGGCTGGGTGGCTGCGCCAATGGTATCTATGCGGCAGCCAACGCCAACGAGGTAATCAATCCATGATTGAGGATTTTCAGGCTGCTGAATGTTGTTGTTCTGGCGCATACCCAAAACCACCACCCGGGCCAAGTCATAACGACTGATGGACTTGTCCGCCTGCCAGCCATCAGCCGGCATGACGTTGTTCTGCATCAGAATTTGGAAGTAGTCGGCATTGCTGGGATTGGGCGGCAGGAAACGCGTCAGGCCCAATAACTCCACCATCAAGCGGGCCAATTCCCACTGCTTGACCTCACGCGTGGGCGGCGGCGTTCCGCCGGGAGGAGGATTGCCACCCGTCCCTTGCGCCATGGAGCAGAAAACCGTCGCACTCATCATCACCGCCAGCGCCACACCTATCATTCTTTTCATTGCTCACCTCGGTTATTTGATTGCCACAACCCGCTCGCACCAACTTTGTTATCGAGCCCAAAAATCCGGCACGCGCGATTTATCGTCCAACACCCCAAAAAAGACAAGCAAAAAAAACATATAAATCACCCCTTGGCCCGGCTGGGCCTCTTTTGCTAGCCTGCGTCGGCGCATGAACCTTTCTACGCAAGTCTTCACACTGGATAACGCCGCGCGTATCAGGCTGACGCAATGTCTGCACCAAGGCAACTATCGGTTGCGCACAGTACCTCATGCTTCACTGGCAGCAGAAGGGCGCGAGTGCCAAATCACGCTCTATCATAGTGGCAAGCTTGTTGTCCAAGGCCAAGGGGCCGCAGCCTGGGTCGAGTTCACCTTGGAACCAGAGGTGTTGGGCCAGGCGCGGCTCGGTTACGAAAAGTTGCTTCACCCGGAACGGATTTCAGCCCATATGGGCATAGACGAAAGTGGCAAAGGCGATTTCTTTGGGCCGCTCGTGATTGCCGCTGCTTACGTGGATCCGCCGCTGGCCGACGCCTTCACGAAACTCAAGGTGCGCGACAGCAAAATGATTACCAGTGATCGCGTTTCCGAAAAAATGGCCGCCGATCTGCGCCAATTGTTGGGCCGGCGCTTCAGTATTGTCACTATTGGCCCACGCGCCTACAACCGCCTTTATGCCGGCTTTAAGAATGTCAACCGCCTGCTTGCATGGGGCCATGCTCGTGCCATCGAGAATCTGCTCGCTGCCATTCCCGACTGCCCACGCGCCTTGGCCGACCAGTTCGGTCCCAAGCATCGCATCGAGAGTGCTCTCAAGGCACGCGGGCTCACCATCAAGCTCGAACAGCGGCATAAAGCCGAAAGCGATCCTGCCGTCGCGGCCGCGTCGGTACTGGCACGCGCCGCCTTTCTGCAAGGACTGCGCAACCTCGGCCAGCAAGCAGGCCTAGACCTCCCTAAAGGGGCCGCGGCACAGGTACAGGTCGCGGCGGAAAAATTCGTGTTGCTTCATGGCCCCCCTGCGCTTGGTCGCGTGGCGAAATTGCATTTCAAAACCACCGATCACATACTGGCTGACCTCGGCCTGAACCGCAGCGCCTTGCAAGCTGACCCAGCCGCCCCGGAGAATGAAACATGAAATTGGTTCGCTTTGGACCACACGGGGCCGAACGCCCCGGAGTCTGGCTTGAGGATGCATCCGGCACCGCTCGCATCCTCGATGTGCGCGCGATGGCTTTTGATATCGAAGATTACAATGCGCATTTTTTTTCCAGGCACGGCCTTGAGCGCGTTCGTGCGCTGCTGCGCGAAGATCATCCGAAAACCATCGCCGCTGGTAACATCCGCCTCGGCCCGCCAGTGGCGCGTCCCGGCAAACTGGTCTGCCTCGGAAAAAATTACGCCGCCCACGCCGCCGAGTTCGACTCCACCATCCCCACAACACCCATTTTTTTTTCCAAGGCCACCTCCGCACTCAACGGCCCGTGCGATCCCGTTGTCCTGCCGCGCGGTGCCAAGCGCGTAGATGGTGAGGCCGAACTCGCCTTGGTCATCGGTCGTACGGCGCGCGGCGTGGCGGCAGCCGCAGCCTTGGACCACGTCGCCGGTTACACCATTTTGAACGATGTCACCGACCGTGAGGCGCAACGTGAGGGCCAACAGTGGTTTCGCGGCAAGAGTGCCGACACCTTTGCCCCCCTAGGCCCCTTCCTCGTCACGCCCGATGAAATTCCTGATCCGCATAACTTGCGCATCACCCAGCGCGTCAATGATCGGGTTTTACAGAACGACACAACCCTGCAGATGCTCTTCAAATTGCCTTACTTGATTTCCTTCTTCAGCGCCATCATCACGCTCGAACCGGGTGATATCATCGCCACGGGCACCCCCTCCGGCATTGGCTCCGCGCGCAAGCCGCCCGTCCTGCTGCGCGATGGCGATATCATGGAGGTAACGATCTCCCACCTCGGAACCCAACGCAACCCCATCGCCGGGGGAACCTGATCCCGCCGAGATCGGTACCCCCAAAAAAAGAAAGGAGACGGCGGTCGCCGTCTCCTTTTGCCTTCCACTCGCGGTGGACTTACTTCTTGAGGATCGCGTCCTTCGCGGCCTTGGCGACCGTGAACCGGACAACCTTCTTCGCCGCGATCTGAATCTGCTCGCCCGTCGCCGGGTTGCGGCCGATGCGTGCAGCGCGCTGTTTAAGTTTCAGCTTGCCGAGCCCAGGAATCGTGAAAACGTTTTTCGCTTCCTTATAGGCAAGCTTGGCCAGTTCTTCAAAGAACTGACCGACCTGCTTCTTCGACACGCCCAACTTTTCAGCCAACGCGGCCTGCACCTGCGACTTCGTCATTGCCATAACCATTCCTCCAGCTTTTGTTTGTTGACCAATCCCATTACATTCGCTTAACGGCGGGCGGATGTTTGCACCCGACCCCTCAAAACACAAGAGTTTTTTTACCCCGGCCGCGCCGCCGCCGCGCCCAGCCGTTCGAGTTCCGCCGGGGCCAGCACAATCGCGCGCGCCAGCTCCGCCGCCTTGGCGGCGCCCTCGACCAGCGCGACCAGCGTCAGCGCGAACGCGAACGTGGTCCCCGCGCCCTGGCTCGTCACAATGTGGCCATCCACCACCACCGGCTCCTCCACGCGCCGCGCCAGCGTGAACTCGGAGATCACGCCGGGATGGCACGTCGCGCGCCGGCCGGCGAGCACGCCCGCGTCCTGCAACACCAGCGGGCCCGCGCACACCGCCGCCGACAGCTTGCCGCGCTCCGCGTGCGCCCGGACCGCCGCCACCACGCGCGGGTCGTGCCGCAGATTTTCCACACCGCGCGCGCCGCCGGGGATCGCGAACACGTCGAACTGCGCCGGATCAATCCGCTCCCAGACCTCGTCCGGCACCAGCCGCGTACCGCGCGCCGCCAGCACCGTACCCGGCTTCAGACCGACCGCGAGCACGTGCCACTGCGCGCGCCGCAGCATATCCATGATGATCGTCGCCTCCATCTCCTCGACGCCATCGGCCAATGGGACCAAAACTTTTTGCATCGTCTCCGCCTTTCTTCGCTGTAGCGGCGGCCGCTGGCCGCCGCCGGCGCGCCGCTACGGTTTCCAGACACTGGAAACTGGCACGGCTGGTTTTTCCAAGGCTTGGAACTTTACGCCGTCACGCCGGCTTGGCCACGCGGCCGAGCACGCCCGCGCCCATGATGACGCCGGCGGCGATCATCAGCCGCGAGGTGCCAAAGTTATATTCCACCACGCCGTTGAGCAGCAGGCCGGCGAACATCAGCAGCAGCACCAGCGCGGCGACCGCCGCCGCCTCCGAAACTGGTTGCGCCGCGCGCCAGCGCCGGACCGCATCCACCAGCGCCCAGCCCATCCAGAACAGATAGGCGGCGAGACCGGCCCAGCCGGTTTCCACGAGTACGGTCAGCGCGTTGTTGTGCAGATGATCGCGATCGCGCTCGACGTTCGGGGCGACGGCGCGCATCTTCTCGTTCGTGAGCTGGCGGTAGCCGAGGCCCCACGGGTGCGCTTTGATCAGCGCCGGCGCGACGTGCAGCCACATCGTCGCGCGTCCGCCCACGGCGGGGTTGAAGTCGCGCTCCAGCGTGGTCAGGCGGGCGCGGACCGGCGGCAGGCAGAGCGCGCCGATGACGACCAGCGCGATCACGAGCGTGTGCTTCCACGAGAGTTTCAGCAGCACGAAGATCACCAGCAGCAGGAGCGCGACGATCCACGAGCCGCGCTTGAGGTTCATGATGAACCCGGCAATCTGCAGCAGGAGCAGCGCGAGGACGAGGCCGGCCGGCCGGCGTTCGGCGCGGCGGATCAGCAGCAGGCCGAGCGTGGCGACGAGGCCGAGCATCAGCATCTGGCCATCGGGCATCGAGCCTTGCAGGGTCAGCGCGTGCGGGAAGTTCTGCGCGTAGTCGGGCGCGGCACGCAACAACTTCCAGGCGCCGAGCGGGACCATGATGAGCGTGCGGAGGGCGAGCACGGCGCAGCCGAGGGCGAAGGCCCACAGCAGAGCGCGCAGGTCGCGCTCGTCGCGCAGCAGCCACGCCGCCGCGGGCAGCGCGACGAACCACAGCAGCTTGGTTATGCGCGAGAAGTCCGGCCGGGCGGTGTTGAACGCCAGCGTAAGCCACGCGATGGCGAGGAAGAGCAGCGCGGGGATGAGCAGGGGCGGCGGCGCCGGCCGCGCGCGCCACACCCAGTACGCCAGCGGCACGCACGCCAGCGCCAGCACGAACTGGCCGAGCGCGACGGAGAAGGTGACCAGGAGCACCGCCGCCAGCAGCAGCCGGCGCGCCCAGAGCGCGGAAGGCAGTTGTTCGAGTGCCACAGCCATGCGCGGCGAGCATAGCAGAAGCACGGCCCCGCGGGATTCCTTTTTATCGTTCAATCGCGGACGCGGACGGGCAGGATGACCGTCGGCAGGCCCTCCCACTGGAGGCGGCGCTGAATCGCGGTGGCGGTCTCGTTGTGCAGCAGGCGTTGATACCAGGTATCCTTGCGAAAGATCAGTTTGCCGGCAAAGAAGGTCGCCTTGGGAAAATGGCGGCCGATCGCGCGACAGAGTTTTTCGATTTCGTCCATCGGGTCGGTGCCGGCGGCGGTGTAGCTGGCGGCGGCGAGGCCGTAGCCGCGGGCGAGCGCCGCATAGCGCTCCAGCGCCTGTTGCGTCTGCGCCTTGAGATTATCCAGTTCGCCCGCACCCTTGAACGCGCCGGAATCCATGACGGACACCGAGACGAACGCGACCTGTCGGTAGAAGCCGGGGAACTGCCGGAAGATCGCGAGCAGCGAGTGGATGCCCAGCCCGCTGTAACCACCGACGAGCAACACGGCGATGGGCTGGTGCGGGTCGAGCGCGCCCGGCGCGGCGCCCCCCGCCGCCTCGGCCGGCAGGTTGCTCAAGGTCTCCGAGAGCCTAGCGAGTTTGGCCGAGACCTTGGCGTAGTGCCGGCGGATGAGCCAGCAGAAGAGAATCAGCAGCGCGGTCACCAGCAGCGTCATCCAGGCACCCTCGAAGAATTTCTCGACGACGACCATGACCAAAATGCCGAGGCAGAGAAACGCGCCCAGTGCGTGCAGCGCCAGCGACTGCCGCCAGCGTGGCTGGCTGTGCCGCTCCTGGAGCCAGAAGCGGCACATGCCCAGCTGCGTCAGCGAGAAAGTGACGAACACATTGATCGCATACATCGTCACCAGGTGATCAATCCGGCCCCGGGTATAGATGAGCGTGGCAAACGCGGCGAGGCCCATCAGGACGATGCCGTAGTGCGTCGTCAATCTTTCCGAGAGCGAACTGAAGCGGCGCGGCAGCCAGCCATCGAGCGCCATGTTCGCCATGACGCGCGGGCCATCCAGGAAACCGGTCTGCGCGGCCACCAGCAGCAGCGCGCCCTCGGCGCAGAGCGTGAGCACCACGAACCACGTGCCGAAACCGAGCCGCTCAACCAGCACCGCGTTGAGCGTCTTGCCTTCGACCGGTGTAACGCCGAGCAGGAGGTAACACAGCAGAATGCCGCCGGCGGTGACGGCCAGCGACACCGCCATGTAGAGCATCGTCCGTTTCGCCGTCGCCACGCGCGGCTCACGCATGATTTGCAGGCCGTTGGAGACCGCCTCGATGCCGGTGTAGGTGCCCGCGCCGCGCGAATAGGCCTGCGCAAAAATCAGCAGCAGCGCGCCCAGCCCCAGCGTGTTCAGATCGTGGCGCAACCCGGCGGCCACCTGGCCGGCGACGGCGGGGATCTCGCGCAGATGCAACCCCACGCCCGCCAACAGCACCACCGCGTGCGTGACGATGAACAACAGGAAGATCGGAACCAGGATGCTGATGGATTCCTTGACGCCGCGGATGTTGAGTATCAGCAACAGGAGAATCGCCACGCTTTCGACCGCGACCTTGGTCTGCCACGTCCCCCACTCCGCCGGGAGAAAACTGAAAATCTGGTCGGCCGCCGACGCGATCGAGACGCTGATCGTCAGGCCGTAGTCCACCAGCAGCGCGCTGCCGGAGACCACGCCGAACATGGGCCCGAGCAACTTGGTCGCCACCACGTAGCCACCGCCGCCCGAGGGGAAGTGCTCGATGATCTTGCTGTAGGCATAGGAGATGATGAACACCGTCAGCGCCACCGCCAGCGCCATGAAGACCGCGAGGTGCGGGTGGCCGGCCAGCGCGCGGAAGGTTTCGTCCGGGCCGTAGGCGGAGGAGCTCAAACCATCGGAGCCCAGCCCGACCCAGGCGAGAAACGCAACCAAGGAAATCTTGTGGAACAGCTTCGGATCCGAGAGGTCCCGCGGCCGGCCGAACATCACGCGCTTGGTTTTTTCGAACCACGACATACCCGCTGCCTTGTCTGCAAAGCCTTGGCCCAGGCCGTGCCGGCGTGACACGTCCTGCGATTGACCGGGTGATGCATGGTGGCCCCGCGATGGCGGAGGCGCGTGGATCGCCCTTCCAGTGGCCGGCGGAGTTAGCTGACGGGCTCGGTCTTGGAAGTGACCGCGCGCGATGGTTGCCCACCGGCGTACGCCCCGGCCCCGGCTCGCGCCGTGGCTGTTGGGTCCTCCGCAGCGCCCGCAGGAAGGCGGGACGCTTTAGGCTGCGGGCGCGGAGTGAAGCACACCGCCCCTCCGCCTGTCAAATCCTCCCTGGCTGCCGACCTTCTCCAACGCTGGCGGTGGCGTTGCGTGGCGGGGAGCGCTGTGCCATGATGCCGCGCCGTGGAGCAACACAAGGTCATCCGGTCAGCGTTCACCGTCGGCGGGTTCACGCTGATGAGCCGCTTTCTGGGGCTCGCGCGCGATATGCTGACCGCCGCGGCGTTCGGCACCAGCGGCGCGATGTCGGCCTTCGTCGTCGCCTTCCGTATCCCGAACATGTTCCGCGCCCTCTTCGGCGAAGGTGCGCTTTCCTCAGCCTTTGTCCCCATCTATACCGCCACGCGCCAGCAGGAGGGTGACAATGCCGCGTGGCACTTCACGCGCAAAGTCGGCACGCTGCTCGGCGCGGCGCTGCTGCTCATCGTATGCGCGCTCACCGGCCTGACCTTTCTACTGCAACTCGCGCCCGAGCGCCTCGGCCACGATGCGCAGGTCCTGCCGCTGATGCGGATCATGTTGCCCTACATGCTGTTCATCTGCCTCACCGCGCTCTCGCAGGGCGTCCTCAACAGCCACCTGCGCTTTGCGCTGCCCGCGTTCACCCCGTGCCTGCTCAACCTGACGTGGATCGCGTTTGTGCTTTTCGTCTGTCCGCTGCTGGGTGCGACGCCGGAAGAGCGCATCTACGGCGTCGCGCTCGGCATTCTCGTCGCCGGCCTCGTCCAACTGGGCGCGCAGTGGCCGGCGATGTGGCGGCTTGGCTGGCGGCCCGGCCTCACGTGGGACCTGCGTGATGCGCGCGTCCTGCGTTTCCTCAAACTCATGGCGCCGGTTGCGCTCGGCCAATCCGTCTCGCAGCTCAACATGACGATCAACAGCTTCATGGCGTTGTTCGCCACGCCATGGGCGGCCTCCACGATGTACTTTGCCGAGCGCCTGCTGTACTTCCCGCAAGGCATTCTCGCCACCGCGATGAGTACCGTGCTCCTGCCCGTCCTCTCGCGCCACGCCGCGGAGGGCCAGCACGACCGCGTCCGCGAGACCATCAACCACTCGCTGCGCATCCTGCTTTTCATCATGGTCCCCGCCGCCGTCGGCTTGTTCGTCCTCGCCCGCCCGATCACGGAGGCGCTGCTCGGCTGGCGCGCCTTCGACGCCGCCAGCGTGGACCACGCCACGCAGGTACTGCAAGTGTATGCGCCGGGCCTGTTCTTCTTTGGCCTCGCGAAAGTCTTCGTCCCCGCCTTCTATGCGCAGCACGACACGCGCACGCCCTTCCGCAACGGGTTGATCGCCGTGGGCCTCAACTTCTCGCTGAACTTGATTTGTACGCTCACCCTTGCGCCGGAATGGAAGGCGATGAGCCTCGCCGCCGCCGCGGTGCTCGCCGAGGCTTTCAACGGCCTCACGCTCGGCTGGCAACTGCGCCGCCGCCTCGGCCCCTACGGCGGGCGGGCCATCTGGCAGGGCGCGCTGCGCTCGCTCGCCGCCGCCGCCGCGATGGGCGCGGCCGTCTGGCTCGGCCACCCGGCCCTGACCACGGTACTGGCCAGGGCCGGCCTGCACGGCAAACTGCTCCAGTTCGGCGCGCTCATTCCCGTGCTCGCGCTGGGCATCGCCCTATACCTTCTTTTAGCGTGGTGCCTGCGCTGCCCCGAACTCGGCCACGTCCGCGACGCCCTCGCCACCCGCCGCCGGCGGCAGGCCGGGGCCGGGGGGCGTGTGACGAGTGGCGAGGATTAAGCGGCCTGAACGGCCGGCTTCGCCGGCTTTTCCAAGGATGGGAACCCGGAACGGCCGTTATTCCAGAGCTTGGAAAAGCCACCCCGCCAAGGTGGACCACGCACTCCGGGCGCGGATTCTGTTGCGACAGGCACGGAGTGCGCGTCCCCTCTTCTTCCGTAGAAATTTTTCCGCGCCCCAGCTCGCCCCTCTTTCCCCGCCGGGATTGACTCCGGCGTTTGAATGCGCGAGCCTCGCCGCGGTTGTGGAAAGGAGTTGGTCATGCGTGGAAAAATCGGCTGGGCGGCGGTGGTCGCGCTCGGGTTGCGGGCAGGCGCGGTGGAAGAAGTTTATAACGTCATGGATCAGGGCGCGGCGGCCGACGGCCGGACGCTGTGCACCGCAGCGCTGCAAAAGGCGCTGGACGCCGCGGGCGCGGCCGGCGGCGGCACCGTCCGCTTCCCGGCCGGCACGTTCCTGACCGGCGCGCTGCTGTTGCGCAGCGGCGTGACGCTCCAGTTCGACGCCGGCGCGACGCTGCTCGGCAGCCGCGACCTGAAGGACTACTACCTCCCGCCCGCGCCCGGCGCCGCCAAGCCGGAGCCGGTCTTCCGCAATCTGCTCCACGGCGAGGGCGTGCACGATGTCACGATCCGCGGCGCGGGCACGATTGATGGCAACGGCGACGCCTTCCGCGATGACAAGCACCGGCGGCCCAAGAACCTGTTCTTCGAGAAGTGCGCGAACATCCTCGTGGAGGGCGTCCGGCTGCGCGCCTCCGGCAGTTGGATGCAGAACTACCGGCTCTGCACCAACGTGGTCATCCACGGCATCGCGGTCTTCAACCACGTCACATTCAACAACGACGGGCTGGACATTGATAGCAGCGAGAACGTCGTCATCAGCGACTGCCACGTGGATTCCGACGATGACGGCATCTGCCTCAAGAGCACCTCCGGCACGCCGTGCCGCAACGTGACGATTTCCAACTGCGTCTCCAGCAGCCACTGTAACGCGCTGAAGCTGGGCACGGAGTCCGGCGGCGGGTTCATCAACATCCAGATCGCCAACTGCACCGTGTTCTCGCCGACGAATTCACAGGTGATCTATGGCCACCAACGCGGCCTCGCCGGCCTCGCGCTGGAGATCGTGGATGGCGGCACGCTGGAGAACGTCAGCGTCAGCGAGGTGCAGATCCGCGGCGTCTCGGCGCCCATCTTCCTGCGGCTCGGCGATCGCGGCCGCCCCTATGCCACCGGCCGGCGGCCGGGCGTGGGCGCCTTGCGCAAGGTGCAGCTCAAAAACATCACCGCCGAAAACTGCTCGACGCTCGGCTGCGCCATCGCCGGGTTGCCGGGGCATCCGATCGAGGACGTGCTGTTGCAAAACATCAGCCTCGGCTTCGAGGGCGGCGGGAATATCACCAACACCACGCGCCAGATTCGCGAGCGGCCGGAGGCCTATCCCGAATGCAAGATGTTCGGCACGTTGCCCGCCTACGGCTTCTACTGCCGCCACGTGAAAGGCCTCCGGTTCGAGAACATCAAGCTGCGCACCGCCGCCGCGGACGCGCGCCACGCGCTGCTGTTCGACGACGCCGAAGCCATCACCGTCAACGGGCTCGACCTCGCCGGCGCAACCGACGCCGCCGCGCTGCTGCGGTGCGTGCAGACGCGCGGCGCGCGGTTCAGCGGCGTCGCCCTCCGCGCACCCGCCGACCTGCTGTTGCATGTCGAAGGCGATCAGACCAAGAACATCGTGCTGGAAAAAAGTGACGTGCAAGCCGCGAAGAGAATCTACGACCTGGCGACCGGCCTACCAGCGGAGGCCTTCAAGCATCAACCGTGACATCCGTACCCAAGGCAGGAGTTCATCACATGAACACGAAAGACCAAGCCGCATCCGCAAACGTCATGGCGGAGGATCCCTACGAACCGCTCAAGCGCTACACCAAGGAAGACCTCAAGAAATATCTTGAGACCCTGTCCAGGGAGGCGCCCGGCATTGCGGTGGCGAGCGACCAGTTCGAGCCACTCAAACGTTTCACCAAGGACGACCTCCGGCGTTATCTCGCCACCCAGCCCAAGGCGGAGGCGCAAGAGCCCCTCCCTGGTGCCGCGCAACCGGGCTCGGCGAAACCCACCCTGGCCCCCCTGCTGGAGGCCGACCGGCAGGCCAGCAAACTGGAACAACCGTTCCCGCGCTCGTTCGCGACGAAACCTTGCAAGCCCAATGTTGATCCCGATCCGAAGGCCCGCGTCGTCACGGTGGCGCTCATCATCGCGCTCTTCGTGGGTACAGCCGCCTATCTGGTGATCCAGCGGCAGATTGACAAAAGCAAGCCGCATGAGACACCCAAGAACATGCCGATGCACATGCGCGGCGGCTTGCATAGTGCACCGCCCTAGCAGGCCCTGGGGATGGCGGAGAGGGAGGGATTCGAACCCTCGTGCCCCCTTTCGGAGACAACACGCTTTCCAGGCGTGCCCAATCAACCGCTCTGGCACCTCTCCGGGAGTGAATCGGGCGCGCCGAAACTACTGATTCACCGCCGCGCCTGCAAGCGTGAATCCGTCGGGAGTCCCAGCCTTGGAAAAATCCGGCGGTTTTTTCCCAAGGCCAGGAAAAGCGTTGACTGGCGTCACCCTGCCCGGCCACCCCTCCGGAGCACCAACGCGCGCGGGCAGGGACGAGGCTGCGCCTCAGAGCGCGTCGTTGAAAGCCAGCGCCATGAGTTGGTTGCCCGCGTCGTTCGGGTGCAGGCCGTCGCCGATGAGCAGGCCGGTCCCGGCGCCAAATTCGCCTTGGAGATCAACCAGCGCCACGCCCTCGGACGAAGCCACCCCGCGGATACCCGCGCTGATACGTTGCGCCGAACCATCAAAGAGGCCGTGCTCGCCGGTCATGGGCAACAAGGTCGCCACCACCGGCACGGTCCCGTTAGCCTTTGCCTTTTGCACCATCGCGCGGATGTTCGCCACGGCGTTGTCGGTGCTATAACCCATGATGGCATCGTTCGCGCCCGTCAGGATGAGCAGGTAACCCGGTTTGTAGGCAGCCAGCAGCCGGCCGCAACGGCTCAACGCGCCGCTACTCTCCTCGCCGCCGATGCCGGCGTTGATCACCGTCTTGCCGCTCAACCCGGCAAGCCGCGCCGGCCACGGCGCGCCGCCGCCGGGCACGCCAGCCACAAGGCTATCGCCCAACGCCACCACCACCTGCCCGTTGTTGTTCCCGAAATTTGTGGCGCCGCCACCCGTAGCTGTACCATCGCCACCACAGCCCGCCAGCGCCAGCAACAGGACTCCTGCGACCATCCTCTGTTTCAGCATGCTCCCATTCCCTTCACGTGTTGTTCCAGTTCGTCATAAAGACCATGCACCGTCGCGCGGAAAACCTCAAAGCTGTATTTTGCCTGCGCCTCGGCCCGCGCCGCCGCCCCAAGTCGCGCGCGCAGGGCGGCGTCGCCGGCCAGTTCGGCGATAGCCGCGCCGAACGCCACCGGCTCGGCGGCCGCCAGCCGGGCCACGGCCGGCGTCAGGACCTGCGTGTGCGTCGGCAGGTCGGTCGCCAGCAACGCTTTGCCAGCCTCCAGATAGGAATAGATCTTCATCGGCGTGTTGTTGCCGCGCGTCCGCGGCGAGACGAGTACATCGGCCTGCGCCAGCAGCCCCGCCAGCGCGCCGACCGGCCGCGGGCCGACGAAATGCGCGCTCGCCGCCACCCCCAACGCCGTCGCGCGGCGCCGGTAAAGTTCCGCCTGCTCCGCCGTGCCGCCGACGAACACCAGGCTCATCACCGGCCGTTGCCGCACCGCGTGCGCCCAGCCTTCCAGGAGTAGAGCCACGCCCTGGTATGTTTCCAGATTGCCGACGTAGAGGAACAGCGGCCCGGCCAGTTTCAACTCCGTACGCAGATCGGCCACGGGCTCACCGCTGGCCCGGTCCAGCAACGAGACATCACGCAACAGCGTCACCCGCCGCGCGCCGGCCGCACGGGCGATGGCGGCCAGCGCATCGCAGACCGGCACAACGTGTGTGGCCTCGCGGCAGGCGCGCGCCTCCATGCCTTGGAAAAACTTCCCGAACCCACGCAGTACCGGCTGGCTCTCGACCAGTTGCCGCGCGAGCGAGGAGTCCATGTCATAGACATAGGGGAGGCCGCTCCGCCGCCAGAGGCGGCGCGCGAGGAACACCGACTCCTCGACCGCGTGGATGAGTTGCGGCCGCACCTCGCGCACAAGCCGGTTGACGAGGAAAAACAGCGCGGCATCGCAGATGAGTTTCTTCGCCGAGAAGCCCGGCGGCACACCGCGCGCCAGCGGCGGCGGCGCAATGCGATGCAGGGTGACGCCGGGATAGTTGACCGGCGCGCCCTCGTGGAACGTCGCCACATGGACCTCGTCGCCACGCGCACTCAAGACGCGCAACAAGAGATCCACCGCGATGGGTGTGCCGCGTTCCTGATAGAAAGGCTGCGGGGCTATGAGCAGAATACGCATGGCTGGCTCACCGTCCCACCGGCGCATCCCAGGCGGGACGCTGAAGCTGGTTGGTCGTCACTAACTGCGGCAGTGGCGCGCCAAGCAACATGACACTGGCGATGGTCACCGTATTCGTGCCGCCCAACGGCGCCAGCGCCAGCTTATGCGTTCCCGCGCTGACCAACACCGGGAAGCTGTGCGAGGTTAGGTTTGTGGCGATGATCGCGGTGGCCAGGGGGTGCGTATCCAAACGCACAGCAAGCTGCGCCGCCGCTGCCGCCCGCGCGACGACCACGATGGCGCAGGTCTGGTTGGTGGCAAAACTCAAGGCGCAGGCGACCATGCCCGTCGGTGCCAGGTGGAGGTCTTCCCCTGCCACGACCGCGCCTGCACGTTCGGTAAAGTTGCTGGCGACCAACGCGAGCGTGGGCTGCGCCGCCTCGTCATCAGCCGCCAGCACGGTCGTCGCCGCCAGCGTCGCCAAGGTCAGGAGGTGGAAGCCCGTCTTCATGTTCTTGTGCGCCGCGGACCTTTTTCCAAGGGTTGGAAAACCCTGGCCGGCTTTTTTCCAAGCCTTGGAAGCCGGCACGCGGCCTCATAGACCGCGCGTGCGGTCACACCATGTCTGGCCGCCAACGCCACGCAATCATCCATCTCCGGCGCGACGGTCACGTCCACCCCGTGCCATGTGCCAATCTTCACGTTGACCGTGCCAAACGGCGTCCGAACTTTTTCAAAACGGCGCGCGAGGATCGTCCGTTGCACCGTGTGTTCGCGTACGCCAAAGGTCGTGCTACCGCGGAAAATCAAATCCAGCAAGGCCGGCTTCTCCGCCGCGTGGCAGAGGACGGAAAGCAGGACGCCGGGCCGCTGCTTCTTCATCTGGATCGCCGTGGTAAAGACATCAAGCGCGCCGGCGGTCAGAAGCTGCGCGGTCAGCGCGCCGATCAATTCCGGCGTCGTGTCATCAAGATTACATTCCAGCACCGCGCACTCGTCGTTCCCCGGCGCGGCAACGGCGCCGGTTTCGAGCAGCACGGCGCGCAGCAGGTTCGGCCGATGCTTCAGCTCACGATGGCCAAAGCCGTGGCCGGCCTGGACGATGCGGCCTCCTGCGGGGACGTGGTCGAGGTTGCGCCACGCCATCAGCAGCGCCGCGCCGGTCGGCGTGACCAGCTCGCCGGTCTCGTCGCTGGACGCGACCGGGAAGCCGCGCAGCAGTTCGAGTGTCGCCGGCGCGGGCACGGGATAGACGCCGTGCGCGCAGTGGACCGTGCCGCTGCCAAGCGGCAGCGGATCCACCACCACCGGCCCCACCCCCAGCTCCGCTTTGGCGAGGCAGGCGCCGACAATATCCACGAGGGAATCCACCGCCCCGATTTCGTGGAAGTGCACGTCGTTCACCGGCACGGCGTGCATCTTCGCCTCGGACTCGGCCAGCCGCTGGAAGACGGCGATGCTTTCGGCGCGCACCGCCTCCGGCAGCGTGCTGTGCGCAATCAGATGGCGGATGTCGCGGAACGAACGGCCGTGATGATGGTGGTGAGGCGTCTCGTGTCGCGTGTTGCGTGTCGCGTGTCTTGCAGAATGCTGATGGCTGACGGCTGACAGCTTCACATCAATCTGGGTGCCGTGCAGGCCGTGCGAGCCAAAGGTTCGCGAAAGAATCTTGAAGGGCTCAAGCTGTAGCGAGGCGAGTTGGCGCTGGATTTTTTTCAGGTCCACGCCGAGGTCGGCCAGCGCGGCCAGGATCATGTCGCCGCTCGCGCCGCCCACGCCCTGTAAGTGCAGGATTTTCATCGCGCCTTCTTTGCTCCCGCCGCCATGCGGTTGATCATCGCGGCGGCGACGCCGGCCCCGAAACCGTTATCCACATTGACCACCGTCACGCCGGGCACGCACGAGTTGAGCATCGCGAGCAGCGTGCTGACGCCCTGGAGGTTCATGCCGTAACCGACGCTGGTTGGCACGGCGATCAGCGGCCGGTCGAGCAGGCCGCCGACGACCGAGGGCAGCGCCCCCTCCATACCGGCGACGACGATGACCGCGTTGCATTTCTTCAACACGGGCAGGTGGCGCATCAGCCGGTGCAGCCCGGCGACGCCGACATCGTGGACGGCCGTCACGCGCGCGCCCATGCGCTCCGCGGTCAACGCGGCCTCGGCCGCGACCGGCAGGTCGGAGGTGCCCGCGCAGACCACCGCAATCTGGCCGGCAGGCTTCGGCAGCGGGACGACGTCGAGCGTGATCGCGCGCGCGGACTCGTGATAGACGAGCGCGGGATATTGTCCCTGCAGTTTGGCGAACATCTCCGGCGGGCAGCGCGTGCCGTAGACATTGTGCCGGGCCGCGAGCATCGTGCCGATGATGTGCGCGACCTGCACGGGCGTTTTGCCGGCACAATAGATGACCTCCGGCACACCACACCGCCGGTGGCGGGCGAGGTCCACACGCGCAAAACCCAGATCGTGCTCGTGCCCGCGTCGCAACAGTTTCGCGGCGCGCGCCACGCCCAGCTTGCCACCAGCGACCTTTTTCAAGAGCGGCTCAAATTCCATGCGCCGGAGGATGCCGTGCGCCCCACCGCAGGTCAAGCATGGCGAAGGCAAAAGGGTTGTAATCCCCGTCACGGCTCCTAGAATCTTTCCCGTTTCAGAAAGGAACCCCGCTATGCAAAAACACGGCTTGATGATGTTGACCCTCGCCAGCCTGCTAATGTGGGGGGCGCGCGCGGAAACCAGTCCGCAGGACCTGCTCAACGCGGTGGACAAGATGACGCCGGACGAGGCGCAACTGTTCTACCAGAAGCTGGAGTCCAAATTCTGGAAGCCGCTGCCGGAAGGCTTCTTCACGCGCCTGGGCGTCTCGGTCGCGGCCGAAATCTCCGGCCTCGCCAAGGTCAGCCCCGGCAGCCAGAGCGCACTGGGCAGCACGCTCGACCTCTCGCGGGCCGGCGGCGGCGAGGTCGCGCTGCTCTGGCAGGTCGGCGATCCCAAGCTGCGCCTGGGTCTCTCCTTCGGTTCGCTGCTGGCCGGCGACTCCAAGCTGGAAGACGGCAGCTACGCGCGCAGCGACCTCATGGCCGGCCTCGGCGCGGTGGTCCTCAACTACCAGCTCGTGCGCGAGACGCACTGGCAGTTGTTCACACAGCTCTCCGCCGGCATGGGCGGCGCGCGACTCGATACACTCGACACGCCCAAGGGGCAGGCCACCACCATCCACACCTATGACGCCGGTTTCCCGTGGGCGCAGGTGCAGGCCGGCCTCGCGTGGCGGCCCAATCCGGTGCTGACGTTGTTCGCCGGCGGCGGCTACCGCTTCGCCGGAGCCGCCACCTTGAGCGAGGGCGGCGAAACGGAGCGCGGCAAGCTGGATATTTCCGGCGCCACCGGCCGGTTCGGCCTCGCCTTCAACTTCTGAAAAATTCAGAAGCTGAACTGCAACGAAACCAGCGGCAGCTTGAGCGGATCAGGCGCGAAGGTCGCCGCGCCGTTGATGCCGCCCACTGCGCGCTCCAGCCGGTCGCGGTTGTAGCGGTGGCTCGCGTCAAGGCCGCCGTAGATGCTGCCGGTGTACCACGTGACCTCGAAGAACGTGATCGCCGCGAACGCACCCCACTCGTCGTGCTGTGCCGTGTTGACCATGCCGAAGATGAAGAGGCCGTTGAGGATCACCGAGCGCAGCCCGTTCGCCCATTCACCGGCATAGAAATAGCCGCAGCCGGGGATGAGCCCGAGCACACCACCAAGCCACGGTTTCTTGTCGCGACCTTGCGCATAGGCGTCCACCGCCGCGAGCGATGCGGTGGCCGGGTCGGGCGCGCGCTGGAGACCGGTGCGCGCGCCGGGCACATCGCCCTTGCGCAACTCGGCTGTGGCCAACCGCCGCGCCGCCAGATTTTTTTCCGGCTTCGTCGCGGCCGGATTTTGCAGGATGCCATCGGCGAAGAAGGCGGCCTCGTCCCACTTGCGCGCGGCCAGCGCCGCCTCGGTCCGCAGCAGCGGCACCGGCAGGACCAGGCCGGGCGCCTCGGTCTCGGCGCGATTGAGCATGCGGTCGGCGGTGGCGAGATCGCCGGCGCGGAGATATTCGAACGCCGATGCCCAGCAGAAACCGCCGCGCGCCGCTGCGTCCGGCAGCGCCAGCGCGAGCCGGCGATATTCCAGCGCCGCGCCGGCATGATCGTTTTCCCTGGCCAGCTCGCGCGCCAGTTGCGCCTCCGGCTGCTGGGCCGGCGCGCACACCGTTCCCGCGCACAGCAGCACGGCCCCTAGTTTCTGACAGACGCGAGGCCTCATGGTTTTCCTTTCGACTTCAGCCAGCAGTCATGCTCCACCAGCGGATCGGCATAGCGCACAGTTTCGCCATGCGCCACCGGGTGCTCCGCCGCCTGCACCACGCCCGGCTCGCGCACCAGCCGGTCGCCCATCAGCGGGAACGCGAGCAGCCCGTGCACCCGGCCGGCCTGGAGAAAATATTCGGAGCAGCTCGGCGTCAGCGAGCAGCGCGAGCCGATCGCCGGGCGGATTTGCGTGCGATAGAGCGCCGTGATCCAGCGCACCGGCGCACTGCCGGCCGACGCGGCGGCGGACGGCGGGGCCAGCACCTCGCGGACGATGTCCGGCGTCCACAGCGCCCGGCAGGTTTCCAAGGTTTGGAAAAGGTGGGGGTCGGATTTTCCAGCGCTTGGAAACTGCCGCGCGAGCTCCGCGAGCAGGCAGCCACTGCGCGCGAAAAGCTCCGGCCGGGTCGTGTGCTTGAAAGCAAAATGAGTCCAGCAGAACGCATTCGTCGCGTCGCCCTGCTGCCGGCGCGCGCGGCCCAGTTCATAGGCCGCGAGCGCGGCCAGGTCATTGGTGGCCGCGCCGGCGACTTGTTCCAACTGCACCAGCGCCGCCTGGCGATGGTGACCGAGCCGCAGCGCGGCGATGGCGCCTAGGACGCGCGGCGCCGGGTTGGTGGGCGCGACTAGGCTGGCGCGCCGGCACTCACGGATGCACGCCGGCCAGCGCCCCTCGGCAAACAGATCACCGGCCAATTCGGCGGCCGGCTCGCCGGCCAGCGCCGGCAAAGCCAGCGCCAGAAAAAAAAGATTCCGGGCCGCACCGGCCCGGAATCTTTTCCATGCGGAACGCATGTGCCGACGATCAATAGAAGGAAGCGCCGTACTTGGTCGCGTAATCCTTCGTCTCCATCCCGTTGGCGCCATCAATACCGTTCCAAATGGTGAAGACGATATTGACGTAGGGGATCAGCAGCACCCATTCGCGCCAGTGAATTTCCTTGCCGTCGTTATAGGCCGCGCCCGCGCGGATGCCAAAACAGCACCCGGCGATGAAGCCCATCACGCCACCGCGCTGCTCATTGACCGCCAGCGTACTGGTGGCGCTGCCCAGAAACATCATGACTGCCACAACACCGATGATAATTTTCTTCATGGTCGGAAATCCTTTCGGCTCAATAGAAGGACGCGCCATACTTCTTGGCGTAATCCGCGCTGGTCATGCCGTTGGCGCCGTCAATGCCGTTCCAGACCGCGAAGACGACGTTCGCGATCGGGATGAGCATCACCCATTCACGCCAGTGGATTTCCTTGCCGCTGTTGTAGGCTCCGCCGGACCGGATGCCGAAACAGCACCCGGCGATGAAGCCCATCACCCCGCCGCGCTGGTCATTGATCGCCAGCGCCGGGGCCGTGCTGCCCAACAACAGCAGCGCCACCATTGCACCTGCCAGTATTTTCTTCATTCCATCTCCTGTAGTTTGGTTCGCTTGCATCAAACACGGCGCGAAAATACCAGATGTCCTCTGTTTCTCAAGCGGGAACTTGCCGGCCCACCGATTTATCCCCGTAAAGCAGAAAGGAGCCGGACGGTAACCGCCCGGCTCCTTCCCTGTGTGATCTCAGCGGTCAGGCTCAATAGAAATTGGAGCCGTACTGCTTGGCCAGCTCCGCCGTCGTCTTGCCGCCCATGCCATCAAGGCCGGCGAGGATGTAACCGACACCGATGAGCTGCAGCCATTCCTTCCAGTGGATGTCCTTGCCGTCGTTGTAGGCCGCCGCGGAGCGCACGCCGAAGCAGCAACCCGCCACCAGACCCATCAGCCCGCCGCGCTGCTCATTGGCCGCCAGGGCCGGAGCCACGCTGCCGCCCAACACCACGGCAATCAACGCCACTGCCAGTATCTTCTTCATGCCAGGTCCTTTCATTGGTTGTTTTCCAGACATGGCCGGAAGGTACGTGACAAGTCCCGTTTTGCAAATTTTCACTTATAAATATCCTCAAACTTGTCCGCGAACTGCACGCCCTTGAAGAAGAGCGCCGGCTGGAACAGGTGCGCCGGGATCGGCTGGTTGATCACAAGGTTGTCCACGTGCACCGTCTCGCGGCTCTCCATTCCGCCGACCGTGATCAGCGCCTGGTGCAGGCACGGGAGCGCCACGCCGGGTGCGACCTCCTGGAACTGGCTGTAGTCCCAGCGCGCCGTCCGCTGCTGCTGCGCGGCCGACGCGAAGAACTCGATCCGCGCCAGCCGGTTGCTGGCGTCCAGCGCCAGCACCACGAAGGTCTTGCCCGTGTCATAGCCGCGCCGCACCGGGAAGCCTTCCGCCGCCGGCAGGTTGGTTTCCGCCACACCCTGCAACCGCTGTAGATGGTCCATCGCCGTACCCGGCACCTGCCGCAGCGCAATCAACATGTCGCGGTCGAGCTTGGCCACCGGCCGCGCGAAGCCCTTGGGATCACCCTCAACATAACTCTGGAACAGTTCACCATCGCTGACGATCCGGCGCTTGAGCGGCGCCACATTGTCCACATGCAGTTTGTCGGTGCGCTGGAAATAAATGCGGCTCAACTTGCGCAGGGACCCCGCCGTCGCCTCGATGTCGCGCCGGAGCTGGCACTGCAGCGACTTGACCGCGTCGTACTGCGCGCACAGCTTGTCGGCCAGCGTCTCCGCCCGCGCGCCACCGGCGCAGCAACAACAGAAAGTTCCAAGGATTGGAAACATCAGCAGGCCTTTTTTCCAGGGATTGGAAAACATATCGGGTTCCTTTCGTCAGTTCGTTTGCCCGCGGGAAATTTCCACGGCGACGCTGCGCGCAAAGCGCAGCGCGCCGGGCTTGTCCACCGTCACCGTCGCGCGGCGCACGCGCTTGTCCTCCAGCGCCAGCCGCGCGACGCGGTCGGCCAGCGTCTCGATCAGGTTGAACGCGCTGCCATCCACGAGCGCGAGGATTTTTTTCTTCAGCGCCTTGTAGTCCACCGTGTCGGCGAGCTGGTCGCTGGCCGCCGCGGGTGCGAGGTCGGCCTCCAGCACGACGTTGATGATGATGTCCTGCTTGTCGCGCCGCTCCTCGGGGTAGATGCCGATGATGCAGCGCAGCGCGAGGTCGCGGATCAGGATGCGGTCGCAATGCATGGCGGGACTAATAACCGCGCTTCGCAACGGTTTCAAGGTTGAACGCCGCGTCGGAGGTGCAGCCTACCTACCTTTGATGTTCGATGTTGGATGTTCGCTGATGGCTTCCCTGTAGGCCGGGTCTCTGACCCGGCGCTTGTTAATCCACAGTGATCGCCACGCGGTCGCTGTGCCCGGCAGCGTCGCAGACGACGAACTGGTGCGCGCCGCGCGCCAGCGGCCAGAACAGCGGCTCGCCGCCGCGCGCCGCACCCAGGTAGCGGTTGTTGTCGAACCAGTGCAGCGCGCCGGCGCCCCCCACCCCGGCGGCGCTCAACGAAAGGCGCTGCTCCGTGCCCGCGAGGTCCTCAAGCAAACGGAACGAACTGCCCGGCGCCGGCGAGGTGATCCGCACGCGCACAACCTTCGCCGGGGCGGGCGCACTCGCCGCGCGCTGGCGCGCGAGGAACTGCGCGACTTCCGGTGACCACGCCTCCGCCAGCTTGCCGCCGGCATCGGGCGCGCGTACATGCACGCCGCACGCGCGGCAGCTCGTCACGCCGCTGATGCTCCAGTCCTCGACCTTGTCGCGGCAGAACGGACCCGGCGCGCAGCCGCTCGTCGCGCAGACTTCGCGCTGCACGACGCCCGCCGGCCGCTCGAACCACGGCCCGTCGTTATCGGGATAGAGCCGGCGGAAAATTTCCCAGACCACCGGCGCGGCCACCTTCTTGCCCACAAGCAGGTCGCTACCCGCACCATCGGGATTGCCCGCCCAGACGCCGATGACGACTTCGGAGTTGAACGCCACGGTCCACGCATCGTGGAAGCCCGACGAAGTACCCGTCTTCCACGCGAGCGGCGGCAGGCGGACATCGGCGGCGTGGCCGGTCGCGTCGAGCGCGCGCTCCTGCCCGCCGAGCGCGTCGGCGACCAGCCAGCACGCCTCTGGCGAAAACACTTTGCGACCCGCCGCTGCGGGCGCGTCCTCGAACACGCGTACCGGCCGCCACTCGCCGCCGCGCGCGAGGCATGCGTAGGCGTTGGCCAAATCCAGCAGCCGCACCTCGGCGTTGCCGAGCACCAGCCCCATGCCGTAATGCGTCGCCGGCTTCGTGATGCTTTCGAGCCCGAGCTGCTTGAGCGCGCGATAGAAGACCGGCTGGCCGACCGTGTGTTCAATCTCCAGCGCCGGCAGGTTGAGCGAGAGGATCAGCGAGTCGCGCGCCGAGAGCAGGCCGCGGAAATGTTTGTCGAAGTTGTCCGGCCGGTAGTCACCGAAGTTGCGCGGCACGTCGGCGAGCACCGTGCCCGGCGTCGCCAGCCCGCGGTCGAAAGCGAGCGCGAAGGCGAACGGCTTGAGCGTCGAGCCCGCCGCGCGCGGCGCGAGCGCGGCATTGACCTGTCCCTGGTTCCGCGTGTCGGCAAAATCCGGCGAGCCGACCAGCGCGCGCACCGCACCGGACTTCACATCGAGGATCACCACCGCGCCGCCGCGGATCTCGCCGGTCGCCAGCTCGGCGGCGTGCCGCCGCAGCGCTTCCTCGGCGACGCGCTGCCACTTGGGATCGAGCGTTGTGCGGACGGCGATATCAGTGGTCGGCCCCTCGTTTCTGTTCGCGAAACTGGTCTCGGTCAGCCGCGCCTCGGCAAGGTCGCAGAAATGCGGCGCGCGGAACGGGCGCGTCTCGCGGTGCAGCACGATCTGTTGCGCCTGCGCTGTCCGGCGCTGTTCCTCGCTGATCAGGCCGGCGGCCACCATGCGCTCGAGCACATAGGCCTGCCGCTGCTGCGCATTTTTCAGCCGCCGGTCGGGCCGCAGCCGCGCCGGCGACTGCGGGATGCCCGCGAGCAGCGCGGCCTCGGCGAGGCTCAAATCCTCCGGCCCTTTGCCAAAGTAGCGGCGGCTTGCCGCCTCGATGCCGACGAGGTTCGCGCCGAACGGCGCGCGGTTCAGATACTGCGTCAGGATTTCGTCCTTCGAGAGTTGCCGCTCCATCTGCAGGGCGCGGAAGGCCTCGGTGATTTTTGCGAACACCGTGCGCGAGCGCGGCTGCGCGAGGCGGATCACCTGCATCGAAAGCGTCGAGGCGCCGGAGACTTTGCGCAGGTGCGTGGCGTCCTGCCACGCCGCACGCAACACCGCGGCCGGATCCACGCCGTGATGCTCCCAGAAGCGGCGATCCTCGGCGGCGACGATCGCCTTGACGATCCAGTCCTCGCGGTGCGGCTGGTAGATCGGGCGGCAGTCCTGGTCGCGCGGGCCGAGCCGGACGCGCAGTGGCGTACCCTCGCGGTCGCATAGCACCACCGCCGCCGGATACTGCGCCAGCAACCCGCGCGGGAACGGACACGCGAACCACGCGACGGCGAAGCCCAAAATCGTAAGCAACAAAATTGAACCGCCAAGACGCCAAGCCCGCGAAGATTTGCTTGAACAGAAGGCAACCAAGTGAACAAAGAACTTCGTTCCCTTCGTTTGCTTTTGTGCAGGCTTCCAAGGCTTGGAAAAGCGAGGCATGAATTTTTCCAAGGCTTGGAAAAATCCGGCCCACATGTTTCCAAGGCTTGGAAAACGGCGGTTCACCGGGCCTGTCCCTCCCCAGAGCGCGCGCCGGGGAAGACGCGCCCATCCACCTGCTCGAACCATTCCTTGGAACCAAGCACCGGCACGGCCTCGCCGTGTACCCGGAAAACTTTTTTCGTGACCGCCCCCATCCACTCCTCCGAGCCGATATCCGGTCCGTGGCCCTCGGCATCCGTCACCCGCACGACGGCCTCCACGGCGGCGCACCACCCTTTGCTGCCCGCGACAGCGGCAACCGGCTTGGGATGCTCGACGCCCTCAAACACCATCCGGTCGGCCTTTTCATCGAGCACCATGACCTTGTCGCCCTTGTTCCAGATGGCCCAGGTGCCATCGGAGAAACGCGCGCCGGAAGCCGAGACGGCGAGCGGCAGTTCGAGCCGCGTGCCATCCCACAGTACGGCCACGACCCTGTCTTCGGCGTTGTGGTAGGTCACGCTGACGCTGCGTCCGTCTACGGCAAAATACCGCACCGGCTGCGCCGCCACCGGCGCGGTCACCGCAAGCGTGGGCGGCGTCACGCACGCGGGTATGCTGAACATAAGCAAGAACAACCCAGCAGCGCCAAGGAGGCAAGGCCGGAAATATTTTTGGGCGCGGAAGTGAACAAAGCCAACCAGGACCTTCGTTCCCTTCGTTATCTTTTGTGCAATCAATCGGCTCATGGCTTCACCTCCAGTTTGCCGCGGCCGGAGAGGCTGCGGATTTCGGGGTCATACATGCAGCTCGCGGTGACGGCGGGGATGGTGAAGGTGCCGGGCGTGACGACGCGCGCGGCGTAGTAGAACTGGCGCTCGCCGTTGACGCCGCCGGTGAAGAGCAGCAGGCGGTCGTCGCGCTGGTCGCGCGCGACGCACCAGTCGGTCTTCTCCTTGATCCACGGCACGACCTGCGCGGTGGCGAGGTTCGCGTTCTCGATCTCCAGCCCGGCGGGCAGCAGGTCCTCGATGACGAGGTTATCGAGGTCGCGACCGAGCGTATCGAGCGTGAGGCGGACGAGGACGAGGTCGCCCTGCTTGAGCGTGGCGGGGTCGAGCGCGTTGCCGTCGAGATTGAGCCAGTCGCGGCGGATTTTCACGCCGGCGTCTGCCTCTTTTTGCGCGCCATCGGCCGGCACGCCCTCGGTGCGGAAGGCGTAGTAGAGCGAGCCGGGGCCGTCGTTGCGGATCTGCACGGCGCCGGTCTGGCCGGCGGTGGAGACCCAGTGGACTTCCTGCGTCGCGCTGGCGGCGCGGGTCAGGTTGCCGGGCAGCGCGAGCGTGGCGAAGAACGGCTGCGGCGGCTCCGCGAGCCGCGCGTACTTGCCGAGCGCCATCAGTGCGAGCGCGTTGTCGATCGTCGTGCCCCAGTGGCCGTCCTTCTGGCGTTGCTCGAGGAAGCGCGCGAGCTGGCCAGCCTGCTCGTTCTGCGGGGCCACATCGAGCCACGCGGCGAGCAACTGCGCGGCATCGGTGGTACCGGAGCTGAAGCTCTCGCGCTGGCGCTGCGCATCGGGCAGGCCGAGCGAGGTCATCAGTTCGGTCGCCTGCCGCGGCTCGCCGGCGGCGAGCATGGCGGCCGCGACGTGGACGCGCGCCGCATAGGTCAGGCGCGTGTTCTGCTCGCGCAGTCGCGCGGTCCAGCCGGGCTCCGGCTTGCCCGCGAGCGCGAGCACGTGGCACGCGTAGGCGCGGCGCTCCATGTCGGCGGGCCACGCGTTCTGGTCGCCCGTCACGGGCCGGTCGAGCAGCGCGCGCAGCGCCGTCAACGCCTCGTCGAGCCGGTCGCCGGGAACTTCGTAGGCGGCGCGGCGCGCCTCGACGAGGAAGTGCGTCGCGTAGATGCCCGCCCAGCCGGCGTCGCCGCGCGTCTGGAACGGCCAGAGGGAGAAGCTGCCGTCGCCCTGCTGCATCGAGAGGATGCGCAGCACGGCAGCGCGGACGAACTGCTCGGTCTCGTCGCGGCCCAGCGCGTTGGCGCGCGCGCGGTTCGCGAGGTCGGCGAGGTAGAGCAGCGGGAACGCGCCGGAGGTGGTCTGCTCGAGGCAGCCGTAGGGATAGTGCAGGAGATAGTCGAAGGCGCGGTTGAGCCGGACCGCGGGCGAGCCGGAACACCAGACCTGCTGCCGCAGCGTCTCGCCGATCCAGTTCGCCGGCGGCGTGATGGTCTTGGTCTCGCCACCTTTGACGAAGCCGCTGCCGCTCTCGACCGTGAGCGCGCTCGCGGGCCGCACGGCCAGCTCGATGGTTTCGCGGTAGTGCTCTGCGCCCGCGTTGACCTCGAAGGTACACAGCGCCTTGCCCGGCGCGGCACCGGCGGTCAGCGGGATGGAGAGCGTCCGCGCCTCGCCCGCCTTGAGCGCGAGCTTCTGCTCCGGCTGCGCGGCGGAGAGCGGGCCGCCGCAGGTGAGGCGTACCTGCGCCTCGAGCGGCGCGCCGCTCTCGTTGAAGAGTGCGATGGACGCGGCGCACGCATCGCCCGGCGCGAGGAAGCGCGGCAGGTTCGGTTGGACGATGAGTGGGCGTTTCATCTTCACGTGCAGGTCGCCGCCGCCCATCTGCGCGCGGTTCCAGGCCACAGCCATCAGGCGCAGCTCGCCGGCGAACTCGGGCACCTCGAACGTCGCGACAGCCTCGCCGTTCGTGCCGGCGCTGACCTTGCCCGCCCAGAGCGCGACGGGCTTGAAGCGGTTGGCTTTGATCGGGTTCAGCCGGCGGCCGAGGTCGCCGACCTCGCCGCCCGCCGGATGCGAGGCGCCGCCGAGCGCGGCCTCGTCCACAATCGGCATCAGGTCGGCGTAGATGTCGAACAAGTTCACGCCCAGTGCGCGCTGCGCGAGGAACCACTTGAGCGGATCGGGCGTGGCGAAGTCGGTGAGCATGCAGATGGCTTCATCGACGGCGAAGACGGTCACATCGGCGGCGACGGGCGCGCCACCCTCGTCGCTGACGTGCAGCTTCGCGACCAGCTTCGCCTGCGGGCGGTTGACCGCGGGCGCCTCAAGGGCGACGGTCAGCTTGCGGTTCGCCGGCGCGACCTTGAGCGCGACCGCGCCCGCGGCGCGGTGCGCGGTCCACACACTCTCGGCGCGCGCGGGGCGGACGAGCGTGATCGAGCAGTAGACGTTTGGCGCGAATTCGGCGCGCACGGGCACCTCGACCGACGCGGTGTTTTTCGCCAGCTCGATGACGCGGCTTTCGAGTACGTGATCGCTCGCGATGGAGAGCAGCGCGGTGCCGGCGAACGGCGCCTTGATGAGCAGCTTCGCGGTCTCGCCCGGCGCGTAGGCCGGCTTGTCGAGCGCGAGTTCCACGGCGTCGGGTTTCTCGCGGCTCCACGAGACCCACTGCTGGTCGCGCGCGCCGGCGTAAAATCGGAACGACGACGACGCGCCCGACGCCGGGTCGGAAATCGTCAGTAGGAATTCGCCGGCGCGCTGCACGGTGAACGTGTAGTCGCTGGGCTGGCCGCCGGCGGGAAGCGTGTCCTCGCTGACCTTGGTTTTGCGCTCCTCGGAGAGCCACTGGTAGCGGCCGTGCTCGTCGCGGCGCAGCACGGTGCTCCACTGGATACCATCGAGGCGCACGGCGAGCGGCTTGGCGTTGGTCCACGCGGAGCCGTCGGGCGCAACCTCGACCACGCCGACGCGCTGCGGCTCGCCCACCGGCACCACGTCGCGGCCGCCAGTCTTCAGGCCGATATAGAAAGGATAGACATCGACCAGCGCCTGCGCGCCCGCGGTCACCGGGCGGCCGCTGGACTCGGTCACCGTGGTCTGGAAGCCGACGCGCAGCGCGGCGGGCGGCCGCCACGCGTTGCTGGTCTCCACCTTGAACTGCGCGCGGCCGTCATCATCGAGCGTGGCCGAGCCGATCGTGCGGTAGCTCTCGGAAAATTTCTTTTCGGCGTCGCCGAACTGCCAGCCCTTCCACGCCTTCGGCTCGAACGCGACGGGCCGGACCGAGGCGAAGCCCTTCGCCTTGAGGCCCGACGCCGCGCGGCCGAAGAGGTGCTCGCCGCGAATCTTGAACTCCACCGGCTGGCCCGCATGCGCGCGCTGCGCCGGGCCGTTGGCCGCGACGCGAATCTGCGGCGGCACGAAATCCTCCAACATCACCACCGTCTCGCCGAGTTCCTTGAACGTGCCCGGCAACACGAGGCGCGCCTCGTAGCGGCCGGTCGGCAGAAACTCTGGCAGCGCGAGCTCGGCTTCCACCGCGCCAGCGGCATCGAGCTGGACCGGCAGGTCCTTATAGACGCGGCCGTTCGGCTTGAGGATGCGGAACAAAACCGGGAACGCCGGCGGCGCGGCGAGGTCGCGGTCGCGCACGAGCGCCTTGAAGTGCGCGGTTTCGCCGGGGCGGTAGATGCCGCGGTCGCTGAACACATAGGCCTCGTAGCCCTCGGCCAGGTAGGCGCGCCCGCCGGTCTCGCCCGCCTGCGTCGTCGCGCGATCCAGCGGCAGAAACGAGAGATCGTTGCCGGCGCGCGCGACGATCAGGAAGGGCACGGCGGACTTCGCGTCCTTGGCAAAGGCCAGCTTTGCAAGACCATCTGCGCCGGCCGTGGCGCGCGCGAGTTCTGAATTGTTCTCGGCGTAGAGGATCACCTCCGCGTTCGCGACAGGCTTGGCGTCGCGCAGCGAGTTGATCCACACGGAGGCGCCGCCCGCGTTGAGCAGCGTCGAGATGCCCAGGTCCGTCACCGCGAGCAGCCGGTGATCCTCGTTACGTTCGCCGTAATAATGGCGGCGGCTGTAGCTGCCGGAATCGTCCTCGCCACGCACGGTCAGCAGATAGAGCCCGCGCGGCTCCGGCCCCGCGAGGTCGCGCAGGCTGATGTTCAGTTTCGTCTCCGCGTTCAGTGGCGCGCTGACGGAGTTGGTCACGATCACCGCGTCGCTCGTGAGCCGGTCGGCGGCCTCGCTAGCGCCGCTGTAATAGCCCCTGGCGCGGTGGCAGTCGCGCAACGCAAGTTGCACGAGGTTCTGCGGCAGCACCGGCGCGAGCGAGACGATGCAGCGGCGCAGGTTCATCGTGCTGACCGGCACGGTCAGCTTGCCGCGCGGCGAGAGATAGCGGCCATCGGTCGCCACCGTCACCGCCTTGCGCCGGTTGGGAATCTGCACCGAACGCGTGAGGTCCTTGAGCAGCGCGTGGTTATTCTCCGACTTCAGGCCCGCCTTGAAAGTGAGCTCATAGACCTTGCCCGGCTCGAACGGGCCGTTGAGCCGCAGCGAGCGCCACGTGGTATCGGCGCTGAACTTGAGCGCGGGAGAAACCTCGACATGGGCCGCCGCCATGTTGGCGTCGAGCTGCTCGGTGAACGAGCACTCGATATGCGTATCGCCGAAGGCGGGCGCCTCGGCCTCGATGCTCTGCAACATGAGCCGCGTGGCTACATCCAGTTCCAGCAACTGTTTCCCGGCGGCAGGTAGCGCGCCCTCGCCGCCGAGCCCAGCGGTCAATTCCACGAAGACCTTGTCGGAATCCACATTCCCGGCGCGAATGAGCACGTTGCTGCCGCCGGCCTGACCGACGAGATCGAAGTCCAGCTTCTCGTCGCCCACCTTGCCCTCATAAAGGAAGAGGTACTGCTTGAGCTTCTGCCGGTTCGGCGCGGTATTGAACCGCAACTTGAGCGTCAGCTCGCGCTCCGCCGTCAGGTTGACCTGCTGGACGGCGAGCAGCTTGAGCGCCGGCAGTTTTTTCTCGGCGACGCCGGCGGTGGGTGCGCCCGATTTTGGCGGCTGCGGATGCGTCAGCTTCCACACCGCCCACGTATTCAGCGCCAACGCAGCCAAGGCGACCACGAACCATTTGGAGGAATGGTTGATGGCGGATGGCTGTCCGCTAACCTCTGCCCGCTGACCTCTGACTTCTTCTTCTGCGAAGCTCTCCGGTGGGTCCATCTCGGCGAGGACGGCCTCGACATCGGCGGAGGTGGGCTCGGCGCCGCGGCGGCGCAGCGACTCGGTGATGTGCTCGCGCAGTTGCGCGAGCAATTCGCGGCGCGCGGCCTCGGGCTTGCCGGCCAGCTCCGCGTCCACGGCGTTGAGATAGGTTTCGATCCTGGCTTGCAGATCGGTGGAAAGGTTCATGTCATGGCTCCTTCAAGGGGTTGAGTCGCTTCTGTAGCGGTGACCTGTGGTCGCCGTCGGCGGGCACAGCCCGCCGCTACAGGACCAAGGTTGATGTTTTGCCGTGGCTGGACGCGCCCGGTCAGGTGACCGGGCCTACAAGGCAGACCGCGTGATCCGCCACGGCGGGCACAGCCCGACGCTACAGAAGTATACTTGGATCGTTGTAGGCCGCGTGACCTCACGCGGCGGGATGAAAGTTTCTCTTGTGGGCGGGAGCTACAATTCCCGCGTTGGGGGATGATGAGTGCGGATGGGGTTCGCGGGACTTGGAAGTCCCGCCCACGGGAAGCAGGGCACGGTTGTGGTTCCGCTGTGAGCGGAGCATGGCCTGATGGTGCGGGACCGGGAAGTCCCGCCCACAAGCAGAGGCTCGCCGCGCGCCAGGCAAGGGCACTGTGTGGCGGCGTCCGCTGGATTGGGCTGGGGAGCGGACAGCGCGGCGCGCCGCCCCTGCCCGCCGCCAAGAAGACCGGCGCGCTCATTTCTCCCCCGGAGTGGTTTTACGGAGTTCGGCGAGCGCATGGTCGAGCTCGCCGAGGTAGGCGTGCATCTCCGCGAGGCGGACGCGGCCGAGGGCGGTGAGCGCGAAGACGCGGCGCGGCGGGCCGCCGGCATCGGAGGGCTCTTCGCGCACCTTCAGGAATTTCTCGGCGCGCAGGCGGGCGAGGATCGGATAAACCGTGCTCTCCGAGACGGCGAGCGCCTCGATCTGGCGCAGCGCCTGCACCAGCTCGTAGCCGTGGCTCTCGCCGCGCCGGAGCACCGTCAGCACACAGTACTCCACCAGTCCCTTCCGCATCTGCGTGATCCAGCCTTCGAGCATTGCTACCTCGCGTTACGTAGTACGCGACGCAGAATACGCGCCTGCCCCGCCCCGTCAAGCCGGAATATTGGTCGGCGCATGATTGGAGGCCGGAGGGCGGCGGGTGGAACGGACCGCGGGGGCGGCGTCTTATTTCAGCCAACTGATCTTGATTTCATCAGCGACCGTCTTGAAGTCTTGATCGCCGGTGACGAGTTCGGCGTTGCGCAGCCTGGCAAGCGCGGCGGCGAAGGCGTCGGCGTAGGCCAGCTTGCCGCTGGCCTTGTACTGGGCGGCTTGGCGGACGAGGTGCAAGTCGGCTTCCACGGGGACCAGTTCAATCGGCATGGCGGCGATTTCCCGCGCCTTTTGCTCGGCGGCAGCCGGTGACGACCGGCGCAGCGTGTTGTAATACACCTCGCCCCAGTTCACGACGCACAATAGCAAGTGATGCGCACCCTGCGTGGCCTTGAGCAACAACCGCTCGACCTCCTCCGCCGCAGGTTCATCCTCAAAGAACGCCAGCAGCGCCCAACTATCCAACACCTTGAGGGCCATGGTTATAGTTCCCGCTCCCGTTTGCGATCCTCCATCAGAGCCTGTAGAACACCCGTGCCCTTGAGCGAACCGCGCAGGCTCTTGAGGTATTTCGGGGACAACGGTTTCAAGACGATATGGTCACCCTCGGCATAGACTTGCGCCCGCGTCCCTGTGGCGATGTCGAACTGTCGGCGCAGCCATTGCGGGATCACCACCTGGCCCTTGACCGTGAAGTTGATCAGATCGGTTCTTGCAGTTGTATTCATCGGCCGGAATCCTACTCATAAATATCGGTAAGTCAACAACGCCATTGGTAGGAATTGAGCACGAGGGGCGGAAAAGAACAACCCGCAGACCGGAGGGTCTGCGGGTTGTCCACTACAGCTTGAGCGCGGGACTTAGTAGTCCATGCCGCCCATGCCGCCGCCGCCCGGAGGCATCGCCGGAGCTTCCTTCTTTTCAGGCAGCTCGGTGACCATGCACTCGGTCGTCAGCAGGAGCGAGGCGATCGAGGACGCGTTCTGGAGGGCCGAGCGCGTGACCTTGGTCGGGTCAATGATGCCGCACTTGACCATGTCGCAGTACTCGTTCTTCAGGGCGTCGAAGCCATAGTTGCCCTTGCCGTTGCGCACGGCCTGGACGACGATGGAACCATCCACGCCGGCGTTCTCCGCGATCTTGCGCATCGGGAATTCGCAGGCTTTGCGGACGATGTCCACGCCAATCTTCTCTTCGCCGGTGACCTTGAGGCTATCGAGCGAAGCCAAGGCGCGGATGAGGGCGACACCGCCGCCGGCGACGATGCCTTCCTCGACCGCCGCACGGGTCGCGTGCAGGGCGTCCTCGACGCGGGCCTTCTTCTCCTTCATCTCGGACTCGGTCGCCGCGCCGACGTTGATGACGGCGACGCCGCCGGCGAGCTTGGCGAGGCGTTCCTGGAGCTTCTCGCGGTCGTAATCGCTGGTGGTCTCGTCAATCTGCTTGCGCAGTTGGGCGATGCGGCCCTGGATGTCGCTGGCCTTGCCGGCGCCTTCGACGATCGTGGTGTTGTCCTTGTCAATCGTGACGCGCTTGGCGCGGCCGAGATCGCTGACCTGGATATTCTCGAGCTTGATGCCAAGGTCCTCGCTGATGAACTTGCCACCGGTGAGGATGGCGATGTCTTCCATCATGGCCTTGCGGCGGTCACCGAAGCCCGGGCTCTTCACGGCGGCGACTTGCAGCGTGCCGCGCAGCTTGTTGACAACGAGGGTCGCCAGCGCTTCGCCTTCGACTTCTTCGGCGAGAATCATGAACGGGCGGCCGGTCTTGGCGATGTTCTGCAGCAGCGGCAGGAAGTCCTGCAGGCTGGAGATCTTCTTCTCGAACAGGAGGATGTAGGGGTCCTCGAAGACCGTCTCCATGGCCTCGGTGTTCGTGACGAAGTAGGGCGAGATGTAGCCCTTGTCGAACTGCATGCCCTCGACGACGTCGAGCGTGGTCTCGATGCTCTTGGCTTCCTCGACCGTGATCGTGCCGTCCTTGCCGACCTTGTCCATCGCGTCGGCGATGATGTCGCCGATGGTGGTGTCGCCGTTGGCGGAGATCGTCGCAACCTGCGAAATCTCGGCGCGGTCCTTGACGCGCTTGCTCATCTTGGCGAGTTCCTCGACGATGACGCCCGCGGCGCGGTCAATACCACGCTTGATGTCCATCGGGTTCGCGCCGGCGGTGACGTTCTTGAGGCCTTCGCGGTAGATCGCCTCGGCGAGGACCGTGGCGGTCGTGGTGCCGTCGCCGGCCACGTCGCTGGTCTTGCTGGCGACTTCGCGAACGAGCTGCGCGCCCATGTTTTCGAACGGGTTCTGCAGCTCGATTTCCTTCGCGACGGTGACGCCGTCCTTGGTGACGGTCGGCGAACCGAATTTCTTGTCGAGGACGACATTGCGACCGCGCGGGCCGAGGGTGGCCGTGACGGCGCGGCTGATCTGCTCGACGCCCCGCAGGATGAGTTGCCGGGCTTCGGAATCGAACTTGAGTTGTTTGGCTGCCATGTTCTGTTCTCCTTATTAGCTGATGATGCCGAGGATGTCTTCCTCGCGCATGATCTGGTATTCCTTGTCATCGATCTTGACTTCGGTCCCGCCGTACTTCGGCATCAGAACCGTGTCGCCCTTCTTGACGTTGAAGGGAATCTTGTTGCCCTTTTCATCAAGCTTGCCCGTGCCCACGGCGATGACTTTGCCCTGGGTGGGTTTTTCCTTGGCGGTATCCGGGATGATGATGCCGCCCTTCTTGACTTCCTCTTCCTTCACGGGCTCGACCAAAACGCGGTCGCCCAGTGGTTGGATCTTCATGCTGCTCTTGCTCCTGTTGTTGTTGTTTCTACTTACAAGCTACCGGCACCCGCCGGGCCGTTTGTTTTCAAATTATTTTTCCAAGGCTTGGAACTTTTCACGCCATTTTTCCCAAGCCTTGGAAAACTCTCACGTCAGCCTTTCTTCTCCGTGAAGTCGGCGTCAATCACATCGCCTTCGGCCTTCTTCTCGCCGCCGCCCGCGGTCTGCTGGCCGCCGGCTTCCGCGCCGGGCTTCGGGCCCTTCTGCTGGCGGGCCTTGGCGTACATCTCGGACGACATCGCCTGCATCTCGGCGTTCAAGCTCTCCATCGCGCTCTTCATCGCATCGGTATCGCTGCCCTTGAGCGTCTCGCGCAGCTTGGCGAGCGAGGCCTCGATCTTCGTCTTGGCGTCGGCGCCCATCTTGTCGCCGTTTTCTTTGATGAACTTCTCGGTGGCATAGGCGGCGTTGTCGGCCTGGTTGCGGACCTCGACCGACTCGCGGCGCTTCTTGTCCTCGGCCTCGTGCGCGGCGGCGTCCTTCACCATCTTGTCCACCTCGTCCTTGTTCAGGCCGCTGGAGGCGGTGATGGTGATCTTCTGTTCCTTGCCGGTGCCGAGGTCCTTGGCGCTGACGTGCAGGATGCCGTTGGCATCAATGTCGAAGGTGACTTCGATTTGCGGCACGCCGCGCGGGGCCGGCGGGATGCCGTCGAGGTGGAACTTGCCGATGGTCTTGTTGTCGGTGGCCATCTTGCGTTCGCCCTGCAGCACGTGAATCTCGACCGTGCTCTGGTTGTCGGAGGCCGTGCTGAAGATTTCGCTCTTCTTGGTCGGGATGGTCGTATTGCGCTCAATGAGCGGCGTCGCGACACTGCCGAGCGTCTCGATGCCGAGCGTCAGCGGCGTCACGTCGAGCAGCAGCACGTCCTTGACCTCGCCCTTGAGCACGCCGCCCTGGATCGCCGCGCCGACCGCGACGACCTCGTCCGGGTTCACACCCTGGTGCGGGGCTTTGCCGATCAGCTTGTTCGCGACCTCGACGACCTTGGGCATGCGCGTCATGCCGCCGACGAGCACGAGCTCATCCACCTTGTCCATCGAGACCTTCGCGTCGCGCAGGCAGTTCTCGACGGGACGGATGGTGCGGTCGATCAGCTCATCGCACAGCCGCTCGAGCTGGGCGCGGGTGATTTTCCTGACGATGTGCTTCGGGCCCGTGGCATCGGCCGTGATGAACGGGAGGTTGATCTCGTATTCCAGCGCGCTGGAGAGTGCGATCTTCGCCTTCTCCGATTCTTCCTTGATGCGCTGGAGCGCGTCGGCCTGCTTCTTGAGGTCGAGGCCGTGCTCCTTCTGGAACTCGGCGATGATCCAGTTCATGACGCGCTCGTCGAAGTCGTCGCCGCCGAGGTGCGTATCACCGTTGGTGGCCTTGACCTCGAAGACGCCTTCGCCGATTTCGAGGACGGAGATATCGAACGTGCCGCCGCCGAGGTCATAGACGGCGATGCGCTCGTCGCGCTTCTTGTCGAGGCCGTAGGCGAGCGAGGCCGCGGTCGGCTCGTTGATGATGCGGAGCACTTCGAGGCCCGCGATCTTGCCGGCGTCCTTCGTCGCCTGCCGCTGGCTGTCGTTGAAGTAGGCGGGCACCGTGATGACGGCCTGCGTGATGGTTTCGCCGAGATACTTCTCCGCGTCGGCTTTCATCTTCGCGAGGATCATCGCGGAAATTTCCGGCGGCGAAAACGTCTTCGTCTCGCCGGCGACCTGCACCTTGACGTTCGCGTCGCCGTTCGCCGCGCGCACCACTTGGTAGGGCACGCGTTCGCGCTCCTGGACGACTTCGTCGTACTTGCGGCCCATGAAGCGCTTGATCGAATAGACCGTGTTCGTCGGATTCAGCACTGCCTGGCGTTTTGCCGCCTGACCAACGAGCCGCTCGCCGGTTTTCGAGAAGCCGACGATCGAAGGCGTGGTCCGTCCGCCCTCTGCGTTCGGCACCACGACCGGCTGTCCGCCTTCCATCACGGACATGCACGAGTTCGTGGTTCCCAAATCAATACCCAACACCTTTGACATAAAATCCTCTTTTCTGGCTCAAGGCCGATGGTCTTTAGCAAAGCCTATGCCAGCGGCCTAAAACCAGTCGCTCATTGGGATCCATTTTTCATTGAAAACCAATCAGATAATTTATTTCCAAGACCAAAAAACGAGCCCATTGTCAACGCCAAGAGTGCGCCATCATGGCGCAGACGCTGACTACTGTGACGCCGTGACACAGGGTGCGGCCTTCATCGAACGGCGGCGTGTGGGCAGGTTTCGGTACAGCGACCGCAGGCGATGCATGCGAAGAGGTCCACATGGCTGTCCCGAATCGCGTCCACCGGGCAGGTGCTCTCGCAGGATTTGCAGCGGACGCAGTCGGTCTGCTCAATGCGCCGGCCGAGGAAGGAAATCTTCGCGAAGAGTCCGAGCAGCTTGGCGTAGGGGCAGACCCAGCGGCAGTAGGGCCGCGCCACAAGGACGCACAGCAGCAGGAAGGCCGCCGAGTAGAGCCACATCTCGCGCACGCCGGTGCGGCGGAAGAAGGTGACAAAGGGATCAAATTTACAGACGGGCAGCGCGAGCTGCCACACCGCGCCGGCGAGTGTGGCGGCGAGCATCAGCCAGCCGCCGAGGCGCAGCACGCGGTCGAGCCGGCGCGGAACGCGGCGCGCGCGCCAGCCGACGAGTTCCTGCAACGCGCCCAGCGGGCAGACCGCGCTGCAGAAGACGCGGCCGCAGAGCAGCGCGGCCGCCAGCGGCAGGAGGAACGCGAGCACGGTGAAGAGGCTGATGGGCAGCGCCTCCGGCCGCGCCAGCGCCGCGGCGACGTTGCCAGTCGCGCCGACCGGGCAGATGCAGCCGTGGCGCAGGAAGCCGAACCAGAGCAGACCCAGGCCCAGCGGCAACCAGAGCCAGCGGCGGTCGCGATGGCCGTGGAACAGCCACGCGCCCGCACCCAGCAGCACGATGAGCAGCACCGTATCGGCGCCGCGCCAGAGCAGCGACACCGGCACGGCGACGCGCTGTTCGGGGAACTGATAGCCATCGTGGAACGAGGGCAGCGCGTGCGGGCACTGGTTGGTGGCCAGCGCCGCCATCGCGTTGGTATCGGCCGGCGCAAACAGGTCGTTGAGCAGATCGGCCGGCGCGTTGGTCGCGGCGCGCGCCAGCGCCACGGCGCACAGCAGGGCGATGAGGAGGAGGCGGAACATCAGGCGGGCCTGTAGGGCTGGCGCAGGATGGCCAGCGGCGCGCAGGCCGCGCCGATGGTGCAGCGGTTGCATTCCTTGCAGAGGTCGCGGCGGATCTCCAGCCGGAACGAGCCGTTACCGAACCGCTTGCAGAGCGCCACGCATTTGCCGCAGCCGGTGCATTTGCTTTCGTCAATCGTGTACTCAAACTGCACGTCGCCCACCTTGCGCCGGATGAGCGCCTTTTGCTTGCAGACGAGATTCTGGGGATCATCGGAGGGCGGCGCCTTGTAGTAATAGCCGTAGCAGAACTCGCAGTAGCCGCACTTGGCGAAGTCGTTGACGCACTTGACGGCGGAGGGCTTGCGGACGCACTCGGTCTCGCAGAGGCCGCAGGCGGTGCAGCGCGCGGCGTCAATCTGGTGCAGCGGGACGCCAGCGGCGCGCCGCAGCAGCGCGACCGCGCCGCCGGCGAGCGCGAGGCCGCCCGCGCCGCGCGCGGCGTTCAGCAGGAAGGTGCGGCGCGACTGCGGCGTCACCGGCCCAGTTCCTCCGGCGCCCACGCGATCGGCGGGATGAGGCCGGCGCTCAACAGGTCGGCCGGCACCTGGTCGCCCTTGAGCGCCAGCAGCGCCTGCTGCAACCGCTCGCGGACCGCGGGCGCGACCTTGTCCGCGACCATGAAGGTGATGAACGGGATGCGGCGCTTCGTCTCGCCGATGACACGGAACTCCTTGGGGTCGGCGACGACGTTGATGCAGCCGTAGTGGAGCGCGTAGCTGCTGATGACGGCGGCATCGGCCCGCTGCTCGACCAGTTCCACCGCGGCATTCTGGCACTTGAACACCGCACTCTTCTTCACCTCCAGCCGGGCCACGCGCAACGTCTCCTCGGCGAGATAACTCTTCTCGTAGGCGTTCGTCATGCCGAGCACCAGGCGCTTGCCCTGCAGGTCGGCCAGTTGCTTGAGCGGGCTTTCCTTGGGCACGATGAAGAGGCCATACAGTTCCTGCGGCTCGCCCTTGGGCAGCGTGACATCGGCGAGGCGGGTGAACGCGCGGCCCGCCTGCCGCGCATAGCACAGTCCCAGCCACGCCTTGGTCACCATCCCATCGAGCCGGCCGGCGACCACCTCGCGTTGGAGCAGCAGCGGCTCCTCATAGTATTTGAACTCCAGTTCGATCCCGGCCGCCCGGCGCACATGGGCGAGCAGTCCGCCATACTCGCGGATCGCCAGGTCGCCAACACAGGAGCAGGCGGTCTGCTTGCAGATGGGATCATGGACGCCGAGGACGAGCCTCTCGGCGGCGTGGGCCGCGCCCGCCAGCAGCAGCGCGCCGGCGAGCGCCAGTAGCGGCTTCATGGGGATCAGTTGACCTTTTGCGGCGGATGATAGACGCGGATGCAACCCTTCGTGGCATCCACGCCATAGACGTTCAGCTTGGAATCCACGGCGATGTCGAGCCGGGCGCAACTGGCGCCGAACTCGCCCTCGCCGAAGACCGCGAGCAGCTTATGCTCCTTGGCCGAGAACGCCTTGATCCGCGGGATGGTTTTCTCGGAGGTGAACACGACGCCGTTCGGCGCCACGGTGACGCTGACCGGGTTGCAGCAGCCGCAGAAATCCTTCGGGCCATCGCCGCTCTGGCCCCAGTGCGACACCGGCTGGCCCTTGGCGTTGAGCACCTCGACGCGGTGCGCGCCGAGGTTGCCGACGTAAACGTTGCCCGCGGCGTCGGTGCCGAAGTCAAGGATGCCGCAGCAGGTCGAGAAGCCCGCCATTTTGTTGGAGGTGCGCTTGCCAAGGTCATCCACGAACTTGCCGTCCTTGTCGTAGCGGTGTACGCAGCGATTGCGCGAATCGCCGAGGAGCACATGCTGGTCGGTGACGCCGAGGCCGCACATGCCGGCGATCTGGCCCGGCCCGCTGCCGGCCTCGCCCCACTGCGCCTGCACCTTGCCGGAGCCATCGCTGGCCAGCTTGACGATCTGCGGCTTGTTGCCCTCGCCCATGCCTGCAACGAAGACATAGCCCGCCTTGTCCACCGCCACGGCCTCGACGCGCGTCAGCGGCACGGTCCATTTTTGCAGCGCCTTGCCGCCCTTGGCGTCATAGACCGCGACCTGCTTATCGCCCGCGACATAGACGCGGTCCTTTGCGTCCACATAGACGCCGCCGATGTACCGGAAATCGCCCTGCGCGAGCGACTCGCCCGCGGAGAACTTCAGCGTTGGCGCGCCATCGCTCTTGACCGTGGCCGCCCACGCCGCGCCCGCAACCATCAGGCTCATGACGCCCAAACCGCCCGCCCTGCTCAACGTTTTTTTCATGCTTACTCCCTTGGATTGACGACCGACGCTCCTATAACAGACTCACCGCCACCACGCAAGGCAGCCGTTATCCAGAAATTGAAAAAGGGACCACCTGCTTTTCCAAGCCTTGGAAATGATCCGGCGAAAACTTCCAAAGCTTGGAAATTTTTCTGCGGGCGTTTCCAATCCTTGGCAAACTTCCGGCCGCCGGGCGCAGGCCCTGTGCGGCCGGAGGCAGGCGCAACACCTTCAGATGCGCAGGAAAATCTTCCGGCGGTACATCCAGAAGAGGATCAGCCAATAGACCAGCAGCACCGCGGCGCCGAGCAGCAGCGGCTGCCAGGCGTCGCCGCAGCACTGGAACAGCTTGGCGCCCAAGTGCGTCTTCAGGTTCTTCGCGATGAAGCTGTCGAACAGGTGCGCGATGCAGTAGGCGGCGATGGAGTTGGTGCCGATGACAACGAGCGGGAACGCCCAGGCGCGGCGCTGCCAGATATCAATCACCGCGTAGGCGGCGGCGAGCAGCAACAGGCACCAGCCGCCGCTATAGAGCACCCACGCGGGCGTCCAGATGCGTTTGACCACCGGGCAGAGGCCGAGCCAGCCGAACGCCTCGCCCGCGAGCAGGCCGATGATGCCGGCCACTGCGAGCCAGCGCACTTTTTGCCACGGTGTGCGGTCGCCGCGCAGCACGCCGCCGGCGAGCGCGCCGAGCAGCATCGTCGCGAGCGTCGGGATGAAGCTCAACGTGGCGTAACCGCCGCCGTTGCAGAGGAACGGCTTCGCGCGCGGGAAAAGATTCAGGAACCAGACATCGAAGACCCACGCGGGGTTGGTGTTCTTGTTCCAGTGCGCGGCGAAGCCCGCGAGGTTGCCGCTCCAGTCAGGCGAGTTGCCCGCGGCCTGCCAGTTGAAGTCGGGCCCCGGCAGCGGCCAAAGCGCGAAGAGCGCCCAGTAGCCGAGCAGTAGCGCGCCGACCGCCAGCCACTGGTCGCGCGCAGGCCGCAGGCCGAACAGGAAGAGGAAACCGTAGCCGAGGCCGATCTGCGAGAGCGTGTCCTCGAACGTCCAGCTCGTCTGGCCGGCGCCGGTCGAGCGCAGGAAGACGCCGAGCAGAATCAGCAGCAGCGCGCGCCAGAAGGCGTGCAGCGAAAGGCGCAGCCGCGACTGGCCGCGCGCGAGACGGCCGGCGATGGAGAACGGCAGCGCGACGCCGACGATGAACGAGAACGAGGGCTGGATCAGATCGTGCAGCGAGCAGCCGACCCACGGTACATGCGACTGGTGGTGCGCGAGGAACCGCCAGAAGCCGCTCTCCGGCAGCGCGCCGGCGACGCGCGAGAGGTGCAGCACCTCGGCCATCATCAGGAACATGACGAAGCCGCGGTAGGCATCGAGCGAGACGAGACGCTGCGGCAGACTCGGCGCGGTGGTGTTGTCCATGATCGGCTCCGGTTGGTCAACGGAGTTGTAGCACGGCGATGCCTTCGGGTTCGAGCGTGAGCGTCGCTGCATTTCTCTGCCAGCGCACCTCCGCACCGCCAACCAACTCACGGCTGACGGCCGGCGCAGCGGCGTCGAGCGTGACCGTGCAGGTGCGCGGCTCGGCGCTGTCGTTAAACACCGTCAGATATTTTTCGCCGAAGCGCTCGACGCGGATTTTATCGTCGCTCGCCTGCGCGCGCGTGACCGGCTCCCAGCCGGCCTCGGCGACGAGTTTGCAGAGCGGGACATAGCGCTTGAACAGAGTGCGGTCGCGCTCGAACAGCTCCGGTCGCTTGAAGTAGTGGCCGGTCGAGGCGTCGGCGCTGAAGAAGCCGGGGAACATGCCGTAGGCGAGGCAGCGGCGCATGTAGCGCTCGACGCGCTCGTGTGGCAGCCTGGTGAAGTCGGTGTTCATCAGGAAGCAGTAGGGCTTGCCGCGGCAGAGCGCGCGGCGGTAGAGCAGCTCGTCGTCGCTCATCGGGCGCCAGCGGCCGCCGCGGTTCCAGTCGGTCTCGGTGCCGAGCACGTCGAGCTGCGGCGCGAGCCAGCAGAGCGCGTTCGGCGTGCTGTTCGCCATCATCAGCTTGCCCATGCCGTGTACGTCGCGGGCGAGCGCGCGGACATACTCGAACACCATCAGCCCGCGGAAGAGCGCCGGGCAGTGCGAGCCGGGCGCGAAGGTCAGCGGCGTCTGCGCGCCGGCGAAATGCTCGCGGCGGAAGTTCAGCACGTCCGTCACGTAGCATTCCGAGGAATCAATGTATTCACCGTCCTGGTCGCCCTTGCGCTTTTCGCCGTAGAGCTGCTCCTTCAGGCGCGCATTCCACTTGTGCGAAAAATCGGTGACCTCGCCCCGCACCCCCGGCGCGGAGTTCATGCTCCAGACCGCGCCGTTGCACCACGGCGTATCGAGCAGGCGCGCGGGCGCGCGGCCGGACTCGTCGCGGAAACCGCTGGCGAGGAAGGCGCGCGCCGCCGTGTTGCCCTGGGTCGCGAGCCGTTCGGCCTCGGCGAGCGCGGCCTCCAACGTACGCGGCATCTCCCTGGGCATCTTCATCCACCACGTCATCGGCTCGGTGTAGCGGAAGGTCAGGATGTCGTGCGCATCATCCCACACAGTTTCGTCGTGGCCTTCCTTGAAGCGGAAGCCGAAGTCCTCCCAGCCCGGCACCTGGCTGATCTTGGCGAACGGCATCCACAGGCCCTGCTGCGCGATGCGCCGCTCGAACTGCGCCGGGAACAGCTCATAGAAGCGCGCCAGCGCCGAGCGGAAGGCCCACGCCGGGTCGAACGCGAATTTGCAGAAGCGCACGCGCGCCGCCGGCTGCTCCGGCGTCAGGCCGAGATCGAACGCGAGAAATAGCTCGCGCGTACCAGCGTTGTAGCCCGCGCGGAAAAACGCCGGCTGCTCCATGTCCATGCCGAGCGCCTGCCCACGCTTGCCATCGCTGATGGCGGCGAACGGCCAGCGCGAGAGGCGGCCCATGCCCGCCGGCGTGCCGAGCGTCACCGCGTACTCGCGGCCCGCGACCGCCGCCTCGCTCTTGCGCGGACCCGCGAGCCAGCGCCAGCCGTCGCCCGCGACGGGCACGGCATAGACCAGCGTGACCGCACGATCCTTGCCGGTGGTATCGCGCAGGGTGGCCTCGACGAAGTCGCCGTCGCGCTTGGTTTCGAGTTTGAGCCCCAGCGCCTCGCGGTCGAGCCGGACGAAGCCGGAGCCGGCGGCGACGTCGCGGACCTGGAAGCCTTCGACCGCTGGCGCTTGGGCGAGCACCGGCACGCCATCGAACACGCACGCGCCGGCGGGCGCCTCGACGACGCGCAGTTCGGCATCGCGGAACTCCGCGCGCCCGCCGTGACCACGCAGGAGCAGGTAGAACGAGAGCGACTTCACCGGCTTCTCCGGCACCACGGTGACCTCGCGCCGCTGCCAGTCGTGCGTGCCGACGTCGAAGTTCGCGGTCTGGCCCCAGAGCTGCGAACCGTCGCTATAGACGAGGTCGAGGTAGAGCGCGTAGTTGTTGTCGCGCCCGCCGGTGACGCCAACCGCGCGGCTCCACGCCGCGGCGACGATCGGCTGCGGCGCGGTCTGGTTCAGCGTGACATGCTGTGTGACGCCGCGCTTCGCCTTCGCGTCGCTGCCGTTGTCGCAGACCCAGACGCCGTCTTGACTCGTGAAGCCCGCTTCGTAGCCGCGCCACACCGCGGCCTTGAGCAGATTCTGCGCACCCTGCCGTGAGTCAAGCACCGCCTTGAGCACCTCGCCGCGCGCGACAACGGCCAAGGTCAGAACGGCCAGACACCTTGGGATCATCTTCATCGTCATTCTTCCTGGTGATGAGTTGGTTTGGGGTGCGGGTGCGCCGGGCCGGAGACCCGGCCTACATATTTCTGTAGGCCGCGTGACCTCACGCGGCGTCTTCCGTGTCGTGAAAATAAATTCGTCATGGCAACGGGTGCAGCTTTTCCCAGCGCACGGTCCACGCGCCATCGGCGGGGAAGCCGGGGGCGGGTTTGTCGGGGGCGCCGGTCCAGCCGGCGGCCATCATCGCGACGGCGGCGAGCAGGCCGCCGTTGGAGGGGAAGTAGGGGAACGGCCCGCCCTCGCTCAAGCCGGCGGCGTTGAACTTGTTGCGCGCCGCCGGATGCAGCAGCGCATCCACTGCGGTCTGCGGCAGGCCGCAGCGCGCCGCGCCCATCGCGAGCAGCGGGAAATCCCAGCCCCACGTCTTGCGGTCCCACTGCCACGTCTGCCAGACCTTCTGCACCGTCGCGCGCGCGACCGCCGGGTCGGCGCCATCACCGGGGATGAAACCCAGCGGCCCGACGAGCGAGGGGTGTTCCCAGTTCCACTTCGTGTAGGTGTTGGTCATGCCGGCCTGCTGGAGATAGACGCCCTCGAGCTGCGGCAGCGGCGCGAGACCGGCGAGCACCTTGTCCCACTGCGGCTCGCGCGCGAGGCCGAGCCGCTCGCGCCACTGCTGTGCGATACGCAGGCCGAAGCGCCAGTAGCCCAGCTCGAACGCGGGGTTGAACGCGGTTTTCGGATCGGTGTTTTCGGGCACAGTCTTGAGCGGCGGGCCGAGCACGAACTGCCGCGCGGCCTCGTCCCACGCGGCGTAGGACGCCATGAACTCGGCGCTCGCGCAGACGATGTCGCGCCATTTCTCCAGCGTCGCGCGCGTCGGGTGGAGTTGATAGTCGAGGTGCGCGTAATAGATCGGGTGCGGCTGCTGCCAGATCAGCAGCGGGCCGACGCCGGAGGGCGAGTCGCGTCCATCCGGGCCGACCATCTTCGGCCAGCGTGCGCCGCGGTAGCCCTGGCTTTGCGCCAGTGCGCGGGCCGCGGGCAGAATTTTCTGATACCAGCCGAGGCTGCGCTCGAACAGCGGCCAGCGGTCCCAGAGTGCCCAATGCACGCCGTGCCACCAGTGCATCTCGAGGTGGAACTTCCCGTTCCAGCCGTTGTTGAACAGTCCGCTCTCCTGCGGCGGCAGCGCACCGGCCTCGTTCACCGCGAGCAGATACTGCGAGAGCACGAGCCGCCGCTCCAGCTCGCGCCAGCGCGGATCCTTGCTGCCGGAAAGATCCACCGCGCCGCCGGTGCTCCAGAAGTTTTTCCAATGCTTGGAACTTTCGTCGAAAACTTTTCCAAGGGTTGGAAACTCGCCGGCGAAGGGCGCCGCGGAAAAACCGCAGACGAATTCCAAGGCGTCCATTTTGCGGTCGGGTTGCAAGGTGAACGTGTGCGGCGCGGTGGTTTTCAACTCGCACGCGCCCGCCCACGCAAGGCGCGCGGCATATTTATCCGCGTCAAGCTGGCGTGCGAAGTCCGCGCACGTGCCAGTGTGCGTCAGCGTGGTCGTGTGCGCGTCCGACTTGGTCCAGTCGGCGCCATGATTGCCGGGACTGCCATAGGAGAAAGCGAGCTCCATCGTGAGCCGCCCAGCGGCGAGCAGCGGCGACTCAATTTTCACAGCGACAGCATCGAGCGTCGGATGGCACGCGGTCTCGACGCGCACCGGCTGCCCGCCGAGTTCGTAGCGGCTGGTGATCACGCCGCGCCAGAGGTCGAGGTCCTGCTGAATTTTCGAGATAGCCTTCGCCGCAAGGGGCCGACCATCGAGCAGCAGCCGCAGCCGGCCGAGGTTGATGCGGTGCGGATTCTCGCGCAGCCACGCGTAGAGCTTTTCCTGTCCTTTGCTGCTGGTCGCGTAACCGACCTGGCGACCGTGGGCGTCATAGGGCTCGAACCGGAAATTTTCCGGTCGCTGCCCGGCCGGCAGCGGGAACCAATGCCAGCCCCAGTGCGACATCGTGTTGCCGTAGAACGTTTGCAGGCCGGTGACATCGACGCCGAAAGCGAATTCGCCATTGCCGACTTGGAGCGTCGTTTGTTCGCTGGCGTTGGTGAGCGTGACGTTGTGGCGCGCCACCAGCGCGTGCCGGTCGATGGGCGCCGCGTGGGCGGCGCAGACGGCGATGAGCAGGGCGGCAACGCTACGCATGGCAGTTCCTTTCGAGCGACGCGGCATGAAACCACAAACGCGCCGCCGAACGAAGAAAGAAGAAACCACAGACTAGCGAAGGCGCGGTCAGCACATCTGCTTTCTTTGCGGTCTTGGCGTCCTTTGCGCGAACCCTTCCGGATGTTTCGTGCAAAGAACGCGAAGCACGCCACGGTTTGGTTGAATGGGCCGCGTTCCGACGAACGCGGCTACATAAATTTTAGAGTGCGCGGACGTGTCCGCGCTGTGGGCGGCGCGACACGTCGCGCCGCAGAAAGCGGCGTCATGCCGCCGCACTCCAAACAATTTCAGCCATTCAGATGAGATTCCACGGCGGTCGCAGGGAGCGGCGCACCATCGCGTTGGCGGCGGCGTCACCCTCGAATTTTTCGGTGGCGGGGTCCCAGCGCAGCGGGCGTTGGAGCTGGATGGCGATATTGGCGAGGTGGCAGAGCGAGCTGCTGCGATGGCCGCACTCGGCGGGCGCGACGGGCTGCCGCCGCGTACGGATGCAGTTGAGCCAGTTCTGGAGATGGTCGGTTGTCGCATCGGTGATGCCCAGCGCGTTCGTAGTGGGCCGATAGGAGAGCAGTGTCTTCGATGACGCCTCCAGCTCTCCGCTGTGAACATGATAGAACATCCAGTCGGCGTCGCCCTCGAACTTCACGCCGCGCGGCTCGTTGCTCGTGATCTCCAGCTTCACGCCGTTGGCATAACGTCCGTGGATTTCATACTCGTAGGCCGTGTTCCATAGCCCTTCCGCCGGGAAGACGCCGCGGCCCTCGATGGCCACCGGCCCGCTGCGGTCGGTGCCAAGCCCGTACTGTGCGAGGTCGCCCACGTGGCAGCCGCGATCGGTCAGTTCGCCATCGGAGTAGTCCAGAATCCAGCGGAAATTTCCGTGGCAACGCTTCGGCGTGTAGGGCGCCCACGGCGCGGGGCCGAGCCAGAAATCATAATCGAAACCCTCCGGCACTTTTTCGACCGGCTGCACCTCGATCTCGTGGCGGACCGCGGGCAGGTTGACGCGCACGGTATGGATGCGCCCGAGCGCGCCGCTGCGCGCGACCTCGCAGATGAGGTGGCCGCCGGGCCGCGACCGCTCCTGGCTGCCGGTCTGCAAAATGCGGCCGTGGCGTTGCACGGCCTCGACCGCGGCGCGCCCCTCGGCAATGGCCGGCGCGAACGGCTTCTCGCAATAGATGTCCTTGCCCGCCTGCGCCGCCGCGATGGTGATCAGCGCGTGCCAGTTCTCCGGCGTGCAGATCATCACGGCATCAACATCGGACCGCGCGAGCAATTCGCGGAAGTCGTGGTGGCCGGCGCAGGCGCCAGCGCCATAGACCCCGTTCACGATCTGCTGCGCGCGCTCGCGGCGCGAGCGGTCGAGATCGCTCACGGCGACAACGCGGATATCCGTCCGGCCGAGCGCGTCGCGCATATTGCCCGTGCCGCGCCCGCCGACGCCGATGAAGCCGAGGTTGATCTTGCTGTTCGGCCCGACCGCGCCCAGCAGGCGCGACGGCAGGAGCAGCGGCGCACCCGCGAGCGCGGTGGATTTCAAAAAGTTCCGGCGTGACCAGCCCAGATGATTTTTCATGTCGTTCCCTTCGCCAGCTTTTCCAAGGCTTGGAAAATCTCACACGTTTTTTCCCGAGGCCTGGAAAATTTCACGCTGACTTTTTCCAAGCCCTGGAAAACCGCCGCCGCGTCACAGCGCACCGACGTTCGTGGCTGGCCACCGAAATAACGAGCCACTGGCTGATTTGTTGCCCCAGCCGTGCCAGCGCGCGCGGCTCCCGCCACTCGCAAGCCGTGTCATCGTACGGCGACAGTATCCATTCGCCTTTGCTTTGTCACCATCGGTTCCTATACTGCCGCCATGAAAAGTGCCTGCACATGGCTGATTGTTCTGCCGCTGCTTGGGTCCACCGCGCTGGCCGGCGACTGGCCCGCGTGGCGCGGCCCGCTCGGCGCCGGGCTCTGCGACGAGAAAAACCTGCCGACCATCTGGGGCACGAACCAAAACGTCCGGTGGCGCGTGCCGCTGCCGGAGCCGGGTAATTCCACACCCGTGGTCTGGGGCGACCGCGTCTTCGTGACGCAGCCCGTCGGCGACCGGCGCACGCTGCTGTGCTTCCAACGCGCCGACGGCCGGCAGCTCTGGCAGGCGGGCGTCACCACCCGCGAGAAGGAGCCGACGCACAAGACCAATCCCTACTGCTCCGCCTCGCCGGTCACCGATGGCGAGCGCGTCATCGCCTCGTTCGCCTCCGACGGGCTGTTCTGTTTTGATTTTGCGGGCAAGGAACTCTGGCGGCGCACCGACCTCGGCCGGCAGATTCATATCTGGGGCAACGGCTCCTCGCCGGTACTCGCCGGCGAGCTTTGTTATCTCAACTTCGGCCCCGGCGTGACCAACTATCTGCTGGCGGTGGACAAGCGCACCGGCCGGACCGTGTGGCAGCACACTGAGCCGACCACCTACGGCCAGCCCAGCCCCGCCACGCGCAGCCCGACGTATATCGGCTCCTGGTCCACGCCGGTGCTGATGAACAACCAACTGTTGATGAGCTGGCCGCTGCGCCTCGCCGCCTACGAGCCGCGGACCGGCCAGGAGCTGTGGTCATGCGCCGGGCTGGCGCCGCTGTGCTACACCTCGCCCATTCACGGCGACGGCGTCGCCGTGGCGTTCAGCGGCTATGGCGGCGCGGCGCTGGCGGTGCGCGGCGGCAAGCGCGTCTGGAGCCATCCGCGCGCCCCGCAGCGCATCGGCTCCGGCGTGGTCCACGCCGGCCACATTTACATCCACAACGGCACCGGCTCGGCGATGTGCTTTGACCTCCAGACCGGCGCGACGAATTGGGTCGAGAACCTGCCCGGCGGCGCCAACTGGAGCAGCATCATGCTGGCCGATGGCCTTTGCTACACCATCAATCAGCGCGGCGACTGTTGCGTCTTCCGGGCCAGCCCCAAGTTCGAACTGGTCGCCGTCAACCGCCTTGGCGAACCGAGCAATTCCTCCCTCGTCCCCAGCCGCGGCGAGCTTTTCATCCGCACCCACCAAGCCCTCTGGTGCCTCCGCGCCGGCCCATGATGTGAGCGCCGCCGCCGGGCGGCTGCATCGGCTTTGCCATCTTCCCTTCGCCATCAGCCATCCACCATCAACCATCCTCCATCAGCCATCTCATCCGCATCGCCCCCGAAAAAATATCGCCGCGCGGGCGCCGTTCTGGCAGGGTGCCGCGCGTGAGGAGATGACGACGATGAAAAAGTTATTCGGCTGGCTCGGTGTGTTGATGGCGGGTGTGGCGCTGGCGGCGGAGCCGGCGGCGCTGCAGGAAGCGGCACGGCAGATTCCGACCGCGGCGCAGGTGGATGTGGTGGTCGTCGGCGGCAGCAGCGCAGCGTGCGCGGCGGCGGCCGAGGCCGCGAAGTCCGGCGCCAAGGTTTTCCTGATCACACCGCGCCCCTACCTCGGCGATGACCTCGCGGGCCGGCTGCGGTTGTGGCTCGAGGCAAAGGGCGCGGCCAAGGGCACGAGCGCCGAATGCATCTGGCACGAGGACAACTTCGCGACGCCCGCGCAGATCAAGAACGCGCTCTCTGCGCTGCTGGCGAAGAGCAAGGTCCAGGTCCTCTTTGGCTGCTATCCCTCCGACGTGATCACCGGCAGCGATGGCCAGCTTGCGGGCGTGGTGATGGCCAACCGCGCGGGGCGGCAGGCGCTCCTCGCGAAGGTGGTCGTGGACGCGAGCGAGCATGCGGTGGTCGCGCGGCTCGCGGGCGCGCAGTTCCGCCCCTTCACGCCCGGCCCCGTCACCATCCGCTGGGTCGCGATCAACGACGAGGCCGACAAGGGCGCGATGCAGAAGGCCGCGCTGACGCTCGCGTTACCCGCGAAGGTCATGGACTTCACCGGCCGGAAGGCCACCGCGCAGAAGGCGTACTGGCGCGAGTATGTGGCGCAGCTCAACCTGCCCGCCGATGATTATGTTGCGTGGAACGAGTTGGAGCAGAAGGCGCGCAGCATCACCGGCCCGGCCAATCCGTTGCAGACCGCCGACGCGCCGTTCGTGATTCCGACAGCGTCGGTCATCTGCAAGCAGACCGCCGCGCCGGGCACGACGAAGCTCGCGCTGGAGAATTTCAAGCCGGCCGGCATCGAGAGGCTATGGGTGTTGAGCGCGCGCGCGGACATCGCGCGCGACAGCGTCGAGCGGCTGCTCGCGCCGGTGGAGTTCATGAGCATCGGCGCCAAGGTCGGCGCGGCCGCAGCGGAGCAGGCGCAGAAACTCGCTGCGTCCGCCGGCGCGCAGGTCGCCGGCCAGGCGGGCGCCGCCGCGCCGGCGGACGTGCGCGAGCCGCTCAAGGGCCTGCGCCCGATTCCGGCGGAGCCGCTGATCGCGAGCGCGGCGCGCGCGCTGCCGGTGCTCGGCCGCTTCGACGTGGTCGTGGTCGGCGGCGGCACCGCGGGCGCGCCCGCCGGCATCGGCGCGGCGCGGCAGGGCGCGCGGACGCTGGTCATCGAATATCAGCACGGCCTCGGCGGCGTGGGCACGCTGGGCATGATCGACAAGTACTGGTACGGCAACCGCGTCGGCTTCACGACGACGATGCCGGAATTCCCGCTGGAGAAGCGCATGGAGTGGTACCGGCAGGAAGTGCTCAAGGCCGGCGGCGCCGTCTGGTTCGACGCGCTCGGCTGCGGCGCGGTCGTCGCGGGCAACCGTGTGACCGGCGTGGTGGTGGCGACACCGTTCGGCCGCGGCCTCGTGTTAGCGAAGCAGGTGATTGATGGCACCGGCAATGCCGACGTGGCCGACGCGGCGGGCGCACAGACTGCGTTCGTTGATGACAACTTCGCCGTGCAGATGGCGCACCGGCCGGCGCGCGCGCTGGGCGCCTCCTATATGAATGGCAACCGCGGCGCGGCTCGCGATGCCGATCCCGTACAGGTGACCAAGGCGCTGCGCGATCCGCCGGAAATCGACGCCGGGAAAAACCACAACGCCCCCACGGGCGACGCCGCCAAGCCGTTTGACCTCGCGACGCTGCTCGACACACGCGAGCGCCGCCACATCGTCGGTGACTTCACACTCGACTGGCTCGACGTGATCAACCGCCGCACGTTTCCCGACTCGATCACGCTCGGCACGAGCGACTACGACAGCCACGGCCACCAGGTGCACCCCTATTTCATGGTGCGCCCGCCACGCCCGCCGGAAAATTCGCGACACCAGTACTGGGGCTATCTGCCCTACCGCTGCCTCCTCCCGGCCGGCGTCGAAGATTTGCTCGTCATCGGCCTCGGCATGAGCCTGCACCGCGACGCGCTGCCGATTCTGCGGATGCAGCCCGACCTCCAGAACAGCGGCTACGCCGCCGGCGTCGCCGCCGCGATGGCGGTCAAGGCGGGCTGCACGCCGCGCAAAATTGACGTGCGCGCGCTGCAAAAACATCTCGTCGCCACCGGCATCCTCAAGGAAGAGGTGCTCAAGCACGAAGATTCCTATCCGCTGCCGACGGAGAAGATCGGGGCGGCGGTGCGCGGCCTGACGAATGATTTCATCGGCATCGAAGTCGTGCTGGCGCGGCCCGACGCCGCGCTGCCGCTGTTGCGCGAGGCCTACCAGAATGCGACCGGCACCGCGAAGCTCACCTTTGCCGAGGCGCTCGGCATCATGGGCGACGGCACCGGCCTGCCGCTGCTGCTGACCGAGGCCGAACGACGCGCAACGCAAAAAGATTATCCAGTGCAGAAAGACAAAAGCGGCAAGGTGATCATGCCCGACGACGTGGTGAAGCTGCTCTGGGCGCTCGCCCAAACGCGCGACCCGCGGATCGTACCCGTGCTCTGCAAGCTGGCCGACAGCGCGGGCCACACGCAGTTCAACCGTTTCCGTCCATGCGTCCTTGGCCTCGGCGCGATCGGCGATCCCGCCGCCGCGCCGGTGCTCGCCAAGCTGATCCAGCCTGCGCTCCCCAAACCCGAACCGAGCATCAACTCGCTCATGCTCGCCGTCGCCCTTTACCGCTGCGGCGACCAAGATGGCATCGCCAAAAAGGAACTGGAGAAACTCGCCGCCGGCCCGAACGGCCCCTTCGCCGAACTCGCCTGGCAGACGCTCTCCGGCCAGCCGGGCGCGAAGAAATAAGCGATACGAGATGCAGGCGGCGGGATGGAAGAAGAGATGGTTGATGGCAGATGGTTAATGGTAGATGGCGGACGGCGTCTCTCACCGCCAGAAATTCAGCACCCATCTTCGATGTTCGATGTTGGATGTTCGGCGTTCGATGTTCGCCAGCAATCCACCCCCCGCCCCTCGTCACTCGACACTCGTCCCTCACTGCTGCGGCTACACAGTACTCCAAACATGAACCAGCGCATGGCCGCCAGCAATTTCCCTTGCGCAGAAGGAGGGAACATCGTATGCACCGGCACAGCAAAAGGTGCGGCGGGGAAGATGCAATGAAACCGAAACTCACCGTTACGGAACTGGTTCAGGCGGCCAAGGCGTTTGCCGCAGGCGAAACGCACCACCGCGAGCGCAGCCTGTTTGGCGTGACCGATGGCAAGGCCGTCGGCACCTATCGGAACGCTGCCTGCCTCTCGACGAGATTCAGGCCCGTCAACTCGCCGAAGCTTTGCTCCAGAAGAGACCCACTGTGGGTTATCTGACGATCTCGAACGCCCTCCAGTGGCGGTTGCAATATGGCCGCGTGATCGAACGGGCCGGCCAGGTGGCCGGCGTCCGCCGGATTGTTTGATGAGCGCCATCCGAAAAATCGAATTCGGCGATTTTCAGACACCGCTCCCGCTCGCGCGGGACATCGCGGCCCTGCTGCGCGCCAGCGGCGCAAAGCCGGATGCGATCATCGAGCCGACGTGCGGGCGCGGCAGCTTCGTCATCGCCGCCATGGAAACCTTCCGCCGCGCAAAAAAAATCTGCGGCTGCGATGTCAACGCCGACCATGTGCGTGAGGCTGCCGGCCACGCGCGGCAACTGGGCGGGCGGCAACCGCAGCTTGAATGCCGGGATTTTTTCCAGACCGACTGGACGGAATTCATCGCCGCCTTGCCCGGCCAGGTTCTGGTGCTGGGCAATCCGCCTTGGGTGACGAACTCGGCCGTGAGTGCGCTGGGCGGCAGCAATCTGCCGGCTAAAACGAATTTCCAGGGGCACAACGGTTTTGCGGCGAAGACCGGCAAGGCGAACTTCGACATCTCGGAGTGGATGCTGATGCATCTCGTCGAGCGCTTGCAGTGGCGCGAGGGCTGCGTGGCGATGTTGTGCAAGACGGCCACCGCGCGCAAGACCTTGCGTCATGCCTGGCTTAACGGCTGGCAGGTCGGCCGCTGTTCGCTGCACCTGATTGACGCGCAGCAATCGTTCGGCACCGCAGTGGATGCGTGCCTGTTGATCCTGCACACCGGCCCGGCGGAAGCCGCCTCCACCACGGCGGATGTTTTTCCAAAGCTTTCTTTCGAGGACAAGCTTTCCACACTCGGACTGGTGGGCAAGGAGTTGGTCGCCGATGTGGTCGAGTACGAGCGCCTGCGCGATCTCGACGGCCTCTCCTATTATACTTGGCGCTCGGGCGTGAAACATGACGCCGCCGGTGTCATGGAATTCCGGTGGGAGAACGGCCACTTCATCAACGGGCAACGTGAGATCTGCCAGTTGGAGCCGACCTTCCTCTATCCGCTGCTGAAATCCTCGGATCTCGCGAACCAGCGGCTGCTACCCGCGCGCTATGTGCTCGTCACGCAACAGAAGCCTTCCGATGCCACGGCCCCGATCCAGCAGGTGGCGCCCCAGACCTGGCATTACCTCACCGCTCACTCTACCGCACTCGATCAGCGCCGGAGCATCATCTATACGAAACGCCCGCGCTTCTCCGTCTTCGGCGTCGGCGCTTATACGTTTGCGCCGTGGAAAGTGGCCGTGTCCGGCCTATATAAGCATTGCCGCTTCTCGGTGGTCGGCCCGCACCAAGGCAAGACCACCGTGCTCGACGACACCTGTTATTTCGTCCCCTGCGCCACGGAAGCCGAGGCGCAGTTTGTGTGTGAACTGTTGAATTCCGACCTCTGCCAGCGCTTTCTGCGCTCGTTGATTTTCTTCGACGCCAAACGCCCCATCAACATAGACATCCTCAACCGCATTGACCTCAAGCGGCTGGCCGCGCGCCTCCACCGCGACGCCGATGCGCGCCGCTATCTGACGACCGCAGCCGGTTTCGAGAATGGGCAACCGCTCTTCGTGTTTGAGGGCAAAGGCGAGTACCGCGCCAAGCCATCCAACCAGCGTGTGGTGCGGCGCAAAACAAAGTAACTCGCCGCAACAGAATTCTCTCCCATGCTTCTTGGCCTCCTTGGCGTCTTGGCAGTGAAAACTTTCCCTCGACCCCCGCCACTCGACCCTCGTCACTCGACACTCGTCCCTCACTGCTGCGGCGGCGGCGCGGGCTGTTCTGGTTGCGGCTGTGGTTGGTCCGGTTGCGGCTGCTCGGGCGGCGGTGGCGGCTGTTCCGGCTGGGCCGGCTGTTGCATCGCCGGCTGTTCCGGTTGGGGCTGCGGCGGTTGCGTGAGGCGGGCAGCCATATTCTTGAGATCCTTGTAGGCCTCGGCGAACGCGGCGGCGTTCACGCCATCCATCGCGGTCTGCGCCACCCGCTCGATCAACGCGATACGATGCTGGATCAGGGGCAGCTCGGCCTCGGTGGGATTCTTCGGGTCGGCGAAGCCGGCCTCGTTCAAATCCTCGATCAGATTTTTCCGGTCGGCGGGCGGCAACGCCGGGTTGTTGATCGCGTCCATCCAGATCTGCTCGGCCACCGGATCGGTGCCGATCATTTTGAGCGCCTCGCGCGCGACGTGCAGCGGCACGTGTTTATCGGTACCCTCGACCGGCGGCATGACCATCGCGACCTGCCTCGTGGCAGATTCCTTGTGCTTGTCCGGCGGCGATTTTCTGGCCTGGCGTGCCTCGTCAGGCGGCGGACGGCGCACAGGCTCGGCCTTTGCGACCGGCCGCGTCTGTTTGGTCACCGGCACCACCTTCGCGACAGGCGGCTTCGTGATCCGTGCCTTGGTGCGTTTCTGCTTGTCGTTGTGCAGCAGCATGACAACCGCGATGGCACTCATCGCCATCAAGATCACCGCGAGCAACGCCTTTGTATGCTTCATATGTAGGCCCGGCTTCCAAAAACCGTGACCACGATAGACCCGCCGGCTGCAACCCGCCAGTTTTTTCCTGCCAGCCAACAGACCGGCAAGCGGGGACACCTGCGGCAGGCCAATTTCCGGGCGGCCTTGGGAAGGCCGGTCGCCCCGTGGTTGACATTCCGCGGTGGTACGCTATCCTCCGCCGCGCATGAAAGCGTTCGTCACCATCGCGGTTGAGCAGCGGGCGCCCGCAGAGGGCCGCCTGTTGTTGTTGCGTCGCGCCGCGGTGGGCGGAGAGGTTCGCACCTAAACGAACAGCTCCGAAATTGCGCGGCTCCAAATCACCCACCACAGTTCGGTGGGTTTTTTGTTTGGTCAAGGCAACTTCAAACGTGATAAGAGCGCTGCGGAAAACCGGCGCAACGAAAGCAGGATGGACATGAAAACGAAACAGGCACAGAACCGCGTGGTGATCTTCGATACGACGCTGCGCGATGGCGAACAATGCCCCGGCGCAAGCATGGGGCTGGCGGAAAAGCTCGAGGTGGCGCGGCAACTGGAACGGCTGAACGTGGACATCATCGAGGCCGGCTTCCCCATCGCCTCGCCCGGCGACTTCGAGGCGGTCCACGCCATCGCCAGGCAGATCAAGAAGCCGCGGATTTGCGGGCTGGCGCGCTGCCTCAACCCGGATATCGAGCGCTGCGCCGAGGCCGTCGCGCCCGCCGGCAAGCGCGGCCGCATCCACGTCTTCCTCGCCACCAGCGCCATTCACCGGCAGTTCAAGCTGAAGAAGGCGAAGAGCGAGATCATCAAGCTCGCCATCGCCGGCGTGAAGCATGCGAAGCAGTTCGTGGATGACGTGCAGTTCAGCCCCGAGGATGCCTCGCGCACCGAGCCCGATTTCCTCGCCGAGGTCGTCACCGCCGTCATCGAGGCGGGCGCGACCACGGTGAACATCCCCGACACGGTCGGCTACGCGGTGCCCAACGAGTTCGGCCGCCTGATCGCCGAACTCTGCGCGCGCGTCCCGGCGTTCGCCAGGGATGTGACACTGCACGTCCACTGCCATAACGACCTGGGCCTCGCGGTGGCCAACAGCCTGACGGCCGTGCAGAACGGCGCGCGCGGCATCGAGTGTACGATCAACGGCCTCGGCGAGCGCGCGGGCAACTGCTCACTGGAGGAAGCCGTGATGGCGATCCGTACCCGCGCCGACGCGTTCGGCGTCACCACCGATATCAACACGCGCGAGATTTTCCGCGCGAGCCGGATGGTGAGCAAGCTGACCGGCATGGTGGTGCAGCGCAACAAGGCGATCGTCGGCGCGAACGCGTTCGCGCACGAGAGCGGCATCCACCAGCATGGCATGCTCTCGCACCGCAGCACCTACGAGATCATGGTGCCCGAGGACGTCGGCATCAGCGGCTCCGAGCTCGTGCTCGGCAAGCACAGCGGCCGCCACGGCCTGATCGCGCGCCTCAAACAGCTCGGCTACACCGTCGCACCCGCGGAGCTGGAAAAAATTTATGCGCGTTTCATCGAGCTGGCCGACAAGAAGAAGAACGTCTATGACGACGACATCATCGCGCTGCTGCACACCGAGGATCTCGCCGGTCCGCAGGCTTTCGCGCTGGATTACCTCCATGTCTCGACCGGCACCGTGCTGCCGACCGCGACGGTCCGGCTCAAAAAGAGCGGCGTGGTTTCCGAGCCGGCCTCGGCCTGCGGCGATGGCCCGGTGGATGCGATGTTCAAGGCGATCGACCTGATCACGCAGGAACCGGGCACGCTGCTCGACTACTCGCTCCAGGCGGTGACCAAGGGCGAGGATGCCGTCGGCGAGGTCAGCCTCACGGTGCGTTTCGGCAAGACGCTCGTCGTCGCCAAAGGTGCCAGTACCGACATCGTCGAGGCCAGCGCCAAGGCCTACATCAACAGCCTGAACCGCTACCTCTTCGAACAGGGTCAGCAAAAGATCAAGGCCCAGCCGTGAGCACGGAACCGAGACTTGAAATCTGAAAAGCGAATCGCGTTGGCCCCGCGCCTTTTCCTGGCCTTGGAAAAATAGCGCTGGTGTTTTCCAAACCCTGGAACCCAAGCATGCCCACTGTTGACCCGTGCCATCCAATTGGCACTGATCCCAAGATCTAACAGTGACAGGTCTGTCCTTGACCGCGTATTATTTTAATCCTGACGGCACGAAGTACTGTTTGCTGCTCGTGACGCGCCAAGGCCGAGTTTCCACGGCTTGGAAAAACCGCGGAATATCTTCCAATCCTTGGAAAGGCACACGACAGACACTATGCTGCGGCCGCTGGCAGCCGGAAAACAGGCGGAGCACCAACGATGAACTGGACCAGGATGATCGCTTGCGCAGCCCTATGTTTACCAGGGCCACTCCGGGCCGCGCCCCAGTCATGGAATTTCGAACGGGACACGGCGGGCTGGCGTGCGCCGGGCGGCGGTAGCCGCGTCGTGGCCGAACCGGGGCACGCGACCAATCAGGCCCTGGAAATCTTCGCAACGAAACCGCATCACACGGTGGTGACACTGGTCGGCAGCGAGGCGACGCCGGACTTCGTCGCGTCGGCTCGTTTCAAAATCGTGGCGACCGCGGGCGAGGCGCCGGTCATCTATCTCTACGGCCGCCACGGCGGCGGCAGCTTCCGCGCGCTCACGGCACGCAACGCCGGGACCGGCCTGCTCTGTTACTACGGGCAGAGCACGCCCGGTAAAAACTTCCCCGGTCCGCGGCTGAAAAATTTGACCACGTGGGTGCGCGCCAAGTTCGCCTGCTGCCAGAACCGCCTGCTCGGCAAAGTCTGGCCCGACGGCGCACCAGAACCGGGCTGGCAGATGGAGGGCGAGGCCGAAGGGCTGGAGCGCGGCGCGTTCGCGCTCGGCGTCTGGACCTCGCCGCGTACGCCCTCGCAGGCGCGCGTGTTGTTCGATGACGTCACCTTCCAGCCCCTTACCGCCACAGAGTTTGCCGCATTTCAGGCGCAGAAGGATAGTGCCGCGAAGCGGCCAGCGCTGGACGCCGCCAAGCTCGCGGTGCACGACGGCGTGTTCGAGACCGCGGCCGAAATCGGGCTGGCCACGCCGCGCATGGCGGTCGCGTTCGACAAGCGCTCGGGCGCGCTGACGCATATTGTCCAGCGCGCATCGGGGCAGGATTTCGTCGCCGCGGGAGAGCCATTGCCGTTGTTCAGCATTACGCTGACGAAACCCGCCGGCCACGACGCCGGCACCGTCGAGGCCGATGAATTCCGCAGCATCAGCATCACGAAGGTGGGGGCGGGCCGGCTGGAGTTGAACTTCCGCGACCACGTTGCGCTGCCACTGACGGCGCAGGTCACAGCCGCGGCGGACGCGGATGGTTTTGTGCGGTTGCGGATCAGTGTGCGCAATCCGTCGGAACAGGCGGTTGCGCGCATCGGGTTTCCGCGCTTCGCCACGCCGGCGGCGCTTGGCAAGGACGCGGGCGACGACCGGCTGCTGCTGCCGCTATCGCATACCGATGGCGCGGTCATCGAGGCGCCGGGCACGCGCAGCCAGATGCGGGAGGCGATGTATCCAGAAGGCGCGTGCACGCAGTTCGCGGCGCTCTATGATGCGGCCGCCGGGCTTTATCTGGCCGCGCTCGATCCAGATGGCCACTGCAAGCGGCTGGGCGTGAACTCGGCGGCCGGCAAGTTCGTGGAAATTCCGCTGACGCATCTGCTGCCGGAGATCGCGGGCCGCGACGCGGCGCCGCCCTACGACGTCGTGCTCGGCACGTTCGCCGGCGACTGGCGCGACGCGGCGGACCTGTATAAGCGATGGGCCAAGGACCAGCCGTGGTGCGCCAAGAAGCTGGCCGGGCGCGCGGACATCCCGCAGTTCCTGAAAGCTGGCACGGGCGTGCTCATCGCCGGCATCCAGAACCAGAAGGGCTACAACGGCCTGCTGGGCACGAACCTCGAAAAGTTGCCGCCGCTATTGCGCGCATATCGCGAACGCACCGGCCTGGCGCACATGGTCTTCGTGCCCTACGGCTGGGAAAATCGCGGCACGTGGGCGGGTATCCATTATCTGCCGGCGGTGCCCTCGTCGGAGGCGTGGACGCAGGCCGCGGTTGAGTTGCGGAAGCAGAACGACCGCGTGGCCATGCTGACCTCCGGCTTCTGGTGGGTCACCAAGCGTAAGGCGACCAACGGCGGGCCGGCGTTCGACGACACCGCCGACTTCGAGCACCGCCAGGCGCTGGTGATCCGTAACGCCGACGGCACGCCGTTCCTGGCCGACTTCTTTGACAAGACCGACGCACACGCCGCGTGGCGCGGACTCTCGGCCAAACTCTGCCACGGCAGCGCCGAGGCGCGCGCGACGATGCTGAAGATTTTCCTCGACGTGGCGCGGCTCGGCACACCACTGGTCAGCTTCGACCAGGAAATCGGCGGCGGTCAGCAGCAACCCTGCTACAACCCGGACCACGGCCATCCGCCCGGCTACGGCCACTGGATGTGGACCGACTTCCGCGACCTGTGCCGGGAAATTTTGCGGCAGGGCAAACCGCTCCAGCCGGAGCTGGGTCTGCTGGCGGAAAATTGCAGCGAGGTGACGATCCCCGTCATGGCCACCTACTGGAGCCGGCAGTTTGGCGAGGTGGATCACGGCGCGGCCGGCGCGCGCGGCGTCGGGCTTTTTTCCTATCTCTATCACGAGTATGTCACGGCCATCGGCGCGGCCTGCGTGCAGGGCCAGGGTCCACTCGGCACGCGCGGCTCGGCGGAACTGCGCTGCCACGCGCTGGCGAACAACCTCGCGCGCGGCCTGATCCCCGGCCCGTTCATGCAGGACGTGCCGCTGGAGCCGGGCCGCGACGCGTGGAAAACGCAGGTGACGCAGGCCTACTTCGCGTTCTGCCAACCCTACGCGCACTTCCCCGAATATCTGCTGCTCGGCGAGACGCGCCGTCCGCCCGCCCTCACCTGCGCCACACACGAGGCCTGGTACTGGCGGCAGGACGCCAAGGGCCAGGTGCAGAAGCCCGGCGGGCCGAAGCTGGTGAAGGCGACCGTGCAACTGCCGTGCGTCATCGCCGGCAGCTTCGCCGCCGCCGATGGCTCGCTCGGCACCGTGCTCATCAACACGACGCCGCAGCCGCAGCCGGCCATCGTGACGCTGCCGCGCGCGCGGAGCTTCGTCCTCCATCGCGCCAACCGCACCGAGGAAAAACGCGCCGACGTCATGCCGGCCTCGCTCGAGCTCGCGCTGGAGCCGTTCGGTGTCCGCCTGCTCGTGACGCGCTGAAAAAATCCAAGCCTTGGAAACCGGCTCACTGCTTGAGCCGGTAGAGGCCGACGCCGCCGGCCCAGAGGTCGCGCGTGGCGGCGTTGTAGCGCAGCACCATCGGCTTGCAGTGCGGCAGGTTGCCGGTGAGCTCCTGCCACGTGGCGCCGCCATCGGTCGTGCGCCAGACGCCGCCGCGCGCGCTGTCGCCCCAGTGAATCACCGAGCACCACAGCCGCTTCGCGTCGGCGGGGTCGCCTTCGAGGCCGAGGATGATGCCGCCATCGCTCTTGAACTTGGTGAGCTGCTTCCACGTCTTGCCGTGGTCGGTGCTGCGCCAGAGATTCCCGCCGGGCGCATAGACCGTTCCGTCGGGCGCGACGAGCACGTTGAACAGCCAGCTTTCGTTCTTGAAGACGTGCTGCCAGCTTTCGCCGGCGTCGTCGCTGCGATAGAGCCCGCCGCCCGTGCCGCATGCGGCCCAATAAAGGCGGCGCGAGTCGGTCGGGTCCACCGCCAGGCCAAAGAAGACGCGGCGGCTGCCGGGCTGCCTGGGCATCTGCCGCCACGTGCGCCCGCCATCGGTGGACTTGAAGAAACCGCCGCCGGACTTGCCGCCACTGGGATCGCCATCCATGCCGAGATACACGGTGCGCGGGTCCTTGGGATCAACCGCCAGCGCGCGCGCGTGGCCAAGGCCCCACATCGTGTTGGCCGTGGGCACGTGATCGGGCAGGCCGTTGGTGACGACGCTGTAGCCCTTGCCGCCGTCCTCGCTGATGACCACGCGCGGCGGATACTTGTTCCACCACGGGCTGAACGTGGCGAGGATGCGCTCCGCGCTCCCCGCGCCGTTGATCGCCAGCCGCCAGCAGTGGCCGTTGAGCGAGACATCGTATTTGGTCGGCGCGATCTGCTTCCAGCTCTTGCCCTCATCGCCGCTGAAGAACGCGCCTTCGTCCATCGCCGCGGCATACACACGGCCGTTGTGGAAACGGATGTCATAGATGCAGGAGATGTCGGCGCCGCGGTCGCGCTCGGCCCACGTCAGGCCGCCATCGCCGCTCCAGCAGCAACGCCAGTTGGCGCTGATGAAAAGCTCGTGCGGGTCCTGCGGATTGAACGCGACGTTGGTCGGCGCGCTGACGCGTGTCCGGGGTTTGTCGCCACCCATCAGGAAGGTCGGATTGCCGGTGCGATCCACAGCCATCTGCGAGACGTTGGTCCACGACTGCCCGCCATCGTGCGAACGATAGCAGTAGCCATTCCACTCCGCCGCGCCGATGGCGACCAACTCGCGCGGATCGGCCGGGCTGATCGCCACCTCGCGGATGGCGCACTCCTGCGCCAGCCCCTGCGATGCCGCGCTCCACGTTTTACCCTGGTCGGTGGATTTCCAGACGCCGTCCTTGAAGCACGCGGCCACGATGATGTTCGGGTCGCCCTCCGCCACCGCGACGCACGCGACCTTCTTGGGCGTGGCGCAGGCGCGCCACGCTTTGCCGGCATCGTCGCTGATCAGCACGCCCGCGTCTTCCGTCGCCGCGAGCACGAGCGCGGGCAGCTTCGCCGCGACCGCCACGCTATACACATTGCCGCCCGCCGCCGCGCCGCAGCGCGCGTTGCCGTAGAACGCCGCCTTCTTCAGCCGCGCCACATCGCAGAACGGCTGCGGCTGCGCGCCGGCGAAGAAGAAGCGGCTGAACTTGCCCTCGACCGCCGTGTCCGGCGGCCCGACGCAGACGAAGTCCATCCGTTGCACCGCTGCCCAGTCCAGCGCGGGCGCCGATCCCGGATGTTTCTTCGCGTATTCCGGATCGAGGCTGAACTCCGCCGTCTTCAGCACCACGTCGCGCCACTGCGTGTTGGCAAACTCCGCGTTGAGGTTGCGGCTGCGGAAGCTCGTGCCGCCGGTGAGCTTGAGCGTCAGGAAACAGTCGCGCGGCGCAGCGCCGCCGCCCTTGAACGTGACACCGAGGCCATCGCAGCTTTTCGCGTCAGCGCCCTGCGGAAATTCCAGCGGCAACCAGAGGCCGCCGTGCCAGTCACCGGTGATCTTGCCGAACTGCACGCGCGCGTGCTCCACCGGTTCCACCGCAGCGGATTTTTCATAGACCGCGTTCCAGTTCTGGCCGCCATCGGTGCTCTTGAACACCTTGCCCGCCGGGCTGGCGGCATACACGATGTTGCCATCGGTTGGGTCCACCGCGATCGCGCGGACGCTCTTGTTGCGCTCGCCGGTGATCCGCAACTCCTTCTTCCCGGTACGCGGCAGCAGTTGCCAGTGCTCGCCCGCATCGGTGCTCTTGCACAGGCCGTCGAGCGTGGCAGCGTAGACCGTCTGCGGGTTCTTGCGGTCCACCGCCAGCGAATAGATCGCGTAATTCGCCAGCCCGCGGTTGATCATCCGCCAGCTCTGGCCGTGATCCTCCGACTTGTACACGCCATTGACGTCGCCGCCGAGGTAGATGACGCCGGACTGCGTCGGATGGAACACCGTGCTGAAGTAGAAGCCGCCGCCGCCCCAGCCGCACGCCTGCCACTCCTCCGCCCCCGCCGCCGCCAGAGCGCTACCCGCCAGAAAAATTGCCAGTAGTTTGGATTTCATGGCGCAGGACATAACACGTTTCCAAGGCTTGGAAAAGTTCCGTCTGTTTTTTCCAAGCCTTGGAAAAACAGCGGAAAAATTTCCCAATCCTTGGAAACTAGAACGAGGGCAGGCTCAGGTTGTTCGGGTCGGGCAGGCCGGCCTGGAGGTCGGCGGGGAGCGCAGGCAGGTCGCGCCGGCCGTCGCCATCGAAGTCGCCGGCGCGGAAGGCAGGCACGTTGAGCGGCGAACCGACTGCGCCGCCATCGGGCGCGAGCTTGGCGGCGGGACTGCCGGGCTTCAGCCGCGTATCGAGTGTGAAGTCGGTCGCCTCGCCCCAGTTCGCGACGAGCGTGCTGCCGGAATAGGCCTGCACCGGCAGCGGCGGGGCGAAGGTGATCTGCTTGCCGTCCACCGCGGTGACGCGCCGCACGACGCCGTCCCAGTTGATCTCGATGTGGTGGCCCACTTTGAACGAGTCGGGCTGGCGCAGCACGAGCGTCTGCGCGGTGCAGGTCTCGAGGCTATCCACCGCGCTGTGGCCGATGGGCACGCTGATCATCTGCGGGTCGCCGGCGGCGGAGTGCGCCTCCTGCCCGGCGGCGCTGACGAACGCAGCCATGTCCTTATGCTTCTTCCAGCGCGGGCCGACGGGCAGCTCGCGGCCGTAGAAGTTGTAGTCGCCGCGATAGACCGGCGGGACGACGAAGCCGCCGAGGTAGATGTTTTCGCGCGCGGTGTAGTTGGTGCCGGTGAAGCTGAAGATACCGTAGCCGGGGAAGCCGAGCGTGTTCCGGCGCACGGTCCAGTTGTGGCTGTTCCCGTGGCCGAAGATGATGAGGTTCGCCGCGCACGAGAGTATGACATTGCCGGTGAGCTCGCCGCCCTCCACCTCCTCGGTCATCAACCCCTGGCCCGCGCCGAGTGCGAGGTTCTCGATGTAGCGGATGCCGAACACGCCGCGGTAAAGCTGGAAGTTGTCGGGGTGCCCCCAGAGCGTGTGATGGTGGACGTAGTTGCGGCGCACGGTGACGTCCCGCGTGACTTCCTCCGGTTTCGCACCGGGCTTGCCGTAGCGGCCGGAAACATCGCCCGCCACGTCAATGCCGTCCATCTGGTTCAGCGCGACTTCGTTCTCCTCGATGGTCAGGTTGCGCACCGAGCGCGTCGTGATGCCGTTCATGTTGTGCAGTACGAGACAGCGCGAGACGGTCGAGTCCGTCGTGTGATCCAGGTGGATGCCGGTGCCGGCGTTGTTGTGGACGAGGCAGCGCGTCACGAGCACGTCGGCTGCATTGGAAACATCTATGCCATCATCGGCGCCGCCGGCGACTTCGAGCCCTTCGAGGCGTACGTGCTTGACGCGGTCCACCAGCACCACGCGCCGCTCCATCCTCCGCGCCTGCGTCGCTTGTAAATCAGCCGCGGCGCGCGGCAGGAAATACAGACGACAACCCTTGCCGTCCGGCTGCGCCTCCACCGCCCACTCGCCCGGCCGGTCAATCAGGCACGCGCGGTTCTTCAGCAGGTAGCGATCGCCCGCCTGCGGCTTGGCCCACTTGTTGTCACCCGCCAGCGTCGCCGTTCCCGCCGCCGCCTCGAGCGAGGCGATGGGGAAGCTGAAAAAGACGTTCCCTGATTTCTGGTGGAACTGGATGCTGCCGCCCTTCAGGTCGTCGGCGCGCTTCGCCAGATGCTGGCGGTCGGTGATCGTGCGCGCGCCGGTCGCCTCCATCAGATACCAGCCCTCGTTTGGTTCGCGCGCCAGCGGCTGCGCCGCGCAGCCCACGTAGAGCGTGTCCGGCTTCCAGTCCAGCGTCGTCACAAACACGCCCGCCTGGTGCGGCTGCCAGCCGCCGATTTTCTCGAAGCCGGACAGGATGACGCGCTGCCCCGGCTCGGCCATCAGCGTCACCGGCGCGCCCGCGGCACCGCCGGGGATTTTGACGCTCTCGCGATAGACGCCGCCGCGCACCATCACGCGCGTCCCCGGCTTCGCCTGCTTCAAGCCGGCGGCGATGGTCGCGAACGGCTTCGCCTGCGAACCATCGGCGTCGCCGGATTTCGCGTTGGCATCCACCCACAGCGTTGGTTCCGCCGCGACCGGCAGCGCCACCAGGGCCACCACACGCATCAGCAGTTCGCTTCTCATCACGCCGACTCCTTTCCTGACACGTGAGCCATCAGACTGCGCCGAGGCATAAGCCATCGCCTGCGGCCGTGCAACCAGAATGTGCGCCGCCGGGGCAGGAACGCCACGACCGAAACGTCGGATCAGGCTTACGCTTACCGGCCGGGTGACGAATGCGGTGCGCGCCACCACAGCCGATCCCGGCGAAATACATCCCGGCGCCCAATCGCACACTTGTACAAGTGTGCGATTGGATGGCGGATGGGCCGCTTCCGCCTTGCGGTCCCAAGGCGGCCGCCTATGCTGTGCGCCGCGCGGCAACATACTGTTTACGGGGAAGGAAAACATGACCCTGATCATCGGCGTGCGCTGCCGGAATGGCTGCCTCGTGATCGCGGACCGGCGCTGTCACGTCACAACCGCCGGCATCCGCACTTTCGAGGACAACTTCACGAAGGCCGTACACCATGGCGACTACATCGTCTATAACCACGGCTATAACCAAATCGGCGAGGCGGATTGGAAACTCCGCGTCAATGAACTCTCCCCTGATCCGGCCAGCCCGATCTATGCGGAAGTTTTGTCGGAGATGGCGGCCAAGCCGGACCAGCATGCCGCCTATGTCTTCATGAACAAGACGACGCTGCTGGAGATCAGCATCCGCGTCGGCGCCGGCATCAGGCTGACCGACCACATGCCCATGGACCGCATCGTCTCGGGCGACGGGGATAAGTACGTCAGGTTGACGTTGCTGGCCGACCTCCCGCAAGCGCCGTGCCGCGTGGTGCGGCCCAAACTGGTCAGCACATTCCAGGCGGCACACGCGCGAATGCGACGGGCGGCCGGGACCGAGTTCTCGGAGACCTATGAGGTTCTCCGAATCTGACACCGATCCGCAGGTGGAATTTCACCTTTGCGAAGCGGTTTTCCCTGCGCCGCTGTGGCTTTCGATTTTTCGGCGGCCATGGGCCGCCGCTACAGTACAAAAGGAAACTGCCATTGGCAGGGAGCCTCCCGGACACAACCACTCGTCATCATGGCCTGGCGCGGTCAGGTCAGTCGCCGAGATTGACGTTCTGGCCATGGGCCTTGGCCCACTGGAGAGTTGCGGCGAGCTTGGGATAGTCGGCGACGCGGCTATCCTGAAACTCGGCGAGGCCCCAACTGCCCCATTTGCTCCATGCGCCAATCGAGGAGAAGATGCACAGCAGGTCGCCGCCGCCCGCAGCCCAAGCGTCGAGATATTTCCCGTAGAGCGCGCCCATCCGGGGATGGCGGTTCGCCGCGTGGAAAAGTTTGGTCAGCGCCGCGTTGTTCTCGCCGCCGCCGACGCCAACGAGGTGCTGGCCGGCCTCGTAGGCGATCAGGCGCAGCCCGTACTGGTCAGCGACTTTCTTCTGCTCCTGCATCCATTTGAGGCTCTGCGGCAGCGCGTGCTGTTTGGCGTGGTCGAGCACCTGCTCCACGGTCCAGCCGGCGACGGTGGCGTCGGTGAGCTGGCCGCGCGGGCTGATGCACATGGTGATGTAGGGCGCGATGGCGAGCGCGTCGGCGTGCTGGGCGGCGCCGCGGAAGCCGAGAATCTGTTTGGAGACGTGGCTGTTCGCCGCCTGCGAGGGCAGGACGCGCACGAAGCGTTCGTGGCCGCCGAAGACCTCCTCCCAAATCTTGAAAATCTCCAGCGAGCGGACCGCGGTGTAGTGCCAGCCGGCCTCCCACGCCTTCCCGCCGAGTTTCTGGTTCAGGCCTTCCTCGCCGGCGTAGCGGCTTTGCTTGAACTGGCCGTTCCAGACCTCGTTGGAATACTCAATGTAAATCTTCAACCGCGGGTCGAGCCGCTCCTTGACCATCTGCGCGAACCGGCGGACGAAGTCATCGTCCGCGAGATGCGGCATACAGAACCACGGCGCGACCTGCTGGCGGTTGCACAACGCGATCATCAGCTCCAGCGCGACGCCGCGTTTGGAGAACGTCGCGCTCTGGAGCGTCGGGCGGTCGGCCCAGGTTTTGATCTCCGAGTTGTTGGTGTGCATCCAGTCCATGAAACGGAAACACGCGAAGCCCTGCCAGTGTTTCAGGAACGGCGGATAGAAGGGATCCTGCGCATACGTGGCCTCGCAGCCCGGCAGGATGACGCGGATGTTGCGGACATAGTTGGCCGGATTGGTCTCCTTGAGCTTCAGCGTGAAGCCGCCCTTGCTGGAATTCACCTCCAGCAGCAGGCGGCCCGGCCTGCTCTCCATCACCTTGGCGTTCATCCCCGCCGTGAGCTGGCCCTCGCCGTCAAAGAGGACCGTGTAGATACCACCGGGATAATGCCCGCTTTCGATCGTGCATAGCATCGTCTCGGCGCAGCAGCCCGGTTCCAGCTTTTTCACCCAGCCGAATTCGTCGAGCGCCAGCGCCGGCCCCTTGCCCCACGCCGCGCCCTGCTTTTGGCTGACCCACGTGCGCGACTGGCGGAAGACATCCACGAACGGCAGTTCGCTCGACCAGTCCGACGGCCCCGCGAGGTTCATGCCCAGCCGCGGTTGCGCCGCTGGTTCCGCCGCGCCTGACACCAGCGCGGCACTGCACAGAAACAAGGCGAGCGGTTTGGTTTTCATCGCCGCAGGAGATAGCAGCTTTCCAAGGCTTGGAAAAGCGCGCGTATTTTTTTCAAGGCTTGGAAAAGTTCAGCCGGCAGCGCGGATGGCGGCGGCGAATTCCGCCGTGAGCACGTCAAGCTCCGCCGCCGTGATGGTCAGCGGCGGCAGCAGATAGACGACGCTGCCAAGCGGGCGCAGCAGGACGCCGCGCTCGAATAAAATTTTCCGCACGCGCCGCGAGCGCAGCGGATCATCGGGCTTGCATTCCACCGCGCCGATCAGGCCGAGGCAGCGTACCTCCTGCACCTGCGGCAACTTCGCCAGGGGTGCGAGCGCCGCCGCGAGTTGCCGCGCCTTCACCGCGACCTGCGCCACGATTTCTTCCTCCGCGAAAATACGGAGCGTCTCCAGCGCCGCCGCCGCCGCAATCGGATTACCGCAGAAGGTGTGGCCGTGCTGGAAGGTCTGGTCCACTGGGTAATCGGCAAAGGTTTGGTAGAGCGCGTCGCGCACAATCGTCGCGCTGATCGGCAGGTAGCCGGCGGACAGCGCTTTGCCGATGCAGACGATGTCGGGATCAATGCCCGCATGCTCGAACGCGAACATCCTCCCCGTTCGGCCGAAGCCCATCGCGATCTCGTCCACGATCAGCAGTACTCCGTTTTGCCGGCACCACGCCGCCAGCGCCGCCAGCCACGCCGCCGGATACAGCCGCATCCCCGCCGCACCGAGGCACAGCGGCTCGACGATCACCGCGGTCAACTCCGCCGCATGCGCGCCGAGAATCTTTTTTGCCTCGGCGAAGTCGCCGGTGACGCCGGGCAGTGGCAGCGTCACCGCCGGCGTCAGCAGAGGACGATAGACGCGGTGAAACTCCTCGACGAAGCCCACCGACACCGCGCCGAGCGTGTCGCCATGATAGGCGCCGCGCAGCGCGGCGAATTTCGTGCGCTGCGGCGCGCCGGTATTGTGGCGGTATTGCAGCGCGATCTTCAGCGCCTGCTCGACCGCGCTCGCGCCATCGCTGGCGAAGAGCACGTGGCGGTCGGCCGAAGGCAGCAGCGCCGCGAGTTGCGCCGCCAGTTCCACGGCACGCGGATGCGAGAGGTTGCCGAGGATGCTGTGCTGGAGTTCGCGCGCCTGCTTCGCGATGGCGGCGATGAGCCGCGGATGACCATGGCCCAGCGCGCAGCACCACCACGAGGCGATGGCATCCACGAAGCGCCGGCCCTCGGCATCAAACAGGTAGAGGCCCTCGCCGCGCACGATGATGGGCGGCGGCTCCTCGGTCAGCGTGGAACTGCGCGTGTAGGGATGCCACACGTGCCGTAAATCCAGTTCGCGATGGTCCAGCGTTGGCACGCGCGGAGTATGCGGCGCGCGTCAGCGGAGCGCAAGGCGCTGGACGACGACGCCCGCGCGCCGCGCCAGTCCCGGCTCGCCGAAGCTGGCCAGAAAATCGGCGAGATCGAAAGCCGGGCCAACCGTCAGGCGCAGCAGGGCGGCATCCGGATGCTCCGCGATTTCCGCAGCCAGCAGGAAGGCTTTCTTCTTCGCGTCCGGCTCCAGTTTCAGGCCCGCTGGCGTCCGCCGCAGGCCGAAGGCGATACGGCGCGCCTTGAGCCAGCGTTGGAAAACATTTCCGGCATCGGGGAAAAATTCTTGCGGCAGGCGCACTTCGATTTCCAAGGCTTGGAAAACCGGGGCCCCATCTTTTCCAAGGCTTGGAAAAACCGGTCCGAGCCAGCGGAGCATCCCTGTGGTTTGGGTTGCCGCCTTTGTGGGCGGGAGCTCCAGCTCCCGCGTGGATTGTGATGCGGGTTGCCTTTCGCGGGAGCTGGAGCTCCCGCCCACAAGATGATTGTTGCTGTAGCGGCGGTCTATGGCCGCCGACGGCGACCACAGGTCGCCGCCACCGGTGGAGCTTTTCTCCAGCGCGGCCAGCAGGCGGTCCGGCTCCCACGCCTTGAACGCGAAGACGGTTTCGCCGGAGAAAAGGGGCCAGCGCGCGGCGTGGTCACCGACGGTGAAAAGATTTTCGCGGGCGCTCAATAGATTTTCCGCCTGGTCCGGCAACGCGGCGAGCAGTGCGCGCAACACGAACGCGTTGAGCCACTCCGGTGTCGCGCCTGCGAGTTCCGGCGCGAGCCAGCAGCGCACCAGCACCGGCTTGAGTTTCGCCTTGGCCTCCATCAGCGCGGCAAACTTCTTCAGCCAGTCGCGGTCGGTGGGTCTCGCGAATGTGTGCCCGGTCTGCCGCTTGCGCTCGGCCGCATTGGCGCACGCGCCGCACGCGAGGCAGGCGCCGCCGAGGCAGTAACCACCCTCTTTGTTTTGCCGCGCCGCTTGATATTCCTTGAAGAGAAATTGCGGCGTCACGTTGGAGCGGACAAAGTCGAAGGCGAACGGATGGTCGGCGGGTTTTTCGCCAAGCCACGCGTCCGTCCAGAAACCGTGCTGCTGTAGCCAGGCACGCAGCCACTGCTCGATGGCGGCGGGTAGCGCCTGGTCATAGCAGAAGCCGGCCCGCGCCAGTTCCAGCAGCGCGGGCGCGAGCCCCGGCGGCGCGAGCGCGAGCATCTGCGTGACGGCATACTCCGGCCACGTCATCGCGAGCCGGAACTCGAAGCCCGCGCCGGTGACTGCGCCGCGCGCGGCGCGGAGCAGCGGCTGCCACGCCGCCTCGTCGAGCCGCAGCCGGTCGTGGCGCAACGGCGTGAACGGCAGCCGGACCAGCAGGCCGAAGCTGAACATGACGCGGACACCGGACTGCCCCACCCTGCACTGCTCGCGCAGCTCGCGGCAGAAGCCGGTGAATTCGGCGAAGTCGTCCGCGGTTTCGTCACCGGTCAGCAGGTAGAAGAATTTCAGCTCGCGGATTTTCTCGCGCAGCAGACATTGCACCGTGCGCTGGATGGCGGCGGTCGGCAGGCTCTTGTGGAGCACGGCGCGCAGGCGAGAGCTGATGCCCTCGATGCCGAGCGTGTAGGAACGCTTGCCGGCGGCCAGCTCCGCCGGCAGCAACTCCGACAGGTCCGCCAGCAAATCCACGCGCTGGCTCATCATATTGACGCGCTCGAAGAGGCGGTTGAGCTCCGGCAGCAGCGACAGCAGTCCCCCGTGGGTGTTGAAGTTGAAGCTGAACAACTCCAACGCCTCCGCGCCGGAGGCGCGCTTGAGCGCGCGCGCCGCTTGCAACAAATCCGCGGCGGCTATTTCGCGGTAGGGCTTGCGGTCATAGCCCTCGAAGCAGAACGTGCAGAAGGCGGGGCAGCCGTAGTTGATTTGCAGCCGCGCCGTGCCGGCCTCCGGGCCGTTGAACACCGGCGCATCCAGCGGCAGCAGCCCGGCGGCGGGATTTTTCAGGACTGCTTTCTGCATGGGCTGTTCCGGCCAGCGCCCGGTGAGCCACAGGCCGGGGCTTTCTTTCCCCATACCTTGGAACGGAGCGCGCGTCTGTAGCTTCCGTATTAGCTTCCCAACAAGCTCCTCGCCCTCGCCGAAGAAGAGCGCATCCACAAAGCTGCCACCATCCGCGGCGAGGATTGACTGCGCGGCCAGCGCGTTGGAGCCGCCGAGGATGAACGGCGGCCAGCGGTCGGCACGGTCGCGCGCCCACGGCGGAAGGCCGCTGCCCAGCAGCAGCGCGGGCAGATTGAACAGCTCCAGCGTGAAGGCGTTGGAGATCAGCACGACGTCGAAATCCTCCGCCGACCGGCGCGAAAAAATTCCGGTGAGCCACGGCACACCCTGTTCACGCAGCAGGGCGCGGTCGCGCGGTGGCGGGAAGAACGCGAAATCCACGAACGCCCCCGGCGCGGCGCGGCGGACGGCGTCGGCCAGAAACAGGTGCGGTGTGGAGCGATCCACATCGCGGAACGACGAGAGCCGCACGATCAGCGCGCGGAAGTTCGCCTCGGCCCATGCCGGCTTGCGCCCGGCGTCCGGCAGCGCGGGCCAATAGAGATTGGCCTGCTGCAAGCAGTGCGCGTGTGCCGCAAAGAATGGACTGAAATCAGCCATGCGCGGAAGGTGTACCACAGCAGCGCCAGCGGTTGAAGGAGAACACCGCGGCCGGCGCACACGCCCGACCCGGCTACAAATGAATATCCTCGCCCCGCGTCTTGCCCTAGACTGCCGGTTGTCCAAAGGCGCTGCCACGGACGAGCTGACGGAAAGGAAGCGGTGCAATGAAGAAAATCCTGTTGTGTTTGCAGTGCGGCCTGCTGGCCGCCTTGGTGAGCGGCTGCATGTCCAGCGCAAGCCATCAAGTGGAGGCCCGTCCACTGGGTGCGCTGAATCTGAAACAGGCGGAAGTGGAAATCGAAACGCGCTACGCCAAGGCCCATCCCGAGGTCCAGGAGTATATACGGTGGACCGCGCGAACCTTTGGACCGGGCGGGTTCTGGTTCAACGAAAACGCTTTGGCGGCGTTGCCCGACGCGGCCCGCAACGCCCGGCTGCAACATCTGGCGATCCTGCTGGTCGAGGGCGAATATGGCCGCCATCTCTGCGTAGGGCTGGCAGAGGCGGGTGCGTTCAAGGATCCGCGCCTGCTGCCCGGGCTGCTGAAGGTGGCGGGTTATCATCTGGACGACCGGGACTACGATTGCCGTCCCAAATGGATGGCCGTAGCCGCCCTGGCCCGGCAGGAATCCGATGAGGCCGTGCCCCTGCTGATCAGCTTGGTTGATCACGGCAACCAGAACACCCGCCTCTGGGCGCGCGCGGCCCTGTCACGCAAGTTGGAACAGGACTTCAAACAGGATAAGCAGGCTTGGGCCGCCTGCTGGCAGGCACGGGGCAACCTGCCGCTCAATGCCAAGCTGCTGAAACCTTGGGCGCCGCCACCGCAACACCAACCCTGATGGCGCCGCTAAAGCAGGCCCAGCGCCTTGAGCGTCTCGGCCAGCTTGGCGCGCGGCGCGGCGGTCATCTCGCAGAGCGGCAGGCGGTAGAGCTCCTCGATCTTGCCCTGCAGCGCGAGCGCGGCCTTGACCGGCACGGGATTGGTGTCGAGGAACAAGTCGGTGAACAGCCGGTAATATTTCTGGTGCAGCGCCTGGGCCGCGGGCCAGTCACCGCGCAACGCGGCGGCGACCATCTCGACGATGGGCTTGGGCGCCACGTTCGTGGCGACACTGACCACGCCGAGCGCGCCGACCGCCATCATGGGCAACGTCAACGCGTCGTCGCCCGACAGAATTTCGATACTGCAGCGCTGCCGGATCTGGCTGACGCGGTCCACACTGCCGCCGGCCTCCTTGAGCGCGACAATCTTCGGGTGCTTGACCAGTTCCAGCAGCGTGCCGAGCTCAATCTCGCGGCCGGTGCGGCCGGGGATGTTATAGAGCATCACCGGCAGACCGAGATCGGCGACGGCCGAGAAATGTTTGATCAGCCCGGCCTGGCTCGGCCGGTTGTAATAGGGCGTCACCTGCAAGGTCGCGTCGGCGCCGGCATGCTGGGCGTGCTGGGTCAACTCGATAGCCTCGCGGGTGGAGTTCGCGCCGGTGCCGGCGACGATCTTGCAGCGCTTCCGCGCCGTGGCGATACAGATCTCGATGATCTTGTTGTGCTCCTCGACGTCCACGGTCGGCGACTCGCCGGTGGTACCCACCGGCACGAGGCCGGTGATACCCGCAGCGATCTGCTCCTCAACAAGCGCAGAAAGTTGGCCGTAGTCCACGCCGCCGTCCCGGTTGAACGGGGTCACAATTGCCGTATAGGTGCCTTGCCACATAATGAGCCTTCCGCTTTCAGCGTTCCGCCAGCGGCTTTTCCAAGCCTTGGAAAACGCGGGGCGCATTGTTTCCAAGGTTGGGAAAAAAGGCAAGGCGGGAAGTCGCACTTGGCGGGAATCACGGTTGCTTTTCCACGGGTGCCGGGCGGCACACACCGGGCCCGCAGGAGCGCCGACCTTTGCGCTGTTCAAGGATGCGTGAGGCCGGCGCCGCAGAGCGGCAGGACGTGTTTGGCCTCCCTGACACCATAGTTGAAGATGGTGAAGCCGCCGGTCTTGAGCTGGCGCGTGAGCTTGACCATCTCGATCAGCCTGGGCGCGTCGAGTTCGCCGCGCCATGTGCTGATGCCGATACCGGGCCGCAGCGGGACCCGGCCGGCCCACTCGCGCTGCCGGCCGACCGTGGCGGCGAACTGCTCGGGATCAGGCGTGTAGTCCATCGGGCAGACGAAGTCGAGGTAGCCGCGGTCGCACCAGAGTTTCCAGTCCTGTCCGACGCCATCGCGATCCACCGTCCATTCGCGGAAGACGGCGGCGGAAATCTGTACGCTGGGCTTTTGCTGCTTCACGGCCTCGTGGACGGCGGCGACGACCGTGGTGATGTTGGCGCGGCGGAAGTCGAGCCACGCCTGCCGGACCGCCGCGTTCGTGCGCGTATCGGCCGGCCAGTGCGCCACGGGCGCGCCGCGCGCGGCCTCGAAGCGCGCGCGGCAGCCCGCGCAGAAGCAGTGCGCGGCATTCGGATAGCGGATGTAGTCGAAGTGAATGCCGTCCACGTCATATTTCGTCGCCACCTCGACCAGCGCCGCGACTTCCAGTTTTTGATTGGCCGGATGCGAGGGACAGAGCCAGCGTGGTTCGGGCGTGCCCTCGAAGCCGACCTGCGTGCGTTGCTCCGCCGCCATGCGCGCCAGAAATTCCTTGCCGGTGTGGTGGCCCATGTTCCAGTTGACCTTCCAGACGTGGCACTGCACGCCGTACTTGCGGCACGCGGCGAGGCAGGCGGCGATCTGGTCGCCGCGCTCGCGCACCTCCGGCGCGACGGGCAGCACCTTGCTCTCATAAAACGCCACGCCACCCCAGAGCATGTTCGGGATGACGGCGGTGAAGCCGTTCGTCGCCAGCGCGCCGACCGCGGCGTCCCACGTCTGGCCGTTGACCCCGAAGGCGCTGTGGCACCACCACGCGCGGCTCTCGCCCGGCTGCGGTTTTTGCGCGGCGCAGTAGGCGGCGATGGCGCGTTCCCGCGCCTGCTCCGCCGCGCGCAACGCGTCGGGGAATTTCCCGGCGCGCTCACCTTGGGCAATCGCGTCGTAGAGCGCGCGCGCCTCGTCGGCGAACTGGCGGGCGCGCGGAGCGCCGCCGGCTTCGCGCCGGATGCCGCGCAGGGCCGCCTTCAGATCCTCAAAGGGGCCGAACCGGCCGGCGCGATCGCGGGCGTCCGCCACCGCCTTGCGCCAGAGCTGCTCATCGAGACTGCCCAGCATGGCCAGCAACAAGGCGCGCTTGTTCACGGCGTCGTCATCAAGCAGCACATGCGTCATGAAGAGGCAGTTGCTCCCGGCGAGCAGTGCCGGCTCGCCGGTGGACTCGCCCTGCGCGTTGAACCATGTGGCGACGACGCGGCTGCCGTTGGTCACCGCCGCGCTGCGATGAATATTCCACGAGGCTTGGCCGACCTGCGCCGGCTGACCGGGCAAGCCGCCGCCCGTCGGGCGGATGCTGGCGAACTGCCCGGCCGGCTGCGCCTTCACGTGCGCGCCAACCTCGAGCCCGGCGAACTGCGCCAGTTCCTTGGGCAGGCTGTAGAACGCAAGCAGCTTCCCACCGGCGGCGAGATAGGCGGTCAGCTCTTGCACGGCGGCCGCCGGCATCCGCGGGTTATGCGGCAGGATGACCACGCGCTTGCCCTTGAGCCGCGTCGCGGTCACATCGGCATCGTTGATGGCCGCGTAGGAGAGGCCCAGCGTTTCGAGCTGGTGCGCCATGCCACCGACGAATTCCTCGACGGCTTTTTTCTCCGCATCGCCGGCGCTGGCGGCGCGGACGATGACGAGCGGCGCATCGGCGCCATCGAGCGCGAGGTTGGCGACAAGAAACTCCGTGTCGGTGTTTCCGCTGCGCCAAGCCGAGATGCGGAGGGCGTCAATCTGCGACCAACCCGCCGGCTCGCCCTCGGTCTTCAGGCTGTTTTTCGGAAGCACGACGCTGGTCCAGCCACCTTTGCGCGAAGGATGGAACGAGCCCGCATACCAGCCGCCGCCGCTGCGGAGATAGACATTGAAATGTGAGACCGGCGCCGCGTTGGTACAGAAGACATCGAAGCGCAGCCCGCGGCAGGCGCTCATGTCGAGCTGGACGGCGCGGTCCCACGCGACGCGTTCGACCTGCGCCGTCGCAAAGTTGCACGGCAGCCGCAGCGCGCGGCGCGCCGGCCCTTCCAGCACCACGGCGGGCAGCGAGCCGCGCATCGGCTGCCACACGCTGTTAGTCGGGATTTCAGCACCGGTCACGAGTTCAGGTGCGATCAGCGGGCCCGTGTAAGCCGGGATCGTGGACTGTGGCGGATGCACACAGCCGACGAGGGACAGCAAGCCCACGACGAGGGCAGGCCACACGAAGGGCAGCAGGCGGAGTGAGTTTTGAAATATCATGCGCGCATTCTTGTGGCGCATTTCTCCGAGTCAAGCGCTTTGCAGTCGGGATTCAGGGCGCAGGTAGTTTCAGCTTGAACACCTTCACCAGAAAAGCCCAACGATCGGCAGCTTCCTCGATCAGCTTGGTGGTGGGCTTGCCCGCGCCGTGGCCCGCCTTGGTCTCGATGCGGATCAGCACCGGCGCGCGGCCGGTCTGCGCGGCCTGCAGCGCGGCGGCGAACTTGAAGCTGTGCGCGGGCACCACGCGGTCATCGTGGTCGGCGGTGGTGATGAGCGTCGCGGGATATTTCGTGCCCGGCTTGAGCGCGTGCAACGGCGAGTAGGCCAGCAGCGCCTTGAACTCCCCGGCGTCCTCGGCCGAGCCATAGTCGGAGGCCCACGCCCAGCCGATGGTGAACTTGTGGAAGCGCAGCATATCCATCACGCCGACCGCCGGCAGCGCCGCGCCGAACAGATCGGGCCGCTGCGTCAGCGCCGCGCCCACGAGCAGGCCGCCGTTGCTGCCGCCGGCGATCGCCAGTTTCTGCGGCGTGGTGTAGTGGTTCGCCACCAGCCACTCTGCTGCGGCGATGAAGTCATCGAAGACGTTCTGCTTTTTCAGTTTCGTGCCCGCCTGGTGCCACTCCTCGCCGTACTCGCCGCCGCCGCGCAGGTTGGCGACCGCGTAGACGCCGCCCAGTTCCAGCCACGTGAGCACCGAGACCGAGAACGCCGGCGTGAGCGCAATGCCGAAGCCGCCGTAGCCATAGAGCACCGTCGGGTTGCGCCCGTCGAGCGCGAGCCCCTTGCGGTGCGTGATGAACATCGGCACGCGCGTGCCGTCCTGGCTCGTGTAGATAATCTGCCTGGTCTCGAACCGCGCCGGATCGAACGCCACCTTGGGCTGGCGGAAGACCGTGCTCGCGCCGGTGCGCAGGTCAAAGCGGTAGATCACACCCGGCGCCGTAAAGCTCGTGAACGAGTAGAAGGTTTCCCCGTCACTGCGCCGGCCGCCGAAGCCGCCGGCGGAGCCGAGCCCGGGCAACTCGACCTCGCGCAGAAATTTCCCCGCGAGGTCGAACAACTGCACCTGGCTGTGCGCGTCATGGAGATAGCTGACGACGAACTGCCCGCCGACCGCGTTCGCCCCCGCCAGCGTGTCGCGCGTCTGCGGGACCAGCTCCTTCCACTCGCCGCGCGCCGGCTTGTTGATGTTGATGGCGACGATGCGGCCGCGCGGCGCGTGCAAATCGGTGCGGAACCAGAAGACCGGGCCATCGTTATCAATGAAGTCATAGTCGGCATCGAAGTCGGGCAGCAGCGGCACGACCGGCGCGCCGGGCTGCTGCAAATCCTGATAAAAGATGCGCTGCTTGCGCTCGGTGCCCTGCGAGGACGAGATCACGAGATAGCGGCCGTCGTCGGTGACGCGGCCGTGGAAGCCCCAGTCCTTCTGGTCGGGGCGGTGATAGACGAGGCGGTCGGCCGACTGCGGCGTGCCGAGCCGGTGGTAATAGAGCTTGTGGAAATAATTTGCCTTGGTCAGCTTCTCCGCTTCCTTCGGCTCGTCAAAGCGGCTGTAGAAAAAGCCCGCGCCGTCCTTGGTCCACGACGCGCCAGAAAACTTCACCCACTTGATCACGTCGGGCAGATCCTGCCCCGTCCGCACATCGCGCACGCGCCACTCCTCCCAGTCGGAACCGGAGGCGGAGAGCCCGTAGGCCATCAAGTTACCGTCGTCGCTGAGCGCATAGCCGGCGAGCGCCACGGTGCCATCGGCGGAGAGCTTGTTGGGATCGAGCAGTACGACCGGCGGCGCGGAGAGCGCCGGCTGCGTGTAGAGCACGCTCTGGTTTTGGAGCCCATCGTTGCGGCTAAAGAAATAGCGGCCACCCTGCTGGTGCGGCACACCGTAGCGCTCGTAGTTCCAGAGCTGCGTCAGCCGCGTCTTGAGCGCCGCGCGCTCCGGGATCTGCGCGAGCCAGCCGAACGTGACGGCGTTCTGCGCCTGCACCCACGCCTTGGTCTCCGGCGAATTATCGTCCTCCAGCCAGCGGTAGGGATCGGCGATGGTGACGCCGTGATAGACGTCCACCTGGTTCGTGGTGGCGGTGACGGGATAGTTCATGGCGGGTGGCATGAGCGCGCAGCCGGCGGCAAGCAGACCCGCGGCGGCGGCAACAAGCTGGGTTTTGGAAAACATGGCGGCATTCTTCCGACGCGCCCGTCCGAGTCAAGGCCGGGTTTCCGAGTCTTGGAAAATTTTCCAGGTGTTTTTCCAAACCTTGGAAATTTACGCGGAGTTTTTTCCAAGCCTTGGAAAAAAGCGCGGGGAATTTTCCAAGGCTTGGAAAACGGCGCTGGTCACAGGCCCGGTAGGGTCGTGATGCCTTCGACGAAGCGGCAGACGTGGACGGCGTACTTGTCGGCGTACGCCGGGCGACTGCGCGGATAGGCGGTGGCGACTGCGGCCTTGAGGGCCTCGACTGCGTCGGCGCGGACGAGCGCGCCACTCGCGCCCTTGTCGCCGCCGCCGAGCATGCGCTCGCCGAGGACGCCGGGCACGGTGCGCGCGATGTCGCACATGGTCTCAAGTTCAGGGCCGGAAATCTTGTAGTCGTCGCGCAGACCAAGGCCGTCCTGGCGGAAGATGCGGCCGACGGTCTCGATGTCGCCGCGTTTCCACGCCTCGAGCATCTGGTAGAAGCGCTGCTGGGCGTGGAAGATGTAGTCGAGGCGCTCGCAGAGGTTCGGGTACTTCGGGCCGAAATGCTCCAGAATCTTCTGATAAAGCGCCTCGTCCTTGACGTCGGCGAGGCAGGTGAGGCCAAAGACGGGCTTGGCGAGCGCGGCGAGCTGGTCGCATTCGGCGCGACGGCCGCGGTAGGTGGATTTTTCGAGGCCGGGCCGGATGGTGCCGGTGTCGAGACTGACGAGGCGGAAGTCGGTGGCGCCGGCGCCGAGCGGGACGTAGCTGATGTTGCGGTTTTTGGGATCGTAGTAGGTGCCCATGCCCTCCTTCGCGAAGAGAATCATGAGCTGGTCGAGCTTGCCACAGGGCGAGCCGATGTAGTCGTTCTCCACCGCCTGCGCGAGGTCCACCACCGTCAGGCCGTCGGGCGGCGGGACGCCGTTGACCTCGAACATCGTCAGCATCAGGTTGAGCGTGAGCGAGGCGGAGCGCGACATGCCGCCGCCGGGGATGTTGCCAAACAGGACGGCGTCGAAGCCCTGCTCGAACTGGCAACCCGCGCGGCGCAGGACAAAATCCACGCCACAGGGGAAGCGCGCCCAGGAGTTGGCGTTCTGCGCGGACTTCGGCGGTGGCGTCTGGCCGAGCGTGAACTCCACAAGGCCGTCCTTCGGGAAGTTGCCGCTCAACAGGCGGACACGGTCGGTACCGTTGGGTTTGTAGGCCAGCCAGATGAAGCGGTCGGTACCGACACCGAAGAGCTCGGTGCCGTTGTAGTCGCCGTGCTCGACGCCGAGGCAGAAGCGCGACGAGGAGCGCCGCACCTTCCCGCCCGCGACCTTCAAACCGGATTGTTTGGCCAGCTTGGCCAGCTCGCTCATCGCCTGTTGATCAGTTGTCTCACTCATGGTGTCCTCGCAGATGAAAAGTTGGCGGTCACGGCGCGGCAGTGTGCCACAGCACCGCGGAATGGAAAACCAAAAATACGCCGGCGGGTGGACTGTGCCGGTTGCGACTCAACCGGTGAGCAGCAGTTTGTCCACATGGGCAATCTTCATGATCTGCTGGACGGCGCCGCCAAACGCGCCGCACTGCCAAGCCACGCCCTGTGCGTCCACCGCTTTCTTGATGCCGACGAGGAAGCCGAGGGCCGAGCTGTCCAGAAAACGCGTCGCCGCGCCATCCACGACCACCGTACGCACGTCCGGGCGCGCCGCGCGCCACACCACGTCCCACTTGGTGCGCCAGACGGCCAGGTTGGCGGCGGTCAGTTCCTGTGGCAGCGCGAAGAGCAGGCGGCCCTCAGCTGCGTGCGTCAGGCGGCCGCCATGCGCGGGCCGCAACAGTTCGCGCACGGTGTGGGTCAGTTGCTCCGGCGTATCCACCAGTTCGAGGTAGCGATCGAGACGGCAGGTATTCACCAGCCGGCGCGCGTGCCCGCCGAGGCCAGCGAGCAGCAGGCGCGCGCCGCCTTGGCGGCGGCGCTGGCTCAAGGTGAGCAACGCGCCCAGTTCCAGGCTGGTGAGCCAGCGGACGGCGGTCATGTTCAACGCGATACACCGCGAGGTCGCCGTGTCATCCAGTTGCTGGACCCACTGGCGCGCGGCGTCGGCATCGAGCAGGCCGGGCCAGCGCGCGGTCAGCACGTCGTCGCCCAGCTTGTCCAAGCCTTGGAAAAAAGGCTCGGTTTTTTTCCCAACCTTGGAAAACCGCGCGCGCAGCCAGAGCAAGCGCGCGCTGACGTTGAAGAAGAAGGCCAAATTTTTCGCGTAGCGGCGGAAGAGCCGCTTGGGATTGGTGAACATCCGCCACAACCACTCGAAACCGATCCGCTGGATGAGCCGCGGCGCGCGCGTCTGCGCGCCAGCCAGGAAATCCAGCGTGCCGCCGACGCCGATGGCGAGCGGCACCTGCCACTGGCGGACGTGCATGTTGGCCCACTTCTCCTGCTTGGGTGCGCCGAAGGCGACGAGCAGCAGGTCGGGCTTGGCCGCCTCGAGCCGCGCCAAAATCTCGGCATGGTTCATGTTGACCACGTCGGCCAACGGCGGCGAGTAACAGCCCGCCGTCTTGAGGCCGGGGAAACGCCGCGTGAGTTCGGCGGCAGCTTGCTCGGCGACGCCGGGCGCGCCGCCGAGGTAGAAGAGGCTGAAGCCCTCGTCGCGGCACATGCCGGCGAGCATGGGCACGAGGTCGCTGCCGGTGACGCGCTCGCGGAGTGGCGGGCCGAAGAGCTTGGACATCCAGACGATGGGCATGCCATCGGCGATGACGAGGCTGGCCTCGAGCAGGATGCGCTGCAATTCGGGATCGTCCCAGGCCTGCATGACGAAATCGAGGTTGGCGGTGGCCATGTAGGCGGGTACACGCCAACGGATGCGCTCCTTGGCCCACGCCACGGTTTCGGGGAAGGTCACGTCGTGAAACGGGATGCCCATCAGCACTAATTTCTGGGGTTCGGTCTTCATGGTTGTTGCCTTAGCGCGGCACAGGCTTCGGCGAGCCGTGTCTCGGCCCCTGCGCCCTCCTGTGGTGTAGACACCTGAATCAAGGCCCACGTCATGGCCTGCGCGTGTACGGCGCGGTCAACCAGCGCGTGAAAAATCCGCCGGAAGTAGGACGCGGTCCAGTGGCGGCCATCCGTGTACAGGTAATAGACCACGCGCCGGGCGGCGCCTTTTTGCACGACCATGCGCTGAATCCGCCCGCCCGAGGGCAGCGTATGCGGACGATCCTCCTCGATGCGCCAGCCCTGCGCGGTGTAACAGACTTGCGGGGGATGCTGGACGCGCCAATCGTGGCGGCTCTGCACTGCCGCGAGCCAGACGGCGTTGCTGCCCTCGCCGTAGCGGCGCTGGAGAATCCGGCCACCTTCAGGCGCGAGCAGTTCCACCTCGAACGGCGTCAGCGGCAGGTCCACCGCCGCGTGGGCGCCGAGCCGGGTCGGCACCCGGTCGAGCGTGTAACCGGCGGCCACCCGTACTTCACGCGCGGTCAGGACCAGGCGCAAGGCCAGGGCGACCAGCAGGACGATGATCAATCGGAGTTGGATTTTTTTCGCCACAGGATCAGTTCCGAAAACAGAATCAGCAGCGCGACGGCCAGCAGGAAAACCGCCAGCCCGGAAAACGTGTGCAGAAAGCCCATCGCCGCCTCCCGCCCATGATAGTGGCCGATCAGCGTGATCGCCAGGTTACGGATGGCATTGGCGACAACGGCGACCGGCGGAATGAGCACAAGCATCAAGGCCCGCGCACGCCAGCCCTGATGCAAGAAAAAGGCCATGACGAGGCCGGTCATCAACAGCGCAGACAACGTTTTGAGACCGGAACAAGGACTCTCGATGGCCACGTGGAACTGACTGGTCGCGATCAGGGTCCCCTGCACCGTGACCTCGAACCCCAGCAGGCGCAACAAGCCGGCAGTCAATTTGACCGACAGGAGGCGGAGCGGGAAGCCGGCGAAAATTTCCAGGGGATAATTCAGCGGCAACATCAACAGCAGGAAGGTCAGCGGAAAGGCGAGTTTGGCGGCCACCGCGCCGCCCCAGAGGGTCCAGACCATGCCCGCCAGCGTCACGACCAGCGCCACGCCGCCGAGCAGGTTGAAATTCATCAACAGGGCGGCCAGCAGCAAGGTCGAGCCCAGCGACACCAGCCACAGCCCCACTCCCGCTGGCGCAGGCGTGGTCTCGGCCAGCACACGTCGCCGGCTCCAGATCATGAGGGCGACAAGGAAGGGCACCAGCACGCCATGGGCATCATAGACGGAGGTGCTCCATGTGTGAATCAGCCAGCCGATGACCGGGGCGAAAAGCGCCAACCCCGCGAAGCAAGCAGCCAGCGCCAAGGGGCGCGAGCCGGGGGTCGAAACTTGGGCGGCGGTGGTCGCGTCGCTCATGCGGGCATTTGTACGCGCTGCTTGCGTCGCCGCCAAGCAATATAAACGCCAGCCAGTGTCAGACCGCCCGCCACCAGCAAGACCTCGGCGGGTTCGGGCGCTGCCGGGGCTCCCTCATTGTCCCTATATCTATCATGGTCCCGTCCCCACCTGCGATCGTCATCCGCTGCCGCCACCAGCATACCAGCCATGAGTGCAAATAGGGCCAACACTATTCTTTTCATCCGCATGGGCACCTTTCCCTCCTCACACCTGCTGTTTTCTTCGCATCCGGTAAATCACATAGACCCCCGCCAGGCCCAGACCGCCCGCCAGCATGATCAAGACCTGGGGTTCAGGGGCGGAGGCCACGTCATCATCATAGGGTGACGACGGCGGGGGCCTGACGACGGCCCACACTGGTGAAAGGGCGCATAACAGACTGGCTGCCAACCACACGGCCTTCGCCTTGGAACCGCTCCCTTTGCTGCACATGATCAACCCTCTCCGGTTTATCTCGCAGAGCTATGGAGCAAATCCTATGCCGCCGGAGGGATGGTTTTGGTGCCCGCCAGCCGCGGACAGCGGCCGAGCGCGGCCCGCAGATCCAGTTCACGGATAGGCTTGCGCAGGTAATCGTTCATGCCGGCGGCCAGGCATTTGTCGCGGTCACCGATCAGGGCGCTGGCGGTGAGGGCGATGATGTACGGTTGATGAGCGGAGGGGAACTCGTCGCGAATCTGCCGTGTCGCTTGCAGTCCATCGAGCACGGGCATCTGCAAATCCATCAGGATCAGGTCATAGGCCTGCTGGCGCAGGGCGGCCAGCACATCGGCGCCAGTGGAAGCGATGGTGGCCTGATAGCCCATGCGTTCAAGCATGCGGGTCGCCACCTTCTGGTTCACGGGATTGTCCTCCGCCAGCAGGATGCGCAGCGGATGCTGGTGCGCCAGCGGACCGGAAGGTGTGCCCATGCCGGCTTCCGCCTGCGCACCACCGGGTGCCAGAACACGCGTCAGGATATTGAACAAGCTGGAGGCCGAAAGCGGACGGCTGATCTGGGCCGCGACCAACAAGGGCGCCACGTCGGGCACGGTGGTATGGCTAACCTCGGCGCTGCGTAACAGCACCAGCGCGCCGCCTTGGGCGGCTTGCCAGCGATGCAGGGCGGCGACTTCTTCCGGCCGCGCCGCGCGCAGCACAAACTCATCCAACAGGAGGGCCTCCGGCGCCGGCTGCTGCCGCAGCAAGAGGGCGTCAATCAGTTCCAGCGATGTGCCGCCGTGGATCGGCTTCATCTCCCACGAGGTCAGCAGCGCCGCCAGCCGTTCACTGCTCCCAGCGTCGGCATCGAGCAGGAGAACGCGTCGTCCGGACAAGGCCGCCTGGGCCGCCAGTCCGGTCTGCTCGCCGGTCTGCGGCACCCGCGCCCGGATGGTGAAATGGAAGGTGGAACCACGCCCGACTTCGCTTTCCACCCACATCCGGCCGCCCATCAGTTCCGCCAGTTGTTTGCTGATCGCCAGGCCCAGGCCGGTGCCGCCATACTGCCGCGTCGTCGAGGTATCCACCTGGCTGAAGGAGCGAAACAGGCGGTTCATCTTGTCCCTCGGGATGCCGATGCCCGTATCGCTGACGGCGAACTGCAGTTCGCCGTGGTGGTTGTCGAGATCACAGTAGGCCACGCGAATACGGACTTCGCCACGCTCGGTAAACTTGATCGCGTTGCTCAACAGGTTCGACAGGATCTGCCGCAGGCGGATTTCATCGCCCAGCACCTGCGGCGGCGTGCGCGGCTCGATTTCCCAGAACAGGGCCAGCGCCTTGCTGCTGGCCTGGCGCTGGATCAGGTTCAGCGCGTGAAGAATCAGGTCGCGCAGTTTGAAGGGGCGGCTCTCCAGTTCCAGCTTGCCGGATTCAATTTTGGAGAAGTCGAGGATGTCGTTGATGACCGCGAGCAGTGTCTCGCCGCTGGTCTTGATGGTGTTGGCCAGGTCGCGCTGCTCGGCGGTCAACTCCGTATCGAGGAGGACGTCGGTCAGGCCGATCACCCCGTTCATCGGTGTGCGCAGCTCGTGGCTCATATTGGCGAGGAACTCGCTTTTGGCCTGCGCGGCGTTCTCCGCCGTCTGGCGCGCCTCAATCAATTCCCGTTCCATCCGCCGGCGGCGTTCGAGCTCCTCCTCCAAGGCACGCTGTTGGGCCCGCAACACCAGCTCGTTGCGGCGGATGCGCAACAGGGCAATGACCTGGGCGATGAGCTCATCATTCTCGAACGGCTTGCAGATATAGCTATCGGCCCCGCTGGCCAGGCCGCTGACCCGGTTCTCCGTATCGGTGAGGATGGCCGACACCATCAGCACAGGGACGGAGGCGCTGGCCGGTTGCGCTTTCAATTGGCGGCAGGTTTCAAAGCCATCCAGGTCCGGCATCATGGCATCGAGCAGGATCAGGTCTGGCGCGGTCTCTACGACGCAGGCGAGCGCCGCCATGCCGCTGGCGACCTCCACAATATGCGCCTCCGGAAACTGAAGGCGCAACAGGCGCGCCAGGAGGGCGCGACCCTCCGCATGGTCGTCCACGATCAGGAAGACTGGCACCACCCCATTGGAACCCACATGACTCATATTCGCCCCAAAATGCGGCGTGAGCATAAGCCACCCGCGCGCGCCCGCGCAAGCTGGATTTTGTTGCGCACGCAGAACCGGGATGGCCTTGAATCCTTGGCAGCCGTCCAATCCCTGGAAAAAACGCCCCAAGATTTTCCAATCCTTGGACCACCGTTCCAGCCTTGTTGCCCTGCCAACTCCACGCTAGGATGCGGCGGATGCACATTCACCGGCAACCGAGGTGGCCCATGAAAAAAATCGCGTGTTCGTTGCTCGTGCTCACGGCACTCTGCGGAACGGGCTGGGCGCAGACCAATCCCTATAAAAACAAAACCGTCGTCTACCCGAAGGTCAATGCGGCTATTTCCTACGCGGTGGATCCAGCGTGGCCGGTGCGCCCGCCGAACGTCGGCTGGGGCCAGGTCTGCGCCGTGGCGCTGGACCAGCAGGGCAACGTCTGGATTCACACGCGGACAAACCAGGCGGTGCAGGTCTACGCGCCCGACGGACATTTCGTGAAGAGCTGGCCCGCGCCGGGCGCGGATTCGGTCGCGCACGGGCTGCGCATCGACGCCGCCGGCAACGTCTGGCTGACGGACGTCGGCCGGCACGTGGTGACGAAGCACGCGGCCGATGACGGACGCGTGCTGCTGACGCTCGGCGTGGTGGGCGAGCCGGGTTGCGATGAGAAACATTTCTTCAAGCCGACCGACATCGCCTTCGCGCCGAACGGCGATGTCTACGTCGCTGACGGCTATGGCAACGCGCGTATTGTGCGCTTCGACAAGGAGGGCAAGTTCCTCGGCGAGTGGGGCGAACTCGGCAGCAAGCCGGGCTGCTTCAGCATCCCGCACAACATAGTGTGCGACTCGCAGGGCCGCGTCTATGTGGCCGACCGCAACAACGCGCGCGTCCAGGTCTTCGATGGCAAGGGCAAGCTGCTGGATGTCTGGGGCGACCTGCTCGTGCCGTGGGGCCTGTGGCTTACACCGCAGGACGAGGTCTGGGTCTGCGGTTCCTCGCCGACGGTATGGGGCTTTGATCCGAAATACCCGATCGCGCCGCTGGGCTGCCCGCCCAAGGACCAGCTCGTAATGCGCTTCAACGCCGGCGGGAAGCTGCTCCAGCTCTGGTCCTTCCCCAAGGCGGCCGACGGCGAGGAAAAGCCCGGCTCGTTGAACTGGCTGCACAGTATCGCGCTCGATGCGCAGGGCAATCTCTTCTGCACCGATATCATCGGCCAGCGCCTGCAGAAATTCATCCGGCAGGCGCCCGCACCCTGACCTCTGTCGCGATGCACACCCGAGCTCCGCTGCTTTTGCTATCGGGTATGGGGGCCGATGCGCGAGTTTTCGCCGCACAACAAAAAGCCCTGCCCCAATTGCGCGTACCGGCGTGGATTCCACCGGAGAAAGATGAAACGCTGGCACATTACGCCGAACGTTTCGCAACGCTCATCAATCCCGGCGAACCCTGTTTCATCGGCGGCGCCTCTTTCGGTGGCTTCGTTGCGTTAGAAATGCTGCCTCACCTAGAGGCCCGGGCATGTTTTCTAATCGGCAGTGTCCGCTCGCCGGCGGAATTTCCCGGTTCCATCCAGACCCTGCGGAAATTATCCAAGCTCGCCGGAGCCATCCCGTTTGAGTTGGCCAGTTTGATGAGCAAGCTGGCGCTCTGGTCCAGTGGCCCGTTGATCGGCCCACACGGCACGGCCTTGTTGGCCCAGCTATCCGAGAGCGATGCTGATTTTCTGCGCTGGGCCTGCGAGGCCGTTCTGCAATGGCCGGGGACGGCGAGTTCTCCGGCCATCCCCACTTTTCAGATCCATGGCGAGAAGGATTTGGTGCTACCGCTATCTTTGACACGACCGGACGTGGTGGTGCCTGGTGCCGGCCATGCCCTGTCCATGTCGCATCCTCAAGCCGTGACGGATTTTCTCGAGCAACGAATAAACTCCTTTGGCTTGAAGTGATCCGTCTCCGTTCTTGCCGCGCCGGAGGCCCGCCGCTATGCTCCGGTGCATGAAAATCTTCGTCACCGGCGGCGCCGGCTACATCGGCAGCATCACCACCGAGCAGTTGCTCGAGGCGGGTCATCAGGTCACGGTCTTCGACAACCTCGAACGCGGGCATCGCGCGGCGGTGGACAAGCGCGCGAAGTTCATCAAGGGCGATCTTCAGCAGCGCGCACAGATCTTCAAGGCGCTGGCGGCGGTCAAGCCGGACGCGGTCATGCATTTCGCCGCCTACGCGTTGGTCGGCGAGTCCATGCAATTCCCGGAGCGCTATTTCGACAACAACGTGTGCGGCGGCATCAACCTCGCCGACGCGATGATCGCGGCGGGCTGCAAGAAGTTCATCTTCTCCTCGACCTGCGCCACGTTCGGCCAGCCCGAGAAGATGCCGATGACGGAGGATCTGCCGCAGCGGCCGCAGAATCCTTACGGCGAGAGCAAGCTGATGCTCGAAAAAGTTCTGCTGTGGTACCAGCAGCTCCACGGCATCGAGCCGGTTTTCCTGCGCTACTTCAACGCCTGCGGCGCGACGGCGAAGTACGGCGAAGACCACGACCCGGAGAGCCACATCATCCCGAACGTGCTCAAGGTGGCGCTCGGCCAGAAAAAGTTCGTCCAGATTTTCGGCGATGACTACCCCACGCCCGACGGCACCTGCATCCGCGACTACATCCACATCGTGGACCTCGCGCAGGCGCATATGCTCGCGCTCAAGAAGGGCCTCGCCGGTGCGTTCAACCTCGGCAACGGCGAGGGCTTCAGCGTCAAGCAGGTGATTGACGCCTGCCGCGCCGTCACCGGCCACGCGATCCCCGCGAAGATCGCGCCGCGCCGCCCCGGCGACCCGGCGCGCCTGATCGGCGACTCGACCAAGGCTAGGAAGGTGCTCGGCTGGAAGCCGCAATTCCCCGCCATCGAGACCATCGTCCAGCACGCCTGGAACTGGCATAAGACCCATCCGCACGGCTACGCAAAGAAGGGTTGAACAGAAGATAACAAAGCAACGAAGCATACCTTTGTTTCCTTCGTTGGCTTCCGTTCAAATTTTCCTGTGAAATCTGACGTAGAACTTGTTTCCACCGGCAGCGAGCTGTTGAGCGGGCGCACGGTCAACACGCACGCGCAGACGCTCGCTGATAAAATCCGCCCGTTCGGCCTGCGGCTGACGCGCGACACCACCGTGGGCGACGACCTCGCCGCCATCGCTGACTGTGTCCGCAGCGCGCTCGCGCGTGTGGACATCGTCTTCGTCAGCGGCGGCCTCGGCGGCACCAGCGATGACCTCACGCGTGACGCGCTCATCCAGATCGTCGGTGGCGGGCTGGTTCAATATCCCGCCGCGCTTGCTGCGTTGGAGCGACGCTACGCCGCGATGGGCCGACCGGTGACGGATGTCGCGCGCCGGCAGACGCTGATCCTCGACCGCGGCGAGGGGCTGCTCAATCCCGTCGGCCTCGCACCGGGCATGGCGATTGAACTTTCTGCTGCTCTTGTGGGCGGGGTTTCCAACCCCGCGAAGAAAATGATTTTCGTGCTGCCCGGCCCGCCGCGCGAATTTGTCGGCGTGCTGGAAAAGGAAATTTTTCCAAGGCTTGGAAAAATGGGCCTGCCGGTTTTCCAAGCCTTGGAAAATCTGCTCGAATGTACCGGTCTTGGCGAGACGGAGATCGCCGAGCGGTTGGAAAAGATCGGCTTGCCGACGCCGGAGATCGAGGTCGGCTACTGCGCCGCGATGGGCCAGATCGAGGTACGCCTGACGGTCGCGCCGGAGCACGCCGCGCTGCTGGCAGAAAAAACCCCCGCCGCCCGCGCCGCGCTCGGCGCTGCGGTCTATGCCGAGTCGCGCATCGGTCTGGAAGAAGCTGTCGGCCGACTGCTCGCCGTACAAAAGAAGACACTCGCCACCGCCGAGAGTTGCACCGGCGGTTTGATCGGCCACCGCCTGACGCAGATTCCCGGCAGCTCGGCGTATTTTCTCGGCGGCGTGATCGCCTATGCAAACGCGTCGAAGGTTCGCGACCTCGCCGTGCCACAGGCGCTGATCGAAAAGCATGGCGCGGTCAGCGAGGAGGTCGCCCGCGCGATGGCCGAGGGCGTCCGCGCGCGCTTCGGCGCCGACTTCGGCCTCGCCACCACCGGCATCGCCGGACCCGAGGGTGGCAGCGCGGCCAAGCCGGTCGGCACCGTCTGGTTCGCGCTCGCCGCCGCCGCCGGCACCAGCGCCAAGCATCGCTGTTTCCCGACCACGCGCGAGAACGTCAAGCTCTGGAGCAGCCAGCTCGCGCTCGACCTGCTCCGCCGCCGGCTGCAAGGAGTCTGACCGTGGAGAACGGCGAGCAGTTGATTCGCGCGTTCATCGCCATCGAGATTTCCCCGGAGGTGCGCGCCGCGCTGGCGGCGGAACAGGCGCGGCTGAAGCAGCTCGGCGCGCGCGTCGCCTGGGCCGCGCCGGAAAGCATCCACCTCACGCTGTTGTTCCTCGGCGATATCTTCGCGGCGCAGGTCGCGCCGCTCTCGGCGGCGCTGGATGCGGTGACGGCCCAGCACGAACCGTTTAATTTTGCCGTCACAGGTCTCGGCTGGTTCGGGTCGCCGCGCTCGCCGCGGGTGGTCTGGGCGGGCGTCACCGACGCCAAAGGCCGGCTGGCGGCGCTGCAACACGAGGTCGAGGCGCAGGCGCGCGCGCGCGCTCTGCGCACCGAGGCGCGGCCGTTCCACCCGCACCTGACGCTCGGCCGCGCGCGACCCGGCGGCCATGCGACGCTGCCCGCGTTGACAGCGGCGCTGCGGCAGGCTAATGATACGGCCTATGGACGGTGCGCGGCGGGGGCGGTGCTCCTGATGCAGAGCCGGCTGGAACCGGCGGGCGCGCGCCATATGGTTTTACACGCGGCAACATTGAAAGGAAGCAGCCATGGCTAAAGCAGCGGCAGTCGAGAAAACGGAAAAGGACGACAAGAAAATCCCGGCGGCGTTGAGCGCCGTCCTCGCGCAAATCCAGAAGGAGTTTGGCGAGGGCGCGATCATGCGCCTCGGCGAAGAGCAGGCCCACGCCAAGATTCCCTGCATCCCGACCGGCGCGCTGACGCTCGACATCGCCCTCGGCATCGGCGGCGTGCCGCGCGGCCGCATCATCGAAATCTTCGGCCCGGAATCCTCCGGCAAGACCACGCTGATGCTCCACATCATCGCCAACGCGCAAAAGGCCGGCGGCCTCGCCGCGTTCATTGATACCGAGCACGCGCTTGATCCCACCTACGCCAAGAAGATCGGCGTCAACCTCAACGACCTGCTCGTCAGCCAGCCGGATTCCGGCGAGGAGGCGATGAACATCGCCGACAACCTGATCCGCAGCAACGCGCTCGACATCGTCGTGATCGACTCCGTCGCCGCGCTCGCGCCGAAGGCCGAGCTCGAGGGCCAGATCGGCGACTCGTTCGTCGGCCTGCAGGCGCGCATGATGAGCCAGTCCATGCGCAAGCTGACCGGCGCGATCAGCAAGTCCAAGACGTGCTGCATCTTCACCAACCAGATTCGCGAGAAGATCGGCGTCATGTTCGGCAATCCCGAGACGACACCCGGCGGCCGCGCGCTCAAATTCTACGCCTCCGTCCGCCTCGACATCCGCCGCCTCGCGAACCTCAAGGACAGCGCCGGCCGCGTCTTCGGCAATCACGTCAAGGTCAAGGTGGTGAAGAACAAGGTCGCGCCGCCGTTCACCGAGGCCGAGTTCGACATCCTCTACGCCGAGGGCATTTCCTGGACCGGCTCGATCATTGACGCCGCGCTGCAACACGGCCTGCTCGAAAAGCGCGGGACGTGGCTCTCGTTCGACGGCCAGCAGCTTGGCCAAGGCCGCGACGCCGCGCGCGACAACCTCAAGGGCGATCCCGCCCTGCAGGAGAAGCTCGTGGCCGCGATCAAGGCCAAGGCCGCCGACGTGGTCGCTGGCGGCGCCAGCGTCGCCGCCGCGGCGCCCGGCGGTGGCGAAGAGTAAAACCGTCCGTCGTACAAACACCCGGCGCGGAAAAAATCCGTGCCGGGTGTTTTGTTTCCCAAGTCTTGGAAAACGTCAGGGGAATTTCAGGTTGAGCGTGAAGTCGCTCCACTTTTTCTGGAAGGCATCCATATCGGACTCGCCGAGGACGCGCTGGAGCGTGGCGTAGCCGGTGGGGTCCTTGGCGGTGTGGGCGGTGAACTCGCGGTAGAACCGCACCAGCAGGCCGCGCTCCTGGAGGTAGTAACAGAGGTAGCGCGCCTGCGGATAGAACTGGTTGTAGTGCGGATTGCTTTCGCCGCCGTAGAACTCCTCGGTGCTCAAGCCGGTAAGTTTCTGAAAGGAGAGGACGCCGCCGCCGCGCAGCGCCTTTTGCAGCGCGGGCAGCCGCCAGTTCGGCAGGCCGTGGATGTGGCCGTTGCGCTCGCAGCACTGCTCAAAGAGCGAGCCCAGGCCCTCGTTGAACCACGCGGGGCATTGAGGAAAATTCGCGCGCATGAACGGGTGGACGATCTCGTGGACCAGCGTGCCGCCACCGGTGGCGATGTTCATGATGAGCGCGGCGTGCGTCTCGGAGTAATAGCCGAACGGCGTCGTCGGTTTGTCGCGAAACAGCGCGGCGGTGTGTTTCTTGTAGCTCGCCTCGTCCTTGAAGAGCCAGACGGCGATGACCTCGCCGGGATCGCGCTGAAAGAAATCCTGTTTCAGCTTGTCCACCGCCCAGCGGATGGTCTGGCGTGAGCGCTGGCGCACCACCGCGGCCGGTTCATCGCCGGCGACGACGAACGGCGGCTCGGCAAACACCGTGAAGTCCGCCGGCGCCATCTGCTGCACCGCCGCCAACCGCGCCGCGAGCGCGGCCTGATTGGTCGTGGCGGCGGCCTGCGCCGGAAGCGAGGCCAGGGCAACACAGCCGATGAGCACCGCGGTTTTCATGGGGCGGGCTGGTAACGGTAGCCGATGCCGTGGACGGTGAGGATCGCCGCCGGGGTTTCGGGGTCCTTTTCGATTTTCTTGCGGAGTTGGACGATGTGTTGATCCAACGTGCGCGTGGTGCCGAGGTAGTTGATGCCCCACGCCGCGTTCAGAAGCTGGTCGCGCGAGAGGACCTCGTCGGGATGCGCGAGGAAAATATCCAGCAGCTTCAGCTCGCGCGCGGTCAGGTCCTCGCTTTTCTTGCCACGTGTGGCGCGCATCTTCTTGCGGTCAATTTGCGCCGCGCCAAACGCGAAGACCTCCGGCAGCGGCGCGGCCTGCGCGGGCTTCGGCGGCGCGGCAGCGGCCGTGGCGCGCCGCAGCACGGCGGCGACCCGCGCCAGCAGTTCGCGCACGCCGAAGGGCTTGGTGATGTAGTCATCGGCGCCGAGTTCGAGGCCGACGACCTTGTCTATCTCCTCGCTCTTCGCCGTCAGCATGATCACCGGCGTCGCGCGGTCGCGCCGGCGCAGGTCACGGCAGACGTCGAAGCCGCTGACGGCGGGCATCATCACGTCGAGCATCACGAGGTCGAACTTGCTCTTCGCGAGCAGATGCAGCGCCTCGGCGCCGTCGCGGGCGGCGGTGACGCGATAGCCCTCGCTCTCCAGCGTCACGAGCAGGCCCTCGCGGATGTGCGGATCGTCCTCGGCAATCAGGATGTGCGGGTTCATGGCGAGTCCTTCAAGGTGATGCGGAAGCAGGCGCCGCCGCCGTCGCGCGGCAGGCAGGCGAGGTCGCCGCCGAGGTCACGCAGCAGGCGGCGTGCGATGGAGAGGCCGAGGCCGCTGCCGGGCACGCGCGCGGTCAGCGACTCATCGAGCCGGTAGAATTTCTCGAAGATTTTCTCGCGCAGTTCCGCCGGCACGCCGGGGCCGCGGTCGCAAACATCGAGCCGCGCGCCGCCGTACTCCGCCACCAGCTCCACCTCGACGACCTGCCCGGCGGCGGCATACTTGAGCGCATTATCGAGCAGGTTGAGCACGGCCTGCTCAAGCGCGTCGCGGTCGGTGCGCACGGTCAGCGCTTCGGCGGGCAGAAGGGTGATGAGCCTGAGCCCGGCCTCCTCGATGCGCAGGCGCTGCTGTTCGAGGAACGCCGCCAGCCAGGCGGTGAGGTCGAGCGGTTCGGGCGCGTAGGCGCGGCGGTTCTGTTCGAGGCGGCTGAAGTCGAGCATGTTGTTCACCAGCCGGCCGAGCCGCGCGCACTCGGTAATCATCACATCGAGATAATGCCGGCGCTTCTCCGGCTCGCGCACACGGTCCTCGCGCAGCAACTCGGCGTACATGCGCAGCGTGGTCAGCGGCGTCTTGAGCTCGTGGCTGACGTTGGCGACGAACGTGGTCTTCTGCCGCGCCTCGCGCGCGCGGCGGCCCGCCTCCCACAGCAACAGCGCGCCACCGGCGAGAATCGAGACGAGCAGCGCGGCGACGAGCAACGCCGAGAGCAGGCGGTAGCTGCCGCCGGCCGCGGCCGGCGGTGCGCCGAAGAGCGCGACCTGCCAATGTGGCAGGGTGGGACTCAAGCTCACGGCGGCGGCGGGTTTTTGCCCCTTGGCGATATCGAGCCCGCCGGTCTGGTGCAGCACGTGGCCCGCGCCATCGAGCAGCGCCCAGGCGCGCGCCGCCTCCGGCTCGCGCGGAAACACGGCGAGCAGCCGCGAGAGCAGCGCGGTCATCTCCAGCTCGACGCCGGCGACGCGGCCCTCGCGCTCGACCCAGCCGAGCAGGAAAAGCTGGTCGCCCTCGAACCACGGAATCCAGCCGCGCCGCGCCGGCCGGACCGCGGCCGGCGTCATCGCTTGCTGCATGTCTTGGTTGAATTGGTAGCGCGGCGAGGCCTGCTGTTGCGCGGTGGCCGCCACATTCTCGCGCTCGCCGGCGCGCAATAGTGTCTCCAGTCGCGCCACGAAGAGGTGGGCGTAGCGCTGGATGAAAAGTTTTTCCTCCGCCGTCGGCGCGGCGGGATTCGGTAGCTCCAGCCGGCGCGTGGCTGTATTCCAGATGAAGGTATTGCGCACCAGCGGATTTGCCTCGGTCCAGCCGGCGAGCATGCGCGGCAGGTCGGCGGCGGGCAGCGCTGCGACACGTTCGAGCAGTTCATCCTGCACGTCGTGGACCGCGAGCTGCACATTGTCGGCGATGATCTGTGCGCGACCGAGCAGCGTCCGGCGCGCTTCGTCGGCCAGCCGCGTCTCCTCGTGGCGCAGCAGCCGGAACGCCAGCGCGCCGATGGCAAGCGTCGCGCCGGCCAGCAGCGCGAACCCGAGGCGCAGGCTGGAGGTTTTCAAGGTCACGGTTTGTTCACGCCGCGGATGTTAGGGAGCGGCCGCCAGAGCGGGAAGCAAAAAAGCGGGGCGGCCCGCGCCGCCCCGCCGGGCTTTGCTTCAGCGCAGCTGCTGGTTGCGCATCTGGTAGCTATCGGTCATCAGCCCCTTGCGGGACGTGCTATCGAGCCCGCGCTGCTCGATGGCCTTGGCGGCTGCCGCCGCGTTGGACAGGTCTTTCTCGAACTGCGCGTCGGCAAAATTATAAACCTTGGCATGGGCGCGCACGCGCTCGTTGGCGGAGCGCAGCGTGGCGGCGGCCTGGACGCGGTCGCCCTTGTCCGCCTGCCGGATCGCCGCTTCCTGCGCCTCGGCCAGATCGTTGACCGCGATCTCCTTCTGCACGCTGATGTTGACCGACTTCAGCACCTCGCTCTCGCGTTCGCTATAGCGGATGCTGGCCTCGGCCTCGGCGCGCTCGCTCTGGCGGTTGAGCAGGTTCTCGTAGGAGCAGCGCGCGGACGCCAGCCGGCGCTCGGCGTGCGCGGCGCCGGCGGGCACCTCGACCTCGACCAGCGCGTACTTCGCCTGCCCGCCGTAGAGCTGGTTCAGGCGGATTTCCACCTTGCGGTGGTCGAGCCGGCCATCGCGCCCGATGATGCGGATCGGCCGCACGCCGTCGGTGAACTCGATCTCCAGCCGCACGTCGCGCGCGAAGACGCTCAACACATCGCCCAGTTCCCGCGCGAAGATGCGCGGCAGATCGCGGCTGGACTCGACGAAGTAGGTGTTGCCGTCGCTGTGCTGTGCCAGCTTCGTCATCAGGTCCTCGTTGTAGTCGTTGCCGACGCCGATGGTGCTGACGGCGATGCGCTCCTTCATCAACGCCGCGCCGAGGCGACCGAGGTCCTCCGGCTGGCTCGGCCCGACGTTCGCCTGCCCGTCGGAGAGCAGCAGGATGCGGTGGACGTAGCGGCCCTCCGCGTGCTTGCGCACCTCCGCCGCGCCCTGACTGACGCCGCCGAACAGCGCCGTGTTGCCGCGCGCGCGGATGCCGCGGATGCGCGGCTCGATCCACTCGGTATTGCCCGCGCTCTGCGGCGGGATGAGCGTCTCGACCTCGTGGTCGAAGATCACAAGCGAGAACAGGTCGCGCTCGGTCAACTTGTGCAGCGCCGCGAGGGCGGCCTCCTTCGCCTTCTCCAGTTTGTTGCCGCTGCCCATCGAGCCGGAGCGGTCGAGCACGATCGCCAGGTTCACCGGCGGCCGCTCGGCCTGCTCGCGCACCAGCGGCGCATCGAGCGTGACCTTGACCACCGCCCGCTGGCTCGCGCCGGCCGGCAGAACGCCGCGGTCCAGCTCCACCTTGCACGAAACCTTGTCCACGCGGCTGGCCGCCGCGCGGTCCGCGAAACCGGCGCCCGCCACGAGCGCCAGTCCCGCCATGATCCACAGACTCGTCTTCATGTTGCCTTCCCTCGTTCCGAACATTTTCCGCAACCGCGGGCGCACACGCGCCCTTCATTTCGCGGCGCCATTCCAGCAGACCGCGCGGCCGCTGTCGTCACAGGGCGGCAAAAAGATTGTAAAAGAAATGTCACAGGCTGCACTCCGCGCGCGGCGAAATTTTCCAAGCCTTGGGAAAACGTGGACGAAAATTTCCTGGCCTTGGAACACGCGGGCCTGAAAAGTTCCCAGGTCTGGAAAAACGAGCTTTCCGGTTTCCAATCCCCGGAAACATGCTAGATTTGCGCCGTGACGCTGCGCATTGCCAGCTTTGGAGTCAGGGGGTTTGTCGGCACCTCGCTTACACCGAAGGTCGCGATGGATTTTGCCGGGGCGTTCGCCGCGCATGTCGGCGGCGGGCGCGTCCTGCTGGGCCGCGACTCGCGCGGCTCAAGCCGGATGCTCCACTCGGCGGTGGCCAGCAGCCTGCTCGGCGCGGGGTGCGAGGTGCTGAACTTCGGCGTCTGCCCCACCCCGATGCTGCAATTTTCCGTCCGCCCCTATGCCGCCGCCGGCGCGATCTCCATCTCCGGCGGCCACAACGCCATGGGCTGGAACGCGCTGACGTTCATCGGCGCGGATGGCGCGTTCCTGGATCCCATCGGCGGCGAGGCGTTGCTGGACCGCTACCATGCCGGCTCGTTGCTGCTGGCCGACTGGGCACATATGGGCGACCTGCGCGAGGAGCGCGCGTTTGCCGCGCCTTATTTTGACGCGCTGGAGCAACGGCTGGACGTGGCCGCCATCCGCGCGGCGCAACCGACGGTGTTGATTGATCCGGTCGGCGGCGCGGGGTGCCCCTTCCTCGATGAATATGCCCGGCGGTTCGGCTTCCACCTGCGGCCGATCAATGCGCAGCTCTCCGCCTATCTCGCCCGCGAGCCGGAGCCGCGCCCGCGCAGCGCGATGCAGATGGCGGGCATCATCAAACAGCTCAACGGCGACGTGGGCTTCCTGCTGTCGAGTGACCTGACCCGCCTGTCGCTGGTGACCGAGACCGGCGAGCCGGCCAGCGAGGAGTTCACCTTCGCCGTCATCGCCAACCACGTGCTGGGCCGCCGCGCGGGCACGGTGGTCACCAACACCTGCACGACGCGGATGATAGATGACATTGCCGCGCAGCGTGGCGCGCGGCTGGTCAAGACCCGCGTCGGCCAGGCCTACATTGTCTCGCTCCTGCTCGATGAGCAGGGCGTGCTCGGCGGCGAGGGCAGCGGCAGCGCGGTGCTGCCGGATTTCAGCCGCGCCTTCGATGGCTTCCTGATGATGGGCCTGGTGCTGGAGGCGATGGCGCAGCGCGGCCGGAAACTGTCGGAGCTGCTCGCGGAGCTGCCGCGCTATCACATCGTCAAGCGCCAGATCCATTGCGACTTGCGGCACGTCTACCGCGCGCTCGACCAGATTCAGGCGCAGCTGCTCGCGCGGCCGGACGCCGGCGCGGTGGACCTGGCCGATGGCTTCCGCATGGACTGGCCCGATGGCTGGGTCCATGCCCGCGCCTCGCGGACCGAGCAACTGATCCGCGTCATTTCCGAGGCGCAGGAACGCGAGGTCGCCGTGCGGCGCGCGGATGAGCTCGAGCGGTTGATCGAGCAGGAAATTTGAGCATGAAGGAATCGTTGAAAGTCGGCGTCTCGGGCGTGCGTGGCGTGGTGGGCGAAAGCTTCACCCCGCAGCTCGCCGCGACTTTCGCGCAGGCGTTCGGCGCGTTCGTCGGGCGCGGCCCGGTGGTGGTCGGCCGCGACACGCGCCCCTCCGGCCCGATGCTGGAGCAGGCGGTGATCGCCGGCCTGCAGAGCGTCGGCTGCCTCCCGGTCCTGCTCGGCGTGGTGCCCACGCCGACGTTGCTGCTGGCCACGAAGAATTCCAGCGCCCGCGGCGGCATTGCCATCACCGCCAGCCACAACGCCGCCGAATGGAACGCGCTCAAGTTCGTCAATCGCGACGGGCTCTTCCTGGATGCGACGCGCGCCGAGGAGTTGTACGACGTCTATCATCAGGGTGATTTCCCCCTCGTCGCCGAAAGCGAATTGCCGGCGGTCACCTTCATCAAGGATGCGTTTGAGCGACACGCCGCCCGCATCGCCGGCTATGTGGCGGCCGCCGCCATTCGCGCGCGGCGCTTCAAGGTGGCGGTGGATTGCGTCAACGGCGTCGGCGCGGTGTTCACGCCCGGCTGGCTGCGCGCGGCGCTGGGCTGCGAGGTGGTGGCCCTGCATGAGGCGCCCACAGGCCGCTTTGAGCGCGGGCCGGAACCGGTGCCGGAACATCTCACCCGCCTGGGCGCGGCCGTGCGGCAACACGGTTGCGCGGTCGGGTTCGCCCATGACCCCGATGGCGACCGTCTGGCGCTCGTGGACGAGCGCGGCCAGCCGCTCGGCGAGGATTTCACGCTGGCGCTGGCCGCCTGGCAGGTGCTGGAGCGGCACGCGCGCGGCCCGGTGGTGGCGACCATCTCGACCAGCCTGTGCGTGGACGCCGTCGCCAAAAAATTCGGCGTGGAGGTGGTGCGCACCAAGATCGGCGAGATCAACGTCGCCGAGAAAATCCTGCAGCTCGGCGCGCCCGTCGGCGGCGAGGGCTCCGGCGGCGTCATCGTGCCGGCGGTCCATCCGTGCCGTTGCGCCTATGTCTCGATGGCGCTGGTGCTGGAACTGCTCGCGGACCAACAGCGCCCCATCAGCGCGCTACGCGCGGCGATCCCGGAATTTCAGGTGGCCAAGACCAAGCTGGAAGTCAGCGGCGAGGCCGCGCCCGAGTTGCTGCGCCGGCTGCGGCGTCACTTCGAGGAGCGCGGCGCGAACATCTCCCTGTTCGACGGCGTCCACGCAGACTTCGGTGACCGCTGGATCAGCGTGCGCCGCTCGAACACCGAGCCGGTGCTGCGCCTGACCGCCGAGGCGCTCTCGGCCGCCGCCGCCGAGACACTGGTCCGGGCCGCGCTGGATGAACTGCGCAGATGAAAACCAAGGAGCACCCCATGCCATCCCGACTCGTATGTTGCGTACTGACCGTGGCGCTGTTGTGGGCGGGTAACGCGCTGGCGATGCACGCCGGCGGCGGCCTGCCAGTGCTGACGAACAAGGCCGTGGCCGTCAGCGTGCAGGGCAGCTTCGGGCTGCTCAACGGTACGGCGCAGGAGAACGTCTACACCGGCCTCGGCGGCCGGCGTTATCACTTGAGCGAGCTCGACTGGGATCTCCGCAACGTGGCCTTGGCGGGCGCACAGGTGTCCGTGGCGCTCAAGAACACCGTCTGGCTCAACGCCGGCCTCTGGGGCGCGGTGACCAAGGGCAGCGGCCAGATGAGCGACTGGGACTGGCAGTTGGAGGAATTCGACTCGCCGTGGACCGACTGGTCGTTGAGCGAGGTGGACCTGACGCGCGCGTGGCTGCTCGACCTCAACGCCGCCGTCGAGTTGACGCGCTTCGGCAAGCTGGGCTTCCGCGGCATCGTCGGGTACAAATTCAACACGTGGAAATGGCAGGACTACGGCCTCCGGCACATCTATTCCAGCCAGCCGGCCATGCCCGGCGGTTTTCGCAACGATGTTGCCGAGGACCCGCACAACACCGCCATCATCTACGAGCAGAATTTTCACATCCCCTACCTCGGCGCCGGCCTGAACTTCGCCTCCGGCGCCTGGGTGCTGGAGGCCTACGGCCTCTTCAGCCCCTATGTCCTCGCCGACGACCGCGACCAGCATCTGCTGCGGCATCTGGACTTCGAGGAGACGTTCAACAAGGGCGGGCAGTATTACGGCCTGGGCCTGCGCGCGACCTGGCTTTTCACGGAACACGGCTATCTTTCCGCCGCGCTCGACGGCCAGCTCATCCCCGAGATGATCGGCGACACGACCGTCACCGAAACCGACACCGGCCTCCAGCGCACCAGCCGCAACACCGCCGGCATCAGCAGCGAGAGCTGGATGTTCTCGCTCGGCCTTGGCGGCCGGTTCTAAAGCATGTGAGTTTCGCGGTCATCACCTCGTGCGTTGAAACCCGCCCAAGCCCGCGCCAGCCCAGCCGCTGGGCTCTCGTCTTGCTGTAACCAGTCCTCTGCGCCACTCGCCGCTACCTCGCAGGGGGTAGTTGGCCGACTTGCCTCCGTGATCAGCCGTGCCATTCTTCCGATGTTTTCGGTGCGGTCGGTGACCGCAGAGCGGCCTCGCTTCCCGGGGATTTCATCATTGAAGGCTGATATCGCATGACAAGCAGGGCAAGACAGTTTGGGTTCACGGTCATGGAGATTATGATCGTTGTCACTATCCTGGCTTTGCTGGCCGCCATTGTTGTGCCTTCCATCACCACCGCCCGTGCCAAATCATTGTCCAGTTCGTGTCAAAATAATCTGCGACAGATTGATGGGGCGGTTCAACAGTATGGTCTGGATCATTCCAACAGCGTGCCGGCCTCCTTGGCGTTGTTGGTTGGCACCAATGCGTTCATCCGGGATTACCCGCAATGTGGGGGCGGGGGGGCCTATGAACTGCCAGCCAATCTATCAGGCAAGACCATCTGTTCGGTGCATGGTTCGCTTTGATCACGGATGTGTTCCGACCGTGTGCGGCATGGGCCTGGGGGCCTGCGCTTGCGGCGACAGCCGAGAGGGTGACAGTGAGAGGAACAGGCTATATAAGGCGGAGGATAACCGGTGAGTTACTGGTGATCACGGGGCTTCTCGTTTTGTTTGTGGCCACCTTGCTCTCCCTTTTGGCGGGCAGCGCCATGGCCATGAAATGGGAAGCCCTGATCGGAGCAGGACGCCACCCCATGACTGACGCCAGCCAAGTTCCCGTAAAAAAGAGCCCGGCACCTCCACCCCCGCTCTTGCAGCGCTGGCCTGGGGGCCATAATGCCATGCGTATCTTCCTCCGGCTGGAGCATGGCCTGCCACACGTGCGGAACACGGGGCGCCCTTTTCGCAGAACACCCACCCCCAACAGCACTTGCGTGCTTTATGGTCACCGGAGAGTTGCCAACCATCAATGATCCGGACCTAGAAAAGGTACCCAAACACCCAAACCGGCCCCGTCACCCCCTGACCTGCGGGCCGGTTTCCCCTTTTTATCGGGGCCAGCCGCCCGCCGGATGGGCACTAGCCTGTTTGGGCACTTTGCAACAGTTGTTGTACGGTCAGCAACAGTTCCTGAAGATCTACCGGTTTACTGAAGACCCGCGTTGCGCCCAACACATGCGCCGTATGACATAGCGCGTGAGGGGTCAGATGGACGCTCCCGCCCGTGATGGCGATGACGGGTATGTGCGGCCAACGCTGACGGACGGCGGTGAGCACTTCCAAACCATCCTTCTCCGGCATCAGGATATCGGTAATGATCAAATCGGCATGGTAATGTTCGAAGAGTCGCAGGGCTTGCTTGCCATCACCAGCTATGCAGACGCTATATCCGTAGCCTTCGAGGAAATCGCGCAGCATCCGGCGGATGAGTTCCTCATCATCAATAATCAAGATATGGCTGCGTTCAGGACGGGCTTGGTTGCGGTTGCAGAGCATGGTGTACCATCTCCTTGAGCTTGTTGCTTTCCAGGGGCTTATGCTGCAGCACAATCTTCAACTGCTGGCACTGCGCTACCGAAACCTGCTCGTGGTCATAGCCGGTGACCAGGATGATCGGCAGGGCTGGGGACAAGTCACGGACGGCTTTGGCCAGCTGAAGACCCGTCATCTTGGGCATGGTCTGGTCCGTGATGATTAAATCAATAGCCGCAGCCTGCTGCCGCACGAACTCCAAGGCCGCCAAGCTATCGTTAAACGGCGTGACCCTGTAGCCTTCAGCTTCCAAGAGGTCTTGGCACATGCGGGTCAGCAGGGTTTCATCATCCACGCAGAGGATGTGCCCGGTGCTCGTGGGCGGCAGGAGCTTGGGCCTTTCCTGCGCCAGTACCGGAGGCGTTTGGGCGGGTAATAAGGGAAAAAATACTTTAAAGCAGGTCCCTTGTTGCAGCGTGCTTTCCACCTCGATGAAACCGCCGGCGGCGGTCACGATGCCATGGACAACCGGCAGGCCCAACCCGGTGCCTTCCCCGACGGGTTTTGTGGTGAAAAAAGGCTCGAAAATATGCTCCAGATGTTCAGGGGTAATGCCACAACCAGTATCTCGAACCATAAAGCACAACCAGGTGTCGGCTTTTTTGACATCGGGCGGTATAGGTGCCTGGCCCACTTCCTCGGTGCTCAACGTCAAAACGCCTCCGTTCTCGCGCATCGCATGCAGGGCGTTGGTGGCGAGGTTCATGATGACCTGTTGAAGCTGAACGGGGTCGGCTTTGATCCTGTCATGATGTGCACACAAGTCATGGCGAATCTCAATGTTGGCGGGTAACGTCGCACGCAACAGCTTGCTCGTTTCCTTCAACAGAGGGGTGAAAGACAAGGCGACGAAGGTCTTCTCGCCCTCCCGGCTAAAGAGCAGCAATTGGTTAACCAGCTCGGCAGAGCGCCGGCTGGCCGTCATCACCTGCTCCAGATCAGCAAGTGTTTTGGCATCCTTGACGCGACGCTGAACGATGGTGGTGAAACCCATGATCGCAAACAACATGTTGTTGAAATCATGGGCAATCCCGCCCGCCAGGGTGCCGATGGCCTCCATCTTCTGCGCCCGGCGCACCTGCCGTTCCAGCGTATCGCGCAGCGTAACATCCTGACAATTGATCACAATCCCCTGGATGGCAGGATGGGTTAGGAAATTGGTGCCGACACCAGCCAGCACGCGCCAGCTCCCGTCTTTGTGCTGTACATGCACCTCCAGTCTGGCCGCTCTTTCTGGTTCGGACAGGATCTGGGCCAAAACGGCACCGACTGCGGGTAGTTCCTCGCGGCGGACATGTTCACCGAAATGATGTCCCATCAACTCTCTTGGCTGGCGGCCCGTCATATGGGCAATGGCGGGACTGACATAGGTGATGAGGCCGGTTGGCTCAATGATGAGGAAAACATCGGCAGCCTTTTCCACCAAGGCCCGGAAGCGTTCCTCGCTTTTCCATAGCTCCAGTTGCGCCTGCTTGCGTTCAGAGATGTCACGAATGATGCTCATGAGCATTTCTGCGCCATCCACCATGACGGCTCTGGAACTGACCTCCACGGGTAGCCAACGGCCATCCCGGCGCCGATGCTCTGTCTCGAACAGCACACCCTCTCCGCGGGCTCGCTCCATCTGCTCTCGCACCTGTCCGCCCGTTTCCGGTCGGCGCAACGCGAAGATCTTCATGCCCAGCAATTCTTCGCGTGAATATCCGTAGAAGGCAAGGGCCGCCTCGTTGGCCTCCATGATGCGGCCATCCAAGGCAACTAACAGCACCACGTCACGGGCTGTTTGCATCATCAACTGGTAACGGCGTTGAATGCGCCCGGCCGCCTTGGCCATCGTGATGTCATGAATAAAAGCGTAATACCGCCCCCCCCCCCCCCCATTGGGCAGATGGGTCACGCTCAACTCGGCCTCATAAACACTGCCATCCTTGCGCTGGTGCTGCGCTTCAAAGCGGCAGGAACCGGAGGCTGCAATCTGGGTGAAACGTTGCGCAATAGTCTCTCGCTCAACTTGGGGTTGCAGATCATGGATAGACATCCCCAGGAATTCTTCGCGACTATAGCCGGTTTGCCGGCAATAGGCTGCGTTGACTTCCAGGAACCGACCGTTGTTGTCGCAAACAGAAAAACCATCCACCGCCGTCGCCAGTACCAGACGGGCTTCCTCTTCCCGTTCTTGGAGTTCGTGCCGGGTCGCCTCATGCGTGGAGTCATCCTTGATGACCTGCAAGGCATGCGCAATGTCGTACGCCATCTCCGTCAAGACCTCCATTTCCTCCGGCTGGAAGGCGTCGGGGAAATCGGCCTTGATGATAAGGGTGCCCAACAGGGCACCCTCGTGAAGCAAAGGAAAGGCGGCCAAGGTTACGACCCCGGTGGAGGCGACGGCTTCCCGCCACGGCGCGAAGTTGGGGTCGCTTGCGATGTCATGAACGACTACGGGCCTGCGTTCGCGGAGGGCCGTGCCACAGGGCCCACGCCCGGCGGGGCTATCATCCCACGTGATGGGCAGGCTCTGCAGAAAGTCATCCGGGGCACCGGCTTGAGCCACCGGAACCACTCGCATCGAACCCACCTCCAGCTGCCCGACCCAGGCTACGAGATAACCGCGTGTTTGCACCAGCGCTTCACAGACGCCGGTAAGCAAACGCTGCCGATCCTTTTCCTGCCGGATCAAACGGTTGACCGCATGGACCGCTTGCAGGGTTTCATTGAGATGTTGAATACGCCTGGCTTGCCGCTCCACTTCCCAGATGGCCTGCCGGCGCTCGGTCACGTCCGCAAACATGACATAACTAGGGCCGGTTCCGCCAGGGCTGGGCAGAACCCGCAACAGCAACCAGCGCGCCGGTTGGTCCGGCGCATGTTGCAGCCCCAGGAGCTGGGTGGTTTGCGCGGGGACGCCGTGGAAATTCGCCGGATCAAACAATGTTCTGGCGGGCACTTCCACGCCATCCTCGCCAACATAGGTCCAGGACAGATTCCACAGGCGTCGTCCCAGCAGTTCATTGAGCGGGAGTTCCAGCAGCCGCGCCGCGGCCGGATTAGCGGAAATGATTTCGCCGGCGTCATCCAGGGCAATGACTCCATCGGCCATGGCGTTGAACAAAGTGTAATATTTTGTCTCGCTGGCCCTCATCATTTCCGCCGCGCGGCGGCGCACCGTGATGTCCTCTATGAGGGAGAGCACGCCGGTGACCTGGCCGGTCTTGTCGGTTTGCGTGAGGTTGTACCAATCGCACACGATGGTGCGGCCATCACGGGTGATGTTTTCATTGGTGCTGCGCGTTCCGCCCGTCTGGGCCAACAACTGATGCCAGATTTGATCCACATGTTGATGGGCGGCAGGGGGGATGATAAACGCGGCATGCTGTCCCAAGGCCTCCCCTGCCGTGTAACCAAAAATTTTCCCGGCGCCTGCTGACCAGGTACGGACCCGGAAAGCGGTATCCCATTCGATGCAGCCCAGCGGGGTGAGCGCTGCCTGTTGCGCTATTTGATGCTCTTGATGCTGGATGTCTGACTTAAAACGGTAGTAGCGGCTGGCTTGATGGTTGAGAAAGAAAACCAAGAGTCCTGTCAGGGTGAGTCCGAGGGGCAGGAGGAACCAGTGGAGGCGAGAATAGCGCTTTGCAACGTATGTCCCATCGCCCTGTGCGATCAATGTCCAGGTGCGGCCGACCAAGAAAAAGGAGCTGTCATGACGGGGACAGGCTGGATAAAGGAGGGAGGGGGCTGTCTGGGCAGGTGCTGCGGTAGGCGGCGAGTAGTGTGCGGTCGCGCCGCTCTCGCTGTCCCACAGCTCCAACACCAGCCCTTCTGGTGGCGCCGGTCGCAAGGCTGTCTGCAGCAGATCCCCCACCCGGAAAACGCCCAGCGCAAAACCATCCAAAGCCTGCCACCGTTGTTCAGCCGTGCCAAGGGGTTGGTTCCGCCTATAGACCGGAGCATAAAACAGGCAACCCCGTTGGCCGCCTTTCTCCTGAACCAGATTGATCGGTGCGGTCGCCAAAACCTCGGCATGCTCGCAGGCTCGTACCAACGCCCCAAGCCGGGTAGTTTCAGAACCCAGATCGAAGCCCGCCGCCTGTTCATTCCCTTGCCAGGGTTCCACCCAATGGACAGGATAATAAAATTCCCGCTGCGGAGCGTTGGTCATCTGGCCGGCCGCAGTCCGGTCCATGATTCGATAACTCACCCCGGGGTTGTCCAACCCTTGTTTTTCAAACTGGTCACGGTCTGCGTGCCTGATGCGCGGGATCCATTCCAAGGCCTGAACTTCAGGGCGTTCTGTAAGCAGGGGACGGGTAAAGAGGGTAAAGCGATCATGAGCCCTTGCTTCCGGATCGCATAAAAACTGTTGGAGCGCCTTGGTTATGAGCAGGCAACTGCGCAATTCACCTTCGATCTGCCTGGCATGGATGCTGGCGTCGTGTTGCAACTCGGTTAGGAGATGGCGCTGTTCGGCTTGATGTACCTGATAGAAAAGAAAACCTGTTGCCATCACCCCCGTCAAACCAAGCAGGGCGAGCAGAAGTAGAGCGGATCGTTGGGGGAATACTTTCAATCGTCGTCCTCGCTGCGGTTGCCCGGCGGTAGTCGGCGCGTCGTGGCACGCCGGTTCAGATGGTTGCTGACATATTCCACGTTTGGCGCTTTCAGCCTACGAATTTCTGCGGGGAAGAACATAGCAGCCGCGCCCCCATCTGAAAACAGTCTTATTACCCCGCGGGGGGTATTCTGCGGAGTTGAACCTCCCTTTGCGTTCTTCCATGGTTTCCCGCGAGAACGCAGCGCCAGCGCTGTGAGGAGCTGTGAGCGTGCAACCGCCAAACCGCCTTGTGATTTGTGAAGACAACGAGATGATCTGCCGGCTGCTGGAACAAGTCTTTGACCAGGACGGGCGGACCGTTGTGGTTACCAGCACCACCGCCGCCTGTCGCGAAGCCTGCAGGACCGGCTCCACGGATGTGCTGGTGACGGATTTGATGTTAAAAGGCGAAAATGCTCTAGGCTTGATCCGGAAGTTGCGGGCAGAACAGCCGGAGATCAGGATTATCGCCCTGACCGGAGGCGGCGATAGTTGGGTGGAGGCAGCCATTGCCCACGGCGCCCACTATGTGCTCGAAAAGCCCACCGACATGGAGACCCTGCTGCAGGCCGTTGATTGTTGCTATCAGAAGATACGCATTGCACAGGTGGTAGCGGAAGCCGGTATGTGGTGAAGAGGGCTTTTCGAGGCGGGGCGTATGGGCAGGCGTTGCGTGGCCCTGTTCAAGATAAGGTTTGCGCGCAGGCCGGTCTTTTTTGTGGTAAATATCCCCGCCGCCTCATAGGCAGGATAGCAATGGCGCAAAAAAGACGCATCCGTATAGCCGTGGTCGAGGACGAGTATCTGGTCGCCCGTATGCTGTGCGCCTGGCTCGGCCAGCATCGGCGCTTTGAGCTGATAGGTCATGCCACCGATGGAGAACAGGGGCGGGCCCTCTGCCTGCAGACCAGGCCGGAGGTTGTGCTGCTGGATATTATGATGCCCAAGATGGACGGCCTGACCTTGGCCGGGCATCTGCGGCGCGAACTGCCGGATCTGAAAATCATCATCCTTTCCGCCCGCTTGGAACCCTATGTTCTCTATCGGCTTCAGCAGCTCGATATTCATGGTTGTGTGGATAAATCCTGTACGCCTGATCGTGTGACCCAAACCATTTTATCTGTCATGGAGGGGAAAGACTCTTGGAGCCCCAATTATGCCAACGCCTGGCACCAGTTACGTACGGACTCCAAGGCTTTCTTCAAAATCCTGTCCGATCGGGAAATCGAGGTGCTGCGGTTGCTGGTCCAAGGGAAGGACCTGTCCACGATTGCAACACAGTTACAGATCACTTACCAAACCGCACGCACGCACCAGCGTAACATCCGCCGCAAGCTTGGAGCGCACAGTGCGGTGGAAGTCTTGCGGCATGCCCAGAAGACAGGAGTGTTTTAGTCCGCTTGGTTGCCTGCGGCCGCGAGGCCGGTAACTCCAATCCGCACGAAACCTGTTGCGAATCCTTGGTGTTCAACCCACATCCACGACCGCTGGGTCATAGTCGCTGGGCGGCGCAAAGCCGAGCAGCTTGAGGCATGTCGCCGCGAGGCTGCTGATCCCCAGCGCCGGGCCTTTTGCCGTCGGTACCGCACCCGCAGCGAGCCGCAGCTTCGCGGTGCCGCTCGGATCCCAGACGAAACATGGCACGGGGTTCAGCGAGTGACTGGTCTTCGACTTCGGCTGGCCGGTGATCGCGTCGTTGACCGTCGCGCCGGTCTTCTTCTCGTGCTCATACATGTCGTCGGCGTTGCCGTGGTCGGCGCTGATGACCATGATGCCGCCGGCGGCCTGCACCGCCTTCATCAGTCGGCCGAGGCAGAGGTCCACGGTCTCAACGGCGATCTTTACCGCGGGGAACACGCCGGTGTGACCGACCATGTCGCCGTTGGCGAAGTTGACGCGGATGAAGCGATGCTTGCCGCCCGCGATGGCGTCGAGGATGGCGTCGGTGACTTCCGCGGCCTTCATCCACGGGCGCTGCTCGAACGGCAGGCGGTCGGACGGCACCTCGATGTAATCTTCCAGCGCGTTGTTGAATTTACCGGAGCGGTTGCCGTTGAAGAAGTAGGTGACGTGTCCGAATTTCTGCGTCTCGCTGATCGCGAGCTGACGCACGCCGCTGTTGACGAGGTACTCGCCCATCGTGCGCTCGATGCCCGGCGGCGCCACGAGGTAGCGCTTCGGCAGCTTGAGGTCGCCGTCATATTGCATCATGCCGGCGAACAGGATGTTCGGGCGCGGGCCGCGCGCGAACTTGTCGAACTGCTCCTCCTCGAAGGCGCGCGTGATCTCGATCGCGCGGTCGCCGCGGAAGTTGAAGAAGATGACTCCGTCGCCGTCGGCGATCCTGCCGACCGGTTGGCCATTCTGCGAGATGACGAACGCGGGCAGGTCCTGATCGAGGATACCGGGCTTCTCCTTGCGGAAGGTCTCGATGGCCTCGCGCGCCGTGGCGAACGCGCGCGCATCGCCTTTCACGTGCGCCTTCCAGCCGCGCTCGACGATGCACCAGTCAGCCTCATAGCGGTCCATCGTCACGCCCATGCGGCCACCGCCGGAACCGATGAGGAAGTCCACGGAGCCATCGGCGTTGATCTGTTTGAGGAACGCCTCGAAGCGATCCACATAGTCCAGCGCCGAGGTCGGTGGCACGTCGCGGCCATCGAGCAAAATGTGGACGCGAACGCGCTTGATGCCCTCGGCCTTCGCCTGCCGCAGCATCGCCTCGAGGTGGTTGATATGGCTGTGGACGTTGCCATCGGAGAACAGGCCGATGAAGTGCAGCGTGCTCTTGTTCTTCAGGACGCCATCGGCGATCTCGCGCCAGCCCGTGTCCTGAAACATCGCGCCGGAGCTGATCGCGTTGTTGACCAGCGCCGCGCCCTGGTCGAAGACGCGGCCGCAGCCGATGGCGTTGTGGCCGATCTCGCTATTGCCCATGTCGTCATCGCTCGGCATGCCGACCGCCTTGCCATGCGCCTTGAGTTCCGTGTAGATCGCATGCGTCTTGAGCCAGTCGAGGTTCGGCTTCATGGCGCCCTGCACGAAGTCGCCCTCGGCATATTTGCCGATGCCGACGCCATCCATGATGACCAGCAGCACCGGCCCCTGCGGCCCCTTGAAAGTGGAGAGAGACTGCAACTTTTCCATGCTCGGTTTTCCTTTCGCGTCGCGGGACAATGCCGCAGCGTTTCCCGATTTGCAAGCGGCGCGTGGTTGTTCCAACGCTGGGGAACAGGCCGGCCTGATGTCCCCAACCAGGGAAGGTCTGTTTGCGGCAGCCGACCTCTGGCGCTGACTTTTCTTGGGCTTGGAAAAGCGCGGCGCGGCTTCTATGCTGCCGCGCGTTTTCGGACGAAAGGAGCACCTCATGCGTGGCTGGATTCTTGGTCTGGGCTGGCTGGCGGGCGTGGCGCTGGCGGGCGACTATCCCTATCAGCCGGTGCCGTTCACGGCGGTGCACGTGCGGGATGGTTTCTGGACGCCGCGGCTGGAGACGAACCGGCAGACGACCGTCTGGTATGACTTCCAGAAATGCGAGGAGACCGGCCGCATCGACAACTTCGCCAAGGCCGGCAAGCTGATGCCCGGCGAATTCCGCGGCACGCCGTTCGACGACTCCGACGTGTTCAAGGTGATCGAGGGCGCCGCCTACTCGCTCGCGCTACAGCCCGATCCCAAGCTCGACAAGTATCTCGACGACCTGATCGCCAAGATCGCCGCCGCGCAGGAGCCCGATGGCTACCTCTACTCGGCGCGCACCATCGACCCGAAGAAACGCGAGGGTTTTCATGGGCCGACGCGCTGGTCGCGGCTGGCCGGCAGTCACGAGCTGTATAACCTCGGCCACCTCTATGAGGGCGCGGTGGCGCACTATCTGGCGACTGGCAAGAAGACGCTGCTGGACGTGGCGACCAAGAGCGCCGACCTGCTGTGCAACACGTTTGGTCCCGGCAAAATCCAGGAGCCGCCCGGCCACGAGGAGATCGAGATCGGGCTGTGCAAGCTCTACCGCGCGACCGGCCGGCAGAAGTACCTCGACCTGGCGAAGTACTACGTTGACATCCGCGGCCGCGAAAGCACGCACAAGCTGCGCGGCGCCTACCAGCAGGACCACGTGCCGGTGGTCGAGCAGGATGAGGCCGTAGGCCACGCGGTACGCGCAGGCTACCTCTACTCCGGCGTCGCCGACGTGGCCGCGCTGACCGGCGACGAAAAGTTGATTGCCGCGATTGACCGCATCTGGAACAACGTCGCGGAGAAGAAGCAGTACCTGACCGGCGGCATCGGCGCACGCCACGCGGGTGAGGCGTTCGGCGAGAACTTCGAGCTGCCCAACGCGAGCGCCTATAACGAGACCTGCGCCGCGATCGCCAACGCGCTCTGGAATCAGCGCATGTTCCTGCTCCACGGCGAGGCGAAGTACGCGCATGTGCTCGAACACATCCTCTATAACGGCTTCCTCTCCGGCGTCGCACTGACCGGCGATGCGTTCTTCTACCCGAACCCGCTGGAGAGCCGCGCCGGCTATAAGCGCAGCCCGTGGTTTGGCTGCTCGTGCTGCCCGGTCAACGTCGTGCGCATGGTGCCGAGCGTGCCGGGCTACGTCTATGCGACGCGCGGCGATGCGCTCTTCGTCAACCTCTTCATCGGCGGCACGGCCAAGGTGCAGCTCGGCGGGCAGGCTGTGACGCTGGTGCAGACGGGCAACTATCCGTGGGACGGCCAGATCAAGATCGCCGTCGCGCCGGAGAAGCCGGCGACCTTCGCGCTCAAGCTGCGCATCCCCGGCTGGGCGCGGAACGAGCCGCTGCCCGGCGGGCTCTACCGCTATGCCGACGCAGTGCCGGAGAACTGGAGCGTGAAGGTCAACGGCGCGCCGCAAAGTTTCCAAGCGTTGGAAAATGGTTATGCCGTTATTTCCAAGGCTTGGAAAAATGGCGACGTGGTCGAGCTTGAACTCCCGATGAGCGTGCGCCGCGTGCTCGCGCGCGACGAGGTGAAGGCCGACCGCAGCCGCTTCGCCGTCATGCGCGGCCCGATCGTCTACTGCGCCGAGGGCGCCGATAACGGCGGCAAGGTTTTGAACTGGATATTCCCGGGGAAGATCAGCTTCGCCGAGGAACTGCGGCCGGATCTGTTCGGCGGCGTGATGACGCTGAAGATGACGAGCGACGCGCAGGATAACGCCGCGCTGACGCTAATCCCGTATTGCCTGTGGGAGAACCGCGGGCCGAGCGAGATGGCGGTGTGGTTCCGCAGCGAAATGATTCTAGAACCGTGGGCGGCCTCGTTCTGCCACGACGCCGACAGCGTCGAAGCCTGCTTCGATGGCCAGTTGCCGAAAAACTCCGGCGACCACAAAATTCCGCGCATGACGTGGTGGGACCACAAGGGCACCGCCGAGTGGGTCGAGCGCACTTTCGAGAAACCGACGACGCTTTTCTCTTCCGAGGTTTATTGGTTCGACGACACCGGCCGCGGCGCCTGCCGCGTGCCGCAGAGCTGGAAGCTGCTCTACAAGGACGGCAACGACTGGAAAGCCGTCAAGACCACCGCAAGCTACGGCGTCGCCAAGGACCAGTTCAACGCCATAACCTTCAAGCCCGTCACCACCACCGCGCTGCGCCTCGAAGTCCAGCTCCAGCCGCAAGTCTCCGGCGGCATCCTGGAATGGCGGATGAAGTAGGGGCGCAGACTTGCAGCGCCCATGGACGGGTTGACAGAACCGGTCAGCATGATAGCGTACGCGGCGATGTACATATCCAAAGGTGCAGCATGACAACGATGACGGCGACCACGGCCCGGCGCGAATTTTTTGACTTGGTCAAAGGCGCGGCGGAGGGACACAAGACCTTTCGCATTCAGCATCGTCAAGGCGCGGCGGTGTTGCTTTCTGAAACCGATTATGACGGCTTGCTGGAGACCTTGGAATTGCTCTCCATTCCCGGCTTCCACGCCAGCATCAAGAAATCTGTAGCGCAGATGCAGCGCGGGGAAACCGTAGCATTGGCGGAGGCCCTTGGGGACCAGGCGTGAAACCCTACGAAATCCGCCTCACGCGGGAAGCGGTCAAAGACCTTGCCAAGCTGACCCCAAGCTGAAGCTCAAGCTCAAAGACATGCTGCTGCACCAGGTTGCCCTCATGCCTCATCAGGGCAAACGGCTGGTCGGTGATTTGGAAGGTTTCTATTCCCTGCGCCTGACCTTCAAGGATCGCATTGTTTATTCCGTGGATGAAGGCGCCCACACCATTTATGTCCACCGGGCGCGGACGCATTACGGTGATTGATTCCAGTTTCTTGAAGTCACCACCACCGCGCTGCGCCTCGAAGTCCAGCTCCAGCCGCAAGTCTCCGGCGGCATCCTGGAATGGCGGACGAAATAACCGGGTGCCCAGCGGCACTGAAGTGCTCAAGCGAGACGCTTCATCAAAGCCGGCAGGTCGGTGGCGGTGATGTTCTCCGTCAAGGGGAACAGGCCCGAGCCGGCATGAACCACATAGAGATGATCCAGCCTCAAATCGGCCAGTGCCACGTGCATCGAGCGGGTCACGGCAGGCGCGCTCGTGTATTTGAATTCGATGCCCAGCCGCTGGCCGCGGGCACAATAGAACAAATCCAACTCGGCCCCGCTCTGCGTGGCCCAGAAATAGGCCTGGCGCGTATCCAGGACGGCGAGCAGATTCTCCAGGGCAAAGCCTTCCCACGAAGCGCCCAGCTTGGGATGGCCCTGCAACGCGTGTCTGGAGTCGAGGCCCAGCAAGGCATGCAACAGGCCGCTGTCCCGGATGTAGACCTTAGGTGATTTGACCATCCGCTTCCCCGTATTCTCGAACCAAGGTGGCAGTTGCCGGACCAGAAACGCGCCTGACATCAGATCCAGATAGCGACGCGTAGTAGGGTGCGCGACCTGGAGCGAGCGACCGATCTCCGAGGCATTCCAAAGCTGCCCGTGATAATGCGCCAGCATGACCAGGAACCGACGCAGCATGTCGGGTGGTAGATCATAACCCAGCAGGCGCAGATCGCGTTCCACGAACGTTCGGAGAAAATCCAGCCGCCATTGCAGACTATCAAGGTCGGAAGCGGCCAAAAATGATGGCGGGAAACCGCCGCGCGACCAGAGCTCGTCCTGATGGCGGAGGCCGACCTCCTGTAGATCGAAACCTTGCATATCCACAAATTCAATCCTGCCGGCCAGCGTCTCGGACGTGCCGCGCACGATATCGGGCGCGGCACTGCCCAGCAACAGGAAGCGGGCCGGCAGAGGCCGCCGATCCAGCAACACCCGCAAGACCGGCAGCAGGTCGGGTCGCCGCTGGATTTCGTCGAGCACCACCAGTCCGCGCAACGCTTCCAGCGCCAACAGCGGGTCATGCAATCGCGCCAGATCGGCGGGATTTTCCAGGTCGAAGTAGGTGGCCTTGGCTGCGGCGGCCAATTGACGGGCCAAGGTGGTCTTGCCGCATTGTCGCGGCCCCAGCAGGGCGACGCTGCGGCTCCGGCGCAGGGCCAGTTCCACGCGCTGCTTGAGCAGCGTGCGTTGGATTGTTTTCATGGGTTGAATATTGAACGCTACACTTTCAATATTCAAGGATGAATTATACCCCTCCATGGCCTCCCAGCTCTTCGCCACCACCGCGCTGCGCCTCGCCGTCCAGCTTCAGTCGAAAGTCTCCGGCGGCATCTTGGAATGGCGAATGAAATGAGCGCCGCCGCTAACCAGCAACAACCCCCTTGAAGCCAGGCCACAAGACCCAGTGCAACAAAAGGAAAACCACAATCCGTCTATTTTCACTATGGCGAGATCTGAAGCTTGTGCTCGCGGTGCCACGCCAAATGCTTTTGCTCGGGCCAATAGCGCGGATCACCCGGCAAAAAAAGGCAGTTCCCTTCAAAGTCAGCGAGCTTCTGACCTGGGACACCTTCCTCCACGAACTTGTCACGATTTACGATCACGCGAAAATCGCTGGTAACAGACCAAAGGCCTCGGTCAAATTGCCAGTGAGCATTCTTCGATAGGGCAAGCCCATTCCGGGGATCATTGTTACGGCTGTCACGGAACTCGTGGATGTGGGCGGCGTCCACTATGCTTTCCATGTCGAGTGTATTCATCCGGTAACCCGTCAGGGCGCAGGTATGCCTATACGCAACAGCGACCACCTCGATACGGAAGCGGGCATCGCGGCCACGTTTGACGGGTGCGGTGTATAACTCGGCTGCTTCCTTGAAACGACCACTGGCGGTCGGTTGCAGGCCCAGCATGGCCCGCAAGGCGATCTGTTCCTCTGGGCGGAAATATAGCGATGGCGCCAGTAATATCTGTTTTGCTTTATCGCGGAACCCCCCGTCACGCAAGCAGTCAAAGAATTCCGGATCGAAGCGTACTTTGGCCGTGAGATTTCTGTGGGGTGAAGGTTTGCCATCAGCCATGAGTGGCTGCCAAATACCAGAGGTCTTGAGATGGTGAAACGGCAAACGCAACTCCAATGGAGGACGTTTCCGCTCGGCGATGACTGAATTGAAGAGACTGAATCGAAAAGCGAGGTCAGGAGAAAGCGACAGTTCGGAAGTTCTTATCTCACCCCGATCCGCCATTTCGAGGACCACCAGAAGAAGGAAAGGCTTGTGGGGTGCCGGGTCGCTGCGCGCACGATCAACCTGAAGCGTTGCGAGTTTATGTAGCCAGTATGACTGGTCTTTACTCATTCCAAGCAATTCACAGGTGAAATGGTCTCTGCTCTTCGCCAGAAACCGTCAACAGGTCGGGAGTATGCGCGTTGTGCGATGGCTGGCAAGCGGGAACTGGCGCGCGGCCGGCGCAGGCGTCGCGTGCGTTTGTACATGGATGGAAGCTTGGGTTTGTTATACTGCGCGCGCGACGCGCGGTTGAAAGCATCATGGATGGATGGATCCAAACGTTGGTCAGAAATAAGCGCTGGGCCATGTGGCCGGTGCTGGTTTCCAACCTCGTCTCCATCGCGGGCGTGCTGTTTTTTAACTGGAAGGTCGCCGACCTGTTTTTCTGGTTTTGGTTCGAGCTGACGCTGACGGGCGTCACGCTGGTGCTGCTGGCCACCGTCTGGGCATGCACGGGGACGCCCGAACAGCGCAGCCAGATCAAAGTCAAACCCATGATCTCGCTGTTTGCCTTCGCGATGGTCCTGCTCTACGCGACGATGTTTTTCGGCTTGGCCTATCTCGGCGAATGGGAGCGCTGGGGCCGCTTCCCGGAATTTCTGGACGGCAAAGGCGCCAGCCTGCTGGGCACGGCCGCGTTCTATGCGCTCTACCTCGTGCGGACGCTGCGCCAGCCCCAGCATGGCGCGGGCGAGGCGCGCCAAGTTGACCTGCAATTCGCCCGGCGGTCCGGCGTCGTGCTGGTCCTCTATGCCGTGCTCATGCTCCATTATCATTTCAGCGGTGCGCAGCAACTGAACATCACCCCGGCCTATCTGAAAGCCATGGGGCTGATCCTGCTGACCGCCAAGCTGATGGCCGAGCTGGGTGGGATGGACCGGTTCTTTATGCGGCGCAAAAAAGCGCCATGAAAGGAAGTATGCAAACCCTGCGCCTGTTGTGTTGTGTCGCAGTCGCGCTGATGGGCTTGGGCGCGCGCGCCGGCGGAGCGTCAACGCAGCCGGCGGTCGAGCCGCTGCTCCAGACCCACGCGCACAACGACTATCTGCATGAGCGACCGTTGCTGGATGCGCTGGAGCATGGCTTCTGCAGCGTGGAGGCCGATATCCATCTGGTTGATGGCAAATTGCTGGTCGCGCACGACCGCAGCCAGACGCGGCCCGACCGCACGTTGCAGGCGCTCTATCTCGATCCCCTGCGGGAGCGGGCCAAACAAAACGGCGGACGCGTCTATCGCGGCGGGCCGGAGCTCACTTTGCTGATTGATCTCAAGGCCGACTGGCACGAACTATATCCGGTCCTGCATGCGGTCCTGACCAACTATGCCGACATCCTGACGACTTTCCGCGGCGGGCAGAAGCAGACGAACGCGGTCATGGTTGTCATCAGCGGTAACCGGTCGCGCGATATGCTGGCGGGTGAGGCCGTGCGCTATGCCGCGCTGGATGGCGAACTGACCGATTTGGACAACGCCATACCCGCCGACATGCTGCCGTGGATGAGCACCATGTGGGGCCGCTCGTTCAAGTGGCGCGGTAAAGGCGCCATGCCGGCACAGGAGTTCGCGCGCCTCAAGGAGATTGTGGCCAAGGCCCACGGGCAGGGACGTCGCGTGCGCTTCTGGGGCGCCCCGGATTCCCCCGCCTGCTGGACGGTGCTGCGCGATGCTGGCGTGGATCTCATCAACACCGACGACCTCGCCGGATTGGAAAAATTCTTGCGCGCACCGGCGGCGGAGCCGGTCGCGTATCTGTTCACCTACTTCACCAAGAACGGCGAGGATGGACTGCACCTGGCGTGGAGCGCCGATGGTTATAAGTGGGCCAAGCTGGGCGACGGCAAAAGCTACCTCACGCCGACGGTCGGCCGGTCCAAGCTGATGCGCGATCCGTGCGTGACGCGCGGGCCGGACGGAACGTTCCACATGGTGTGGACCAGCGGGTGGACCGAGAACGACATCGGCCATGCCTCCACCAAGGATTTTCTGACGTGGTCGCCGCAGCAGGAAATCCCCGTGATGGCCCACGAGCCGGCGGTCCGCAACACGTGGGCGCCGGAGATTCACTACGACGACCAGCGCGGCGAGTTCATCATCTTCTGGGCCTCGACCATTCCCGGCCGCTTCGCGCAGACCGCCGAGTCGTCGGAGAGCAAATACAATCACCGGATGTACTGCACGACGACGAAGGACTTCGTCACGTTCGCGCCGACGAAACTTTTCTACGACCCCGGCTTCAGCGTGATCGATGCGACCTTCCTGCACGCCGATGGCCGCCATTGGCTGGTACTCAAGGACGAGACGCTGAAGCCGCCGAAAAAATATCTCCAGGTTGCGACAGCCGAAACCTTGCAAGGTCCCTTCGGCGCGCTCTCGCAACCGATCACGCCGCCGGGCGTCTGGGCGGAAGGCCCGACCGCCCTCAAGATCGGCGCCGACTACCTCATCTACTTCGACGCCTACCGCAACAAACACTACGGCGCGATGCGCTCGCGCGACCTGAAGATGTGGGAGGACGTCACCGCGCAGATGACGTTCCCCGACGAGGGCACGCCGCTGCGCCCGCGCCACGGCACGATCATCGCCGTCCCGCAGACGCTCATCGAACGACTACGCGGTGTGCAGCCGTAGCTGTGGTAGGTGAAAGCTGTAGCGGCGGCCTTTGGCCGCCACTACAGAACTCACGAACAAGAACACGTGCGCCCTCGTAGTCCTCACGCTCCGCGTGAGGTTCTGGCGGGTGCTCTACCGGCTTGATTTCAAAATCATGACCGACAAAACAATCGCGCAGTCCAGGTGCGGCGCGATGATTTTATCAGCATGGTTTTGAGTTTTGACCTGAACAGCCATTTCCCAGCGGGGCAAACTCCCGCCCTTCGTAAGCGCCCCCTGGCGCGGCCAGCGTTTTTCCAAGCCTTGGAAACCGGAACCACTCATTCTTCCAAGCCTTGGAAAAGTTCACGGTGGAAAGTTCCAAGGTTTGGAAAACGCTTCCTGCGTGCGTGATCCGCGCGGAAAAATTCCCGGTATTCGGCGTGCCCGCCTCAACCGCACACTTGAACAAGTGTGCGATGGTCAGGGTTTGGAAAAATTCCCCAACGTAACCCAGCCGGGCAGGTCAGCTTCGCGGTTGGCGAAGCGCAGCGGGCGGCCGTTCGGCAGTGGGTTGGGGACATGGACCAGCAGGCGGTAGTTGCCGGCCGGCAGCGCGGCGAGGTCGGCACGGAAATCCCACGCGCGTTTTTCGCCGGGCAGCAAGGCGCTCAATTTCCAACCGGGCTGCCACGTCTTGATCACATCTCCGGTCGCGTCCAACACGCCGAGCTCCGCCGGCCAATCGGCGTAGAAGGGCGCGACGCCTTTGTTTTCCACCATCGCGTGGACGAGCACGGCACCGCCCACCACCTGCACCGCGGCCTCGGTGATGTGAAACTCGTAACCGAGCCGGCGCGCGCCGGCGATGGCGCGCTCACGCTGCTCCGGTGTGAGCTTGCGCACGATGCTGGAATCCATCAACCATGTGGCGTGCGTGGCCTCGACGCACCGCAGGAATTCCTGTCCCGGCGGCGCGCTGCTCGGTACATCCCATAGCTTGTCCCAAGTCTCCGGTCGCACTTCGCCGCCGATCGGCTGGGTCTGCCATCGCGTCAGGGCTTGAGGTCCGGCGCGCTGCATGCGCACCATGAAGAACCAGCCATCGCTCTGCTTGCCGGTCGGCAGCGTCGCCCACACGAACGAGTCGTCGTGATAGCCAAGCCGCCGCGTGTGGTTGGCCGCGTAGTCGCGCTCGCCCTCGCCGGAGGGATAGCGCACCAACACCGGTGTCTTCTTGAACGCCGCCTCATAGGCGCTCATGACCTCGGCCTGCACAGCCTTGCTCGCCCAAAGGTCTCGGCGCGGATGCGTGTGCCACTCGCCCCACGAGCCGAGCAGGCCGGCGGTGATGCAGCCGAGGCGCGGGTCGCCATCGTAGCGCGCACCGAGCGCGGCGATGAAGTTGGTCAGCGCCGCGCGCAGACGCGGATCGCCGTAGTCTGGCGTGAAGCTGCGACCGCGGTAGGTGTTGTCGGTCATCCACTCGGTGATCTTGACCCCGGCCTCGGTCAGGAACGGCGGCACCGCATTCGGCTTACCGGGATATTCCAGATAGGCGCGGAACACCAGTTGGCAGCCGCGCGCCGTCACGTTGGTGATGACCCGCTCCAGCGGCTGCCAGTCGAACGTGTGCGGGCCGGTCATCAGGTCCTTCAGCGGGAAATACTGGAACTCAAGGCTGTGCGGAAAAGCCTTCGCTTGCCCGACATAAGGCACGAGGCCCTTGAGCGGATTATCCGGTGGCGCAGCCACGTATTCGAATTGCGCCGCACCCGCGCCGATGGTGACGAGCAGACTGACCAGCAACCGTTGCATGGCGCGCACGCTACCACGCGCCCCGCCGGGCGCACAAGATGCAAGGGTGACCAAGGCCCTGTCTCCCGCGGCGTCCCGTGACGGGTCCGCCCACGCAGCCACGGCGCCGGCCCTGATACATGTTACTAACATGTATCAGCACGCCCGGCCGGGGTGCTGCGCCAGCGGGGCGGCGGCAAAAAATTGTCCGGTTGAGCGGCTGCGCAATGCGGCGGGTGGTGGCGCTGTACGCGCCTGCCTGATCGCAGACCCGCCTCCGCGCTGGGGACGATATGGACGAGGATGGAAACGCGGTGCCAGCCGGCTACGTGCGGCACACCAAACCATGGCCATGGTTCGGGCTGCACGGCAGTCGCCATCCTGTCCGCCGCGCGCCCGCCGGTTCAGGTGGGCAGACCGAGCACCGCATGCACGGCGCGGTCGAAATGGGCCCACTGCCGCCGCTGCTCGGCCCACGTGCGTTGGCCACGCGGCGTGAGGCGATAGTAGCGGCGGCGGCGACCATCCTTGGGGCCACGCCACGCACTGGTGACCAGCCCCCGTTCCTCCAGCAGGCGGAGGGCATGGTAGAGCGTCCCGTCCTGCCAGTGGAGCGCGTGGTTGGACTGTGCGCCGATGCGCAGGCGGAGGCCGTAGCCGTAGCTCGGTCCCTCGCGCAGCACATCGAGCACGATCAGCCCAATCATGCCCGCCATCAGGTTCCGTCCGAAGGCATCGCGTTTCATAGTTGATACATGTTACTGACATGTATCATGGCCGTCGAGTGTGTTTTGGGGCGCGAGCCGGGCCAGCGAGGGTGAGGTGCGCGTGGGTTGGGTGGTTGGCGGGGCGAGGCTTGGGATGGTTACCTATCTCCGTGCTTGCTCCCGGGGTACGGCCAGAGGATGGGTCAGCTTGCATGGGCCTGCGGGATGGGGTTTGGTGGGGTGGACGCTGCGGGCCGTTTCCAAGGATTGGAAAGGGGAACCGGATTTTTTCCAAGGATTGGAAATTGCACCTGGAATGGGGGGGGCCATGCGTAGTGCGCATCGTGGAAGGCGCCTCCTCTCGCACCCGGTGGCTGGAGTGCTGGTCTTCGCGCTGCTGGGCCGGTTGCTTGCGCCGCGGTGTGGGCGGGCGCCACCGAAGCGCCCTGACGGGCGCATTACAAACGGCTCGTGATGGGGCAGTGTCGTTCGTAGCCCCGCCGTCAGGCGGGTGCCAGGCATCAGCCAGGGAGGCTGGGCGTTAGCCGGCTTTTCAACACTCCACTACTCCATCACCCCAGTACTCCATGCGGCCTCACACGGTTTTCGGAGCAGGGCTGGTTTTACGCACCCCCTATTTCTGGCGCAATATCCAGGGTCTGGAAAACGCGGCCGGGAACGACGGCGCGTACGCGGAGGCCTTTCCAAGGTCTGGAAAAGGGCGGGTGCATGCTCCAAGCCCCGGGAAAAATACGCGGATTTTGTTATAGTGCGGCGCATGAAATTCATGGCGCTGGGTCTGGGTGTGGTGGCGCTGCTGGGCGGCGCGGCGGCGGAGACCGCGGTGCGGGTGGACGCCCTGGACAAGCTGGAGGCGGCGTTGCGCGGCGTGAGAGCGGGGGCCACGGTGGTGCTGACCGGGGGCGAGTACCCGACGAAGCAGGCGGTGCGCATCGAGGGCGTGCGCGGCACGGAGACGGCGCCCATCGTGCTGCGCGCGGAGCAGCGCGGCCGGGCGGTCATCGGCGGCGCGGCGGGTTTTGTCCTCAAGGACTGCGAGCATCTGGTGGTGGAGGGATTCCGGTTCACGCACGATGCCGACCAGCCGGCGTTGCTGCTCGATAATTGCCGGCACGTGCGCGTGACGCGGAACCGCTTCCGGCCGACCGAGCGCACGAAGCCGCGACGGATGGAACATTGGGTCTATGCGCTCGGCGCGCACAGCCGCAGCAACCGGATTGATCACAATCTGTTTGAGCGCAAGGTGAACTCCGGCAGCCCGGTCTTTGTCCGCGGCGACGATGCCACGCTCGTCTGCTCGCAGCACGACCGCATTGACCACAACCATTTTCGCGATGTCGTGTTCGCCAACGGCGCGAATGGCCACGAGACCATCCGTACGGGCGGCAACGATCTCGGCGCGAGCGGGCGCAGCTCGTTCACCGTGATCGAGGACAACCTGCTCGAACGCTGCAGCGGCGAGGGCGAGGTCATGTCGCTGAAGTCCTCCGACAACATCGTCCGCCGCAACACGCTCCTGAACTGCCGCGGCGCGATCTGCCTGCGGCTGGGCAACCGCACCGAGGTCTCCGGCAACTGCGTGCTGGCGGATGCGGACGCGCCCGGCTGCGGCGGCGTGAAACTCTATGGCTTCGATCACCGCGTCTTCAGCAATTACTTCCGCGGGCTGACTGGCCAGAAGCACGAGGCGCCGCTCGCGCTGGTGCCCGGCATCTTTGCGGCGCCCACGACGATGGAGATCGGCAGGCAGTACAAGGATCTGACGACGGTGCCGCCGACGAGGGCGTGGATCGCACACAACACATGGGAGGATTGCGCGCCGCTGCAGTTCGGGTTCAAAAAGGACAAGGAACGGAAGTTTATCCCGACCGACTGCACCTTCATCAGCAATACGGTCGTGCGCACCACGCCAGGCCGGGCGCCGCTGTTGAACATGGAACTGATTCGCGATTTTCAGGCGCGCGACAACCGCGCCCTCGGCTGCGGCGCTGCACCCACCAACGCCTGGGCCGGCTGGTTCCGCTTTGAAGAGCTGGGCGCGCGCCCGCTTCCAGAGGTCCATCCACTGACGCCGAAAGAGGTCGGCCCCGACGCGCCGTGAGATTGACCGTTAACGGGCAGCCGTCACGCGTTCCCACGCCTTGACCCAATCAATCTCGAAAACGTTTCTGGACTTGTCCTTGGCGCCGTACCCCTCCTTGGGCCGTGCGCCGTTCCACGACTTGATGTTCGACTCGCTCGTGAGCAGGAGAAATTCAGGCGACTTGGAGCCGGGACATTTCACATCGGTTGCCACCACCTGGCCGTCGCGGGTGAAGCGGTAGCCGGTGTCGTCCCACTCCACGCCATAGTCGTGCCACTCGGCGCCGACGACCTCGGTGAACTTGTGGCTGCTGGTCTTGTGCGTCGCGGGTTTGTAGCTGCCCCAGTGAAGCGCATATTGGTAGGCGCCCTTCATCAGCCCGGTGGTTTCCATGATGTCAATTTCGACGCCGTCCTGCGCGGCCTTGGCCGGGTCGCCGGTCTTGCCATAGGTCGGCGATTGCGCCCAGAACGCGACCTGGGTGCCGGGCTCGACGTGAAAGCGGCAGCGGGCGACGGCCCGGCCCTGCGTCACAAAAAACTTTTTGCGTGTGGTCACAAAGCCGCAATGCGTCACGCCTTTGTCGTCGGTGAAGGTGGTGATGACCAGCCTGCCCTCCTTGAGGTCCACCGCCTGCGTCGAGTTCGTGGCATCGCGTCGCTTGCCGGTTTCGATGTTCCAGATTTTGGGATCGAGTTCCTGGCCGTCGAAGTTTTCGTCGAGCGTCAGCTTCCAGCCGGGCTCGGCGGCGAGCGCGGTTCCGGCGGCGAGCAGCGGCCACAGCAGGTGCAGGCGGAGGTTGGTCTTCATAGCGTGCCGGGGAGGGTAGCGGGCGGGCCGGCGGAGTCAATAGCGCACCGCCGCGGGAAAAGCCGTGCGGCGGCGGCGTGGCGTTGGCATACTGCGCGGCGCTGGAAGCAACACCATGTTCAGGATTTTTTCGCTGATCTTTAGGGTCGCGGGCGCGAAGCAGGGCCTGCGCGCTCACGATCAATTCAATCTGGTCAAGGCCACGCTCACGCTCAAACCAAAGGTGCAACCATGAAGCGACGTGATTTCCTGAAGCTCGCGGGCGCGGCGCTGGCCGCGCCACAGTTCGGCCGGGCCGCCGCCGCGCGGCCGCCGGACATCATCTTCCTGATGGTTGACCAGCAGCGCTGGGACGCGCTCGGCGTATTGAACGACAAGATCAAGACGCCGACGCTCGACCGGCTCGCGCGGCAGGGCATCCTGTTCCGCCAGGCGACGTGCCAGGCACCGATGTGCGTGCCGAGCCGCAACGCGCTGATGTTCGGGCTCTATCCCTCGCAGACCGGCAACGTCAAAAACGGTTCGCCGGCGCTCGACGAGGCGCACCTGCCGCTCGCGCCGCTCGCCGAGCAGCTCCGGCGCGCCGGTTACCAGACCGCCGGCTTCGGCAAGACGCACTGGGGCCAGTCGAAGAAGCCCAATTCGACGCGCGGCTTCGAGACCCGCGTGGTCGGCACGCCGGGCGTCGAGGGCGAGACCGGCGCACGCTACTGGAGCGTCGAGAATCCCAAGGGCGTGACGGCCTATCACAAGGAAGCGGCGAACTATGGCCCGGGCGAGGAGTCGGTGCCCGGCTACATCGGCTGCACGTCACAGGTGCCGGAATCCGATCACCGCGATGGCTGGATCGCGGAGCAGTGCCTGCAATGGCTCGACTCCGGTGCGGACGCGAACAAGCCGCTGTTCCTCTACCTCTCGTTCTACAAGCCGCACGCCGGGCTGAACGTGCCGAAGCGGTTCGCGGACCTCTATGACCTCGCGCAGATGCCCGATGCGCCGCAGCCGCCGTGGGCACAGGAGCCGGACACGCACCTGGCCTACGTGGATGCGACCAACAAATTCCACGCCAAGCGGCACGGCGAGTGGCGCGCGGCGTTCTCCGCCATGCCGCGCGATGAGCGGCGGCGGACCACGCTGCGCTACTACGCGAACTGCTCGTGGCTCGAGCATTACTTCGGCCGCGTGCTGGAGAAACTGGAAAAACTCGGCCGGCTCCAGCACACGCTGATCGTCTTCACCGCCGACCACGGCGACATGCTCGGCGAGCGGCACTGGCGCTTCACGAAATACTGCCTCTACGATAGCAGCGTCCGCGTCCCGCTGATCCTCGCCGGCTCCGTGGTGCCGCCGGCGCAGCGCGGCACCGTGGATGAGCGGCCCGCCGAACTGGTGGACGTGCTGCCGACCATCGCGCAGACCGCCGGCGTGCAACTGCCGGCGAATTTACCCGGCTTGAATTTGCTCGGTGATGAAAAGCACGCGGCCTCGTTCTGCGAACTCCACGAGGCCGATGTCCCCGCGTGGATGTGGCGCACGCCAGAGTGGAAATTGATCTTGTTCACCGACCGCCGCCACACGCCCGGCCAGGAGGAAATCCGCGGCGAGCTCTACGACCTGAAGAACGACCCGCACGAATGGCGCAACCTCTACGACGACGCGGCCCACGCCGCGCTCCGCGAGCAGCTCAAAAAGCAACTGCTCGCGCGCCTCGCCGCCGTCCGCGAGCGTTGGATTGCCAGGCCCGGTTGAGTTTTCCAAAGCTTGGAAAGATCCCTGCGAAATTTTCCAAGGCTTGGAAAAACCACCGGGTTCCGGTTCCAATTCTTGGGAAGATCGGCCGCGGTTGCCGCGCGGCCTTGGACTGGGGTTGCTTGCGGCGGCGGAGTAATCGGGTAGAATCCGCGCGGCATGAACACTTCCCACGAATGGTCACCGGAAGCCTGGAAGCAGAAAACGCTGCGGCAGGGTATCGCCTATCCCGACGAGCGTGCGCTGGCCGCGGCGCTCGAACAGCTCGGCCAACTCCCGCCGCTGGTGACCAGTTGGGAAGTCGAGAGGCTGAAGGGCCTGCTCGCGCAGGCGCAGCACGGCGAGGCGTTCCTCCTGCAGGGCGGCGACTGCTGCGAGCAGTTCGCCGATTGCCGCTCCGAGACCATCGTCGCCAAGCTGAAAATCCTCCTGAACATGAGCATGGCGCTGACCTACGGCGGTAAGCGCCGCGTGATCCGCGTCGGCCGTTTCGCAGGGCAATATACCAAGCCGCGCTCGTCGGACACCGAGACGCAGGGCGGCGTTACGCTGACCGCCTACCGCGGGGACCTTGTCAACCGCCCGGAATTCAACGCCGCCGCGCGCACACCCGACCCTGCGCTGTTGCTGCGCGGCTATGAACGCGCCGCGCTGACGTTGAACTTCATCCGTGGCCTGGTGGATGGCGGCTTCGCCGACCTGCATCACCCCGAATATTGGGACGTCGGCTTTGTGAAATTCGCCGCGTTGTCCGACGAATACACCCGGATCATCGGCAACATCGGCGATGGCCTGCGCTTCCTCGAGACGCTCGCCGGCCGGCCGCTCGATGAACTGCAGCGGCAGGAATTCTATACGAGCCACGAGGGCCTGCACCTGCCCTATGAACAGAGTCAGACGCGCCATGTGCCGCGGCGCAGCGGCTGGTATGACCTGACCTGCCACATGCCGTGGATCGGCAACCGCACGAACCAGCTCGATGGCGCGCACGTGGAATTTTTCCGTGGCCTGGCCAATCCCATCGGCGTGAAAATCGGCCCCAAGACCGCGCCCGCCGAGGTCGCCGAACTCGCGCGCGTGCTCAACCCCGCAAACGAGCCGGGGCGCCTGACGCTGATCCACCGCTACGGCGCGCCGGAAATCGCCCTTGCCCTGCCGCCGCACATCGCCGCCCTCCAAGCCGCCGATCAGCAGGTGCTCTGGTGCTGCGACCCGATGCACGGCAACACCAAGAACACGCGCACCGGCCGCAAGACACGCGACTTTCAGTCCATTCTCTCCGAGCTCGAACAGGCGTTCGACATCCACCGCGCCTGCGGCTCGCACCTCGGCGGCGTCCACTTCGAGCTGACCGGCGAGAACGTCACCGAGTGTGTGGGTGGCGCACGCGGCCTCTCCGAGGCCGACCTCGAGCACGCCTACCACAGCAACGTGGATCCGCGCCTGAACTACGAGCAGTCGCTCGAACTCGCGCTGCTGATGGCGCGCAAGATGTCCGCCGCCACCTGACCCGCGCCTGCTTTCCCAAGCCTTGGAAAACTATTTATCGACGACGCCGCTGAAGCCCGGGCCGCCGGCGCCGAGGTAGCCGTGGCTCGCGCCGTTCTTATCATCGGTGATCCAAAACGAGTAGAGCGCACCGTTGGTCAGCGTGAAGCGCAGCTTCACGTTCTTGTTGCTGGCGCGGGCGAGGTTCTCGGCGCCGGTCCACGTCACGCGTTGGCGCGTGCTATCGCCGCGCATGGGGACGCACTTGGCCGCGGAAAAGCCGCCGTAGGTCTTGTCCTCCAGCGTCAGCACCTCGACGCGCAGCTCGCCCTGCGGCGCGGCGAAGTTGACGAACAGGTTGTCGCCCTTGAACCGGAGCGGGCGCGTCGTCAGCGTGCCGGTCTTCGCGCCGGCCTCCATCGAGGCGAAGCCGTCGCGGCGCAGCGTCGCCAGGCCGATGCTGCCGCCGGTGTACATGCCCTTCTTGCCGCTGGGCGCGACGCCGCTGGTCCCCATGTACGGGAACACGAGCTGATCATCGAGCACCACGAACACGCCCGCCGTGCTGTGCAGATAGGCGCGGTCCCACGCGCCCTCGGTCCGCGCGCCGGCGATGAAGCCGCGCCGGTCGGGGCGGCTCCAGTGGAAGCCGTCGCGGCTGAAGCCGAGTTCGAGGTCAATCAGCTTGGGAAAGCCTCCCTTCGCGCAGACTCCGTTGTTCGGCCCGCGGTGGATGTAGTGCATGCCGACCATCAGGCTCTCGTAGGCGACGGCGTTGAGGCTGTAGAGCTGCGGCGGCTCGCCCGCGCCGGGATAGCGGCCGGCTGGCTCCGGCAGGTCGAGCTTGTCGGCGCACGTCCAGTACACGGCCTGCGACCAGTTGGTGCCCGCGAGAAACGCATCGCTTTCGAGGTAGTAGCGGCTCCGGCCGCGCGCGGTGCCGCGCTTGATGCTGAAGCACCACTTCTGGCGGAACGGGTTGAAGAAAAACGAGCAGTAGTCGTCCAGCGCCTTGTCCACCGGGTGGGCCTCCGACCACGTCTTCCCATCGCCGCTGACCTGCAGCGAGTGGTTGAAGCCCTGCGGGCGCTGGTCCTTGGGCACGTGCATCCAGCAGGTCAGGTACTTGATCCGCTCGGCGGCGTTTGTCGCGTTCAGGTCCAGCCAGACGCAGTTATCGGAGCCGCCCGTGACGAGCCTCGGCCCGGTCCAGCGCAGCCCCTCGCCCAGCAGCGGCCCGTGGCGCGTCCAGTTTTTCAGGTCGGGGCTCGTCGCGAGCGAGAGCGGCCCGCGCCAGCCGGCGACGTAGAACATCTTGAAGTGCTTCTCCGCCGGGTCCCAGAACACGCCGCCCTGCCCGAGGAACGTCGTCGCCTCCTCGCCGCGCTCGCCTTCCTGCGACGCGCCAAGCTCGCGCGGCGTCTCCGCCTTGAAAACAGGATTGCCCGCGAACTTCTGCGCCTGATGGAACACCCGCTTCAGGTCGGTCTTCTCGATCAGGAAATTATCCACGAACAACTGCCGGCCCACGTCCACCGGGAGCGTCTTCGGCATGTGCGGCTTCACCGGCATCGGCTCGGTGGACTTCGGATCGAGATGGCGCGGCGGCCACTCAAAGGGCAGCTCGAGGCCGTTATAGAGGACCGGCTTCGGCCCGGTCGCCTTGTTGGCAAGCAGCAGCAACTTCGCGTCCTGCGAGACCAGCTTGCCCGCGAGGATGTCCTCCTCGCGAAACTTCGCCAGCAGGATTTCCGCATCGCTGTGCCGGTTCCAGTCATAGAGGATATGGATCAGCCCATCCGGCGCCTGGAAGCCATCGGGATAGGAGACCGACGCGCGCTCGTCGAGCAGCAGCCCGCCCTTCCACGACTGGCCGTCGTCCTCGGAGAGATAGGCCGACATGTGCGAGCGCTTCGCGATGCGCTCCGTCGGCGGGCCGTTCTTCACCAGCAGGATATTCCCCGACGCCAGCCGCCGCAGGAAGAAGCGCGCGTTGACGTTCTTGACCGTCGCGGCCTCCTTGGGCGCGGACCACGTCGCGCCCTGGTCGGTGGAGAACGTCTCCCACGGATTCCCGCCCGTCCGCGCCAGCATCCAGAGCCGGCCGTCGCGCAGCTCGATCAGCATGTGCTCATCGAAGTTCCAGTCCGGGAATACCGTGTGCCCGCGCTCCTTCCACGACTTGCCTTGATCGGTCGAGGCAAAGACATAGGCGGTCTTCTCGGCCCACTTGGAGACCGGCAGCAGCCAGTCGCCGTTCTTGAGGACCGTCGGCTTGTTGAGCGTACAGCCCTCGTCAGAAATCCGCACCGGCGCCGACCACACGGGAGAGGCCGCATCGGGATTATCGCAGCGGATATACCAATCGCTCCGCGGCCCGTGCTCGCCGACCACGGCCTGATCGAAGAACAGCCACACGCGCCCGAGCGGATCGGTCCACACATTGCCGACCAGCGCGCCCCGCTGCCGCTTGCCGGTGGGATCGAGCGCGCCGACCACGAGCCGCGGCTTCGACCACGACGCGCCATCGTCGTCGCTCGTCGCGAGGATGAAGTAGGAGTCCGGCTTATCGCCCGTGCCCGTCCAGCAGCCCCAGATGCGGCCCTTGGGCGTGCGGTCCATGCCGATGATCATCGCGCCCGGCCGTACCTCGTCGCGGAACTCGGGTCCGGGCTGGGTGATGACGACCGGCGTATCGAACACCGGCTTTTCCGTCTGCGCCAGCGCGGCCGTGGCGCAACAAACCAAGGCGAGCAACGAGGTGATTTTCATGGCGCGGAAAATAGCGCATCGGCCCGGCGAGGGAAATCACAAAGCTTCTGTCGGACGTCAGTGGTCAGTGGTCCTTTGTCATTCGTCACTTGTCATTGGTCATTTGTTTCCCAGTCCAGCCGCCGCCTCGCTTTTTGACCTTTGCGGGCTTTGCGCCCTTTGCGCGAGACATTTTTCCGCCGCTTCATGATTTTGTAAGCATGATTTTGTGATGCTCCGCCTTTGTGATCTTTGCATTGCTTTTGTGGCTAATTGATCTGAAGAAGAGCGGGAAAAGCGGAATAGTCACCCCGGAACTTCACGCGGAGCGTGAAGACTACTTTGCTGAGCCGCCGCCATAGTAGACCTCACGCTCCGCGTGAGGCTTTTGCGCGGCGACCTACCGTCTAGATTTCAGCGGCAGACTTTGATCGGGGTTTTGTGGGCGGGAGCTACAGCTCCCGCGTTCGGCAGCTTGTGGGTTGATCGCGCGGGAGCTGTAGCTCCCGCCCACAAGGCAGATAGAGCGGTAGCCTGCCGTTGGCGCGGTCAGGCATGCGGGAGGTAGGCGCCGAATTGCTTCAGCTTCTGCTGGAGTTCCTTCACATCCACCTGGTGCGTGGAAAGCTTCTGCTGCGCCGCGAGCGCCGCCGCGATGCCCGCGGCCTGCCCGGTGATGAAGCACCCCGGCATCACGCGCAGTGACCCATGCACCTTCTGGTCGGTACTCACGCAGCGCCCCGCCACGAGCACGTTCTCCAGCCCGCGCGGCGTCAGGATGCGATAGGGAATGCCGTAGCTCTCGCCCTTCTTATATCGCAGGTCCGCATCGAACTCCTTGCGGTGCGCCTCATAGGTGTCCTTGCCCGGCCGCAGCGGATGGATGTCCACCGAATAGGCGTAGCGCCCGATCTCGTCGGCAAACGTCGCGCGCTTCTTGTAGTCCTCGAGCCCGAGCACGTAATCGCCGAGCACGCGCCGCGTCTCGCGGATGCCCAGCAGCGACCCCGTCTCCAGCAGCCGCGCCTGCTCAAAGCCCTTGAGATAGCCGCGATAGTAGCGCTCGTATTCCTTGAGACTCTTGCGCCCCCACACCAGCGCCTTCGTCAGCGACGCCTCATCGGTCCCATCCACCTCGAACGTGTGCCCGATATTGCCCGCGCCCAGCCGCTCGCCGAGCTGATACATCCCCGTCAGGTGCTCATCGCGCACCGTGAACACGCCGTCTGCGAACGCCTGCTCCAGCCGGTGCCCATCCGGCTGCGGACCCTGCGGCTTGCTCGCCTTCCACGTCTGCCAGTCGATATCGGCCCAGATACTGCACAGCGTCCCCGGCATCAGCCGCCCCTGGGCATCGCCCTTCTCGAACGCCGCGCCCGCCCACGCCGCCAGGTCGCCGTTGCCCGTCGCATCGATATAGACCTTGGCCCGCACCGCGAACAACCCGCTCGGCGCCGCGCACAGCACGAACGCCACGCGCCCCGCCTGCGCCTCCACCGCCGCCAGCCGCGTATAAAACGTGAACTCCGCGCCCGCCTCGCCCAGCAGCGCCTCATAGACCCGCTTCAGCGCCTCCACATCGTTCGCCGGCCCCCGCAGCGACTGCTCCTTCTTCAGCCGCTCCAGCACCAGCTTCCCGAACCCGCCCGCCAGAAAATTGATTCCATCGGTCACCGGCATGAATACCGGCACATGCGCCGCCGTGCCCATCCCGCCCAGACACGTATGCGCCTCCGCCAGATAGACGCTCGCCCCCGCGCTGCGTGCGGCGACCGCCGCCGCTGCGCCCCCCGGCCCGCCGCCCGCGATGAACACATCCACCTCGCGCCGCACCGGCACCTCGCGCTGGAACGCCACCGTGCCCGGCTTGACCGCCGCCGCACCCGCCCGCCCAGCGCCCAACGCCAGCGCGCCCGACGCCAAACCCGACGCCCGCAACCATGCCCGACGATTGATCTGCCTTCCCATAAACATTCTCCCACCCACCACCGCTGAACCCGCCGCCCACGCTACAACGCATCACCCCCAGTAAATCGTGTTGACCACGCGAGGACCGGGTTGCAGAAATCAGAGGTCAGAGGACAGAAATCAGAGGTCAGAGGACAGAGATCAGAAGTCAGATTTCAGCGATCAGACCTCTATCCTCTGCATACAGACCGCTGATCTCTGACTTCTGATCTCTGTCCTCTGGCTTCGGACCTCTGCTTTCCAGGCCTTGGAAAAATCCCCCCGAAAACCTCCGAGCCTTGGAAAAATCACCCTCAATTTGTCCGAGCCTTGGAAAAATCTGACCTCCGAACCCCGCCCTCTGCCCGCTGATCTCTGACTTCTGATCTCTGACCTCTGGCTTCTGACCTCTGTTTCCCGAGCCTCGGAAAAATCACCACGAAAACCTCCAAGCCTTGGAAAAAACTGACCTCCGACCGCTGACTTCTGACATCTGGTTTTCCAGGCCTCGGAAAAGCCAGCGGCGAAACCGTCCAATCCTTGGAAAAACCACCATCGAGACCTTCCAATGCCTGGAAAACTCAAACACCTACTTGATACAAACACCGCCACATGCGCGCGGGAAATGCGTTGAACGTAAGTACCAGTTGACCAAAGTTCCTAATTCAACGGCCAAGCGCGAACGGCCAAGTCTGCCATAGTCGTCTGCCGCCGCTCTATTGCAGCGCGATCCCATATGAGTTCCTGCCCCATGCACTTCGTAAGTCGGAATGCGGACTGACTGTAGAAGCCCTTCTTGAAAGCAAAGCCGTCGTTTCCTGCGCGTGTGTTGATCTTCGTCTTAACCAACGCGAGATTCCCAAGCCTGTTGATCAGCAGAGTTTGATCATCCGCAGGGATATGAGTCCACTGTTTGGATGGTTTTTGCGGCAGTATATGTTCTAGATTGACGACATCAGCGTTGTCGTTTGGGACAAGTTCAGGCTCGGCCACCCCTGTTGCCTGCTGTTCAAGCGCCCGCAGGTAATATCGCGCAAGAAATGCTTTGGACACACTACACCCGAGAAACGCTCCACGGAACTGAGCATCACTTGGAATGACCGGCTGTAGTCGCCGGAGAAGTTGAGAGGCGTTCGCGATTGCCTTGCTGCGAATTTCCTTTGCTGCAGCGCAATTATGAGTCTCAATAGCGCCGCTGCCCAATCCACCGTGCACAAGGAAGCGAACGGACCAAGAAACAAGATTTTTGACTGCCTGACGAACGTTTGCCAAATCGAAATTATCCAGAATCGAGAGCAAGAGAGGGCGAATTTGTGTAAGCCGAAGTGCATTGAGTGTCTCCATGTGTTTCCGACACGAATCCCCGTACTGAGTCCACAGAGCATCAGAGCTATTCACGATTGCCGCGTAGATGTGCGCATTCCGCTCAAGCTCCTTTGCAAAAGCTGCTGCGCGTGTCTGGTTGCTTATCTTCCGCTTGATGTCAGCATATAAGTCCTTCTCTCGAACTAATCCCTCACGCGAGGACCAATAGTGTCGCAGAAAGGTCAGGACGACGTTTTCCTCCTCAATCGACTCAAGGGCGGACGTCATGCTAACCCAAGCCTGCTGTACTTCGCCCAAGCGCCCACCAGACAACCCAAACAGATGGTTCTTCAATAAATCTGTAATGGCTAAGGCAAGACCGCGGTCGTTCAGCGTTTCAAATACCATGAAGGCGTTTGTATCATCTGGCACCTGAACCCAAATCACCTTCACTGAATCCGTGAGATAGTCCACCAGATCAGTTAATGTGTCGGTTGCCCCTCTACCTGTTGCAAGTTTTCGCACATGTTCCCTTGCCAACACCGCCGCCTTGTCAATTCGCTCATGCGAAGGCTTGGTAATCAACTGAGCCCTTTCTGAGTCGTCAGGAAGGAGAAGGATGCGCTTTGTAAAGAACTCGTTGTCTACATCATTGAGTTTTAGTTTTGGAATTAGGGCAAGGGTCTTGAGATCCTTCTTGTGGAGTAAATCCGTAGTAATGGTGCCCGCACGTTCTTTGTCTCCTGTCTCGTAAAAGAAGTCACGTATGGCTGCGAGCAGGATGGTGACCGTTGCCAGTCGTTGTTGCCCGTCTGCGACCTCTGCGCGAAGCGCTTCGTTCTGTGTTGTTACTATAGATCCTATGAAGTATTCGTGCGCACCATCAGCCATGGCGGTTGCGACGTCGTTGAAAAGATCGCTAACGTGCTCGTTCTCCCAAGCGTAAGACCTCTGGTATATCGGCACGCTTACATTCCTATTGAAGAGGATCCGACCTATCCCGTGCATATCAATTGAAATCGCTGTAGATTTTTTCATGGCTCATCGCTCTCCTCTTGAAAAAATGTGAAACGCACTTGCCACTCATGTATGTCGTATCGGGGTACGCGCCCCATGTGTGGTTGGTGATGGGTTGCGGTGGTGGGTTGCGGGGTGGTGGGCGTCAGCGGCCCATGGGTGGGCGGTGCTTTCGCCTGTGCTGGCTGTCCCTCGAATGCTTGTCTGGCTGACCCCAAGTCCCTCTCCCAATTTCTCGCAACGGTGCGGAGGCTAGCGGCGCGGACTGGGATTGTCCAGTATCTTTCTTGGAGAAGATGTCAGTGGTGGGTTGTCAGTCGTCAGTTGTCCGTTGTTCTTCTGTCCACCTCTGCCGGTCTTTGCGCCCTTTTGTGGCTAATAAGCCGCAGGGAATAGCCGCAAGAGAACGCAAAGAGCGCAGAGCTTTTCCTTCTGTCCTCTGACCTCTGTCCTCTGACCTCTGGCTGTCTTTAGCGCTTCGCGCCGGCCCAGGCCTGGCCGGTGACGATCGGGACGTAGCCGACCTCCAAACCTTTGGGCGGCGTCACCAGCAACGCGGGGTCGAGCGCGACGAGCTGGCCGCGCGTGGGCGGGGCCATGTAGTCGCGGTCAAGGCTCCACTGCGCGTGCAGCTTCTCGACGAACTCCTGCAGCTTCGCTTTCTTCTCCGCGCTCCACTGGTATTGCTGGAAGGAGGGCTGATCCACGAAGCGGTACCACGAGTAGGTCACCACGGAGCCATCCACGAGCCGCGCAGTGCAGGGCCCCTGCTTCGCGCCGGGCTGCGTCCACGCGCCGCCGGTCGGCGAGGTGTAGGGCTTGCCGGGCGTGGCGCGCTTGAACTCCTGCGCGTGCAGCTTGGTTTCGGCGGGCACCTCGGCAGCGCTGATCGCGACGCGTTCCGCGCCGACGTGTTTGTAGTACTGCGGGAACAGTCCGTTTGTGGCGAGGCTGTTGGTGAACCACTGCAAGCCCCAGACGTTGCCCTCGAAAATCCGCGTGTCGAAGGCGTGCTCCACGCCGACCATCTTCTTGCCCTCCTGGTCGTAGCGCGTGGTGCGGGTGTTGAGCTTGGGCCGCCACGCGCCCTTGTCATCGAAGCGGCCGGAGCAGGCGGGGCCGCCATCGCGCCAGGCCTTGAACGCGTCGGCGAGCGCGGCCTGCGAGTAGTAGGTGACGTCCTGCACGAGGTAGGCGCGGCCTTGTGCGTCCACGGGCCACTGGAGCTTCGGCAGCTTGGAGTAGGTGACGCCCCGCGCGTCCTGCGCATCGAAGCGCGGCACGGTGTTGATCTCCATCGCGCCGCCGCCCATCTTGCCCGGGCGCGCGTCGAGGCCGCGGCCGTAGAGGAACGGATAGTTGAACAGCTTGCCGATCTTGCTCCACGTCTCCGGGATGTAGTAGGCGATCGGGCCCTTGAAGTTGGCGGCGGAGAGGAAGCACGTCCAGCTCTGGTCGCCCGTCGGCGGGTCGCCGGCGACCGGATCGGTGAACGGCAACGCCATCCACGTGTAGCCGAGGAATTCGCCGTTGGGGTTGCCCTGGAACGGCAGCGCGTCGGGCGGAATCAGCAGGCGGTTGGAGAGCTGCGCGATGCCGAGGCGGTTGTCCGGCAGCGCGGTGTCGCTGTAGAAGAACGACCAGCCGGGCGAGCCGATTTCGTAGTCGTAGCATTGCGGCGTGGCGTTCATGCTGAACTTCGGAGGACCGTAGCGGAAATGATTGCCCGCCCAGTAACCCAGCCCGCCCTCCACGGTCTGGAAGACGCTGGCCCACGTCGGCCCGCGCGGCTTCCACGTCCGGGCCAGCGTACCCTCGGGCGCGAGCGGCTTGTCCTTGTTGTCGGAGTTGTCCGGCATGATCCACGAGCTCGGCAGACCGATCTGGAAATCGGCCAGTGGCTGATCCACCAGCGGCCAGACCGCGGCATAGAAGCCCATGCCCGCGTGGAAGGCCGACTGGGGCGGCGGCTCATCGTGCTTGAAGCCGATGTAGCCGTGCAGCCCTTGCGAGTGCGACGTGACGACGCCGGCCTTGTCCGCCGCCGTGGCGGTCGCAAGTCCGAGGGCTGTGGCAGCGAACAGATAGCAGCGTTTCATGGTTGCTCCCTTCATCAGTTCCAAGCCTTGGAAATTTTCGCGCCGCTTTTTCCAAGCCTTGGAAAAAATTCCAGGCAATTTTCCAGGGCTTGGAACATCGTCGCGTGGGGTTTCATGGGTTACGCGCACCGGGCAATTCCTGACGGGTGGCGATGGGGACGTAGCCGGCTTCGAGGCCGCGCGGCGGCGTCAGGATCAGGGCCGGGTCCAGGCTCGCGAGCGCGCCGGCGTCCGGCGGGGCGAGGTAGGTGCGGTCTTTCGTCCAGGCACGATGGATTTTTTCCACACGCGCCTGCATCTGCTCGCGCTCCGCCGGCGTGAGGTCGGCGTTGAGCAGCGCGGGTTGATCGGCGAAACGATACCAGTAGTAGGTGACCACGCTGCCATCGCCGAGCTGCGCCTGGAACGGGCCGGCTTTGGGGCCGGGTTGCTTCCAGCAGCTTGCGGCGTCGTCCGGCGTGATGCGGGGCTCCTGCGGCTTTTCCTTCGGCGTCTCAAAGCGGTGTTGCGTGAGGCCGAGTTCCGGCGGGACGTCCTGCGTCGCGACGACGATCCACCGGGGTTTCTTGCCGCTCGTGTCGAGCCGGTAGTATTCGGGCAGCGTGACGAGCGCGCCGCTCCGGCGGGTGAGCTGCTCGCTCCAGCGGTAGCCGAACGTGACGGGGTTCGGCGTGAAGGACGTGGCGAAGGAGTTCCACGCGAGCGGCGGCTTCGCTTCGCGCGCCGTGCGGGGCGGATAGATGCTCCAACTGGAGCCGCCGCCCTGACGGAAGTTGTGCACGGCGGAGGCGTCGGCCTTGATCTGGCCCGAGGCCGGCGCGCCGCCGGCGAACCAGCGCTGCACGTCGTCCCATAGCGCCGCCTTCTTGTAGGCGGTGATCCGGTGGAGCACGGTCGAGTTTCCATCGGGGCCGATGGGGAACGCGGTCGGCGCGACGCGGGCGAAAACCTGGCCGGTCGTGCTCGTGCTCAAGATGGCCGGGACGTGCTGCGTCTCCATCTGGATCGCCTTGTTCGGGCCGGCGGGGCGCGAGTCCAGCATCAGCCCGGCCCACTCTGGATGCTCGAGCGTCGCCTGCGACCAGAAGAAGGGCGTGAAGAAGGCGACCGGGCCCTTGAAGTTGGCGGTGCTCAAGAACAGCGTCCAGCAGTGGTTGCCGGTCGGCACGTTTTTGCCGGCCGTGGTGGTTTTGGGATTCGTGAGCGGCAGCGGGAGATAGCCGTAACCGAAGAGTTCGCCGCGCACGCCCTGCTTCAGGTTCAGGCCATCGAGCGGGAACAGCAGCCACGGGCTCAACTGCGCGACGCCGTACTGGCCGCGCGGTTTCTCCCACGTGCCCGCGCCGTAGCCGGGGCCGTTGGCGATCCACCGGAAATTCGGCCCGACGCCGCCCATGATGAATTTCGGCGTGGTGGTGGGGAAGTGCGTGTCGCGCCACCAGCCGAGGCCGCCCTCGATGTCGGTGTAGCATTTGTCGGCGGGCTTTTTGTCCGCGTCCCACTGCGGGTGCATCCAGGTGCCGCACAGGCCGGTCTGGAAGCGGTGGCCGGGATAGGTGGCGACGAGCGGCCACGCCGCCGCGTAGAGGGAGAAGCCGCCGTTGAAGTCCTCCGGCACCTTCTCCGCCGGGCCAAAGAGGTAGCCGGCCATCTCGCCATCCTGCAGCTTGCCGTCGGCCTGCGCCGCGAGCAGCAGGGCGGCGAGGAGTGTGAGGCTTCGTTTCATGGTGTTGCTTTCGTTGGGGCCTCATTCTGGACTGGCGCTGCCTTTTTTGCGACCACCTTTCAAGGAGATGTTCACGCCGTTTTTCTGCGGCGCGCCCGGCGTGCTGCGGCCGGAATCAATGTAGCGCTGCATCAATGCGGTCAGGCGCGCGACGACCTCCGGCTGCACGGCGGCGCGGTCGGTGGTTTCGCCGGGATCGTTCTGGAGGTTATAGAGTTCCTGCGTGCCGTTGTTCAGGAAGACCAGTTTCCACGGCCCCTGCCGGATGGCGAGGTCGCCTTTATGGGACTGGTGCACTGTCGCCTCGCGCACGGGGGCGGTCGCGGTGCCGAGCAGATCGGGCAGAAGGCTGAAGCTATCCTCGGCGGCGTTGTCGGGGAGTTTTGCGCCCACGATGTCGGCGCACGTGGCGAGCAGGTCGTTGAGGCAGATGGTGTCGCCACACACGGAGCCGGGTTTGATCCTGCCCGGCCAGCGCGCGAGAAACGGCTCGCGGTGACCGCCTTCCCAGATCTGGGTCTTGCAGCCGCGCAGCGGCGGATACGGGCGCCCCGCGGCGCCGTTATCGCTGCTGACGAGGACGAGCGTGTTGCTGGCGAGCTGATGCTGCTCCAGCGCCCCGAGAATTTTCCCGACGGTCGCATCGCCCTGCATGATCCAATCGCCGTAGTCCTTCTGTCCACTTTTGCCCTGGAACTCCGGTGAGGGCACGATGGGCGTGTGCGGCTGGCTAAGCGGCACGTAAAGGAAGAAGGGCGTGCCGGCCTTGGCGCGCTGCGCGAGGTAGTCGAGAGTCTTTTGCGCCAGATAGGGCGGCGCCTGGACGGACGCGAGGTTGGCCACCACCTTGTCCTGCTCCATGATCATCCCGATGTTGCGGGCGTGCGTGTAGCCGCAGAAATAATCGAACCCGCGCGCCGTCGGTCCTTCGCCGGCCGTCGCGCCGACGGGCGCGGAGTCGCTGCCTTTTTTCCCGCCGGTGTTGCCCCACGCCATGCCCAGATGCCATTTGCCGATGCAGGCGGTGTGGTAGCCGTGCTGCTTCAGCAGCGCGCCGACCGTCAGCCGCTCGCGCTCGATGATCGGCGGCGAGAACGTCGTCAGCACGCCGAACTGACCGATGCGCCACGGATAGCGGCCGGTCAGCACGCCATACCGGGTCGGCGTGCAAACCGCCGACGCGCTGTGTGCATCGGTGAAGCGCATCCCCTCGCGCGCGAGCCGGTCGAGGTTCGGCATCGTGAACGGCGAGCCGGCGCGGAAACCCGCCGGCTCGCCGTAGCCGAGATCGTCGAACAGGACGAAGATGATGTTGGGCTTCGCGGGCGCAGCGGCGGCGTGAAGCGGCGCGAGCAGCAGGGCGGCGAGGAGTGTGAGGGTGGTCTTCATGGTTGTCCGTTCATCCTGGGATGAAAACGTTGGTCCATGACTGCGCTGTCAGTCATGCTTCTTCCCGTCGGCCCGGAGCTTTTCGAGGGCGGGCTTCAACTCCGCGATGGTCGCCTCGGCCTCCTTGACGCGGCGTTCGAGATCGGCCTGCTTGAGTTCCTTGCGAAGCTGGTTCGCGACCTGCCGCTTTGAATTCTCGTCCGCCCCGTCCAACTTCACGGGCGTTTCCTCAAGCAGCCAGTCGTCGCTGCGCTGGCCGGGCAGGGGAACGCCACGATTGTTGACGATATTGCCCATCGGGTTTCGCGCCCACGCATACCGGTAGTGAACCGGCGCGGGGACGAACCGGCTGCCCAGCACGAGCACGTTGCGCTGGTACTGCGGCTTGTTACGGTTGCCCTTGGTGCCGTCGGTGAACCAGTTGACCTCGGCGGGATAGAACCGGCGGTCCTTGCCGGCCATGGCGAAGCCGAGCAGTTTGCCGTCGCTATCATCGCGGGTCTTGACGTCCGCGCTCATCGTCAACCGCATCGTACCGCCGGCGATCTCGACTTTTTCGATGGTGGGCGGGAGCCAATAGTCCCCGGCGTCCCGGCCCTTGAGCAGCCCGTACCGCGTCACCAACGCCCACTTCGCGGCCCGTTCGCCGGCGGGAATCTTGATCTGTGGGTGATACCAGGATTTGCGCAGATCGGAACTGCTGGCGAAGCCGATGGTCTTGTCGCCGGCGGCGCGCAGGTCGCGGAAGGTCTGGTATTGCGCCTCGCGAATGTAGGCGCCCGCGTCGTACATGGGTTCGAGGAAGTTCTCCGGCGTCTGCGGCTCGCCCGCCGTGCAGAGCGAGAGGATGCAGAAGGGCATCTGCGGATCACCGAATGTCGCGCGCCACGCGCCGATCATCTTCGGAAAAACCTGCCGGTACATCCGCGCGCCCGCGGAGCCGTTGAAGCAGTTGTTGAAGCCCTGATGCCAGACCGCGCCGGCCACGGCCAGGCCGTCGAGCGGCTTGATCGTGCTGGCGTAGCAGTACCCGGGGCGGTTGCGCTCCTCGACGGGACCGGGACGCACGTCGGTCGGCGGCTTGTCGTCGGCGGAGATCGTCTGGCCGCGCGCCTTGAGATTCTTGATGTGGTTCTCGTGTCCGGCGATCCGTTTCTTCAGATCCTCCTGCGGATCGAACGCGGCGATGCGGTCGGCCCACTCCTTGAGCATGTCCTGCGTTTCCTTGCCGGTGATCTTCTTCAAGACCTCCTCCGGCGTCCACGTCTCCACGGTCGTCCCGCCGATGGAGGCGTCAATCAATCCAATCGGCACGCCGCTGGCCATGTGTATTCGCCGGCCAAAGATGTAGCCGATCGCAGAGAACTCCGTCACGGTTTCGGGCGAACAGAGGTCCCAATCGCCCTTGCGAAAGTGCCGGTGGGACCAATCACTCCACTCGTGCAGCCGCTCGAAACTGTGGACCGACTGGAAGCCCTTGCCTTGCGGCAGCGTGAGCAGCCGGATCTGCGGGAAGTTCGCCGACACGATTTCGAGATCGCCGTCATCCACGTTGCTGATGGGAAATTCCATGTTGCTCTGGCCGCCCAGCACCCAGACATCGCCGACGAGGATGTTCTCCAGCGTCAGCGTCGTACCCTTGCCCTTGATCGTCAGGCTCTGCGGCTGGCGGTTGGCGGGCATCGGCTTGAGCGTCACCTGCCACGACCGGTCCGCCGCCGCCTTTGCGCGAACCTGTTGCCCGGCGAACGCGAGGGTGACCTCCTCGCCCGGCGCGGCCCAGCCCCAGATGTTCAGCGGCTTATCGCGCTGGAGAACCATGTTCGACTGAAAGGCGTTGGCGACGCACAAGCCCTGCCCAATCGCCGGCACTTCGACCACATCTGCCTTCGGCAGATTTTTCTTTTCCGCCGCCGACCCGGTCAGCGATGCCAGCAGCAGGGCGGCGAGGAGCGTGAGGATGGGTTGCATGGCGGTGGTGTTTCCTTTCCCGCCCGGTTCCAAGGTTGGGAACTCTGGCGTGAGATATTTTCCAAGGTTGGGAGGCATGTCATCCGTTACTTATATTTGGCGCCCGTGACGAAGAGCAGGGCGTCGTGCCGGACCTCATGGTGGCCCAGATACATGCCCCACCGGAAACCGTTGCTGCCTTGCGGGCGGTCATAATAGCCCGCGCCGACCTTCCGGTCGTTGAAAAATACTTCATAGTCACGACCATTGTCCCTGACCAGCAGATCGAAGCTCTTGCCGGTCATGTCCCGGGCCAGGACGACATCCTTCTGGTGCCGACGGTGATTCAGGATGATGTTGCCATCGTCGCCCATGTTGAGCATGACGCTCCAATCGTTCACATTGTTCTTGGATTGGAAGATGGAACAACCGTGGGGCCTCACGATAGTGAAGGTGCCCGACCACTCGTGCCACTCATTCGTCCGGCCGGCCTCCCACGTTTCGCCAAAGGCCTCGATGCGTGCCGCCAGCTCCCGCTGATTACGCACATTGGTCTCGCCCTGGAAGAGCCGGAAGATTTGTGTGTGGCCATCCTCCTGATACCACCGCGTCCATTTCGGGAAGTCCTTGCGGGCCACGGCGCTGTGGCACAGGGTGTGAATTTTGATGTTCCTGGGGATGGCGTTGCGGCTGTTCGCGCCCTGCGCCAGCGCGGCCGTGTTGACGTGGATGCGGGAACCCTTGGCGACGGCCGTGGAATTTCCCCCGAGCGGAAGGGCCTTCGCATCCAGCAGCGACCGGAAGGAAGGATCGGTCCCGCTCTGCGTGTACAAGGCCGGGGCCGCATTGGTCTTCGCCTGGGAAGCGGCCGCCTTGTTCGCGCCAACGGCGGGGCCTTGCGCCGCGATGACGCCGCAACAGCACAGGCCGGCGGTCAGCAGGCGCCGGCCCGTTCCAAGCATTGGAAGCTCGAACGCGGGTTTTTTCCAAGCCTTGGAAAGTTGCGCGGCGGAGGATGGAGGCGCGGCGTTCACCGTGGCGTCCGCTTTCCGGTGGCCGCGAAATCCTTCATGTTCAGCAGCGTGGGCGTTGCCTTGCTGGCTTGGATGGCGGCGACGGCCTTGTCCAGCAACTGCACCTGCTCGCGGTTCTCCTTGCCGCGTCCGCCTTGCACCCACTGGCCGCGTACGTCCTGCAACTGCGGGAGAATTTCCCGGGCGTGGGCGCCGTAGCGGGCGAGGTACTCCAGGCATTTCGGCAGGCGCTTGCCCGCGCCCCAGCGGCCCGGCTCGATCAGCGCGACGCATAGCGGCAGGCCCTCGCGGATATGCAGCCGCGAGAGGAGATCGAGTCCCGCCAGCCGGATGCCGTCGCCGAACATTTCGTTGCTCGGCGCGAGCTTCGTGATCGCCTTGACGATGGCGGGCAGCAGCGCCACCACGTCCTCGTCGGTCAACTTGCCGTAGAGGCGCGAGAGCGAGCCGCGGGCGGCGCTGTCATCGTTTTCCAAAACCGACTGGATCGCCGGATAGAGCAGCTTGCGGTCAACGCCATCGAGCGATTCGGCCAGGATGCTCCTCGGCTCGCGCGCGCCGGGATAGGGCGAGAACAGCGCCATGCAGGCCGCGCGCTGCGCCATGCGCCGCGGATCGGCGGGGTTGGCGCTCACCGACATTTTCAGCAGGTCGCTCACGCTGGCCTTGCGCGTCTCCGCGCCCAGGGCCGGCAGTGCCATGCACGCCTGGCTTTGCAGCCACGGGTCCGGGTCCTTGAGCAGGACGCGCAACTGCGGCGCGGCCGCGTCGGCCCGCGGGCCGAGGCTGGCGAGCGCTTCGCAAGCACCGTACCGGGCGTCGCGGTTGGCGCTGGCCAGCAGCTTGAGCACCGTGGGCGTGAAATTCCCCTCGCGCCGGCCCAGCGCCTGCGCCGAGCGCAGGCGCACCGCCGGCGACCAGCACGAGAGGCCGGCGAGCAGTTGCTCGGTCGTGCGTTTGTCGTAGGCGTTCTTGTCGTCCTTGAAGCCAAAGTCGCGGCCTGCGGCAATGACCTCCGCCGTCTGCGCGGCGTTGAGGGCCGGCACACAGAACGGTTTTTTGCCGGTCAGGCGCAGACTTTTCAGCGGCAGCGCGAACGCCAGCAGGTAGGCGCCGGTGGAGTCCCAGTTTTTGTATTTGTTGTGTTCCTCCTCGCCGACCGGCGAGCCTTGATAGAAGAAGGTTCCGTCCCAGCTCCGCGCGAGGTCGTAGTACCACGACTGCTCTTTCCAGTAGGCGCCCGTCGCGAGCGGGCCGCAGCGGGCGACGCCGGGCAGCGCCCACAGGACGTTGAAGAAATTGCCGGTATGTCCGCGCTCGCGCTCGCTGTAGGCGGCGGCGGACATCTTGGCGAAAAACTCCGCGGCCTCGCGGTCGCCCAGCAGATCGAAGAGCACCGCCGCGCTGGAACATTTGCCGTTGTCCTCGTGGCCGGGCCACGGCCGGTGGTCGCCGTAGGGGATGGCGCCCTTGTTCACAAACCAGCGCAGGAAGCCCGCGGCCTTGGCGAGGGCGCGGTCCAGCACGGGGTCCTGCACGCCGGCCTCGCGGGCCAGCGCCATCCCGATGCAGAGCGTGAGGCCGGGCTGGTTCATGCAGCCGTAGCCGTTCAGGTTCCCGTTCGGCATGGCGAACTTGTGTCCCCACGTGCCGACGGCGCTCTGGCCGCGGGCGGCCTCCAGCGCCAGCCGCTTGAGGCCGGGCATCACGGAACGGTCACCGGTGGCCATGACATATTCGGCGGCCAGCGCCATGACGTAGCCGTAGTACCACGTCGCGAAACCATCGATCGAAAAATCCGCGGCCCACTGGGCTTCGCGACGGACGAGCGGGAGATGCTCCGGCTTGCCGCCGGCCAGCAACGCCAGCGCATTCAGCGAACGCGGAATCGCGTTCAGGTTCTGCGTGTAGTCCGGTGCGACCATCCGCTTGGCGAGCGTCTGGCAGCCTTGCTCGAAGATGCGCTTCGACTTCGGGCAATCATAGGGTGCGGTGGCGCTGTAGTTGCCGAGCACCGGCAGTTTCAGTTCCACGTTCTGGACCTGACCGCTGCGCCAGCGGAGCAAGCGCAACACGCCGCCCTGTTCCGCCATCATGATGGCGTTGGCGAACTGGATACGCGCATCGCCGGAAAAATTTTTGCCGTCCACTCCGAGAATCACGTCGCCGGTGTTGAGCACGCCATCCGCCGGCGAACCCTTGGCGACAGCCGTCACCAAAATCTGGCGCGCCTCCGCCGAGTGGCCGCTGGCGGTATGAATCCAGCCGCGCGCGCCCGTCGGACCGAGCGTCCAGTCGTGCGCCTCGCCGGGTTTATCGCCCTTGGTGAAATCGGGTATGGGCGCGTTGCCGCCCGGCTTTGCGGCGGAAACGCCGGCCGGCAGAGCCAGCAGCAGGGCTGTGAGGATAAGGTAGGTTCTCATGGGTGACTCCAACGCGTGAATTTGTCACGCAGTAGCAATGCCGCCGGTTTAAGCGAGCCGTCGGCGCGGACGAGGCCGAAGTGCGATTCGTCCGGATTCTTGATCGCGTAATCGTGCAGGCACCAGGCGAGAGCGCCGGCGGCGAGACCTTGCTCGGCGCCAGCGAGGACGATTTCATAGAGCCGCGCCTGTTCCGCCTCGGTGCCAGTCGCGGCGCTCATCTTGCCGCGCAGTTCCGGGGCCGCGCCGTATTGCGCATCGCGCGCCGTACACATGCCGAACTCGCCGATGAGCAGCGGCCGCGCGCCGCCGACGTGGCGTTGATGACCGAATGTGACCAGCACGCGTTTCGGGCCGACTTTGAAGAACACGTCCTTGCCCGCATACTCGTGATACTGCATCACGTCGGACAGGCCGATTTCCTTGAGCCGGTCCGCGCGCCACGTCAGGCCGACCGTCGTGAGATGGTTAGTGTCGAGCTGCTTGATCAACGGCAACGCCGCCTTGAGGTAAGCGCGCGTGGCGTCGGTCCATTTCGCGTCGTTGTCTGGCTCGTTCATCAAGTCCCACAGCAAAACGCGGCCATCGTTGCGGTGCGCGCCGACAACGTCGCCGAGCGCGCGCCGCCAGCGCGCCGCCGCGTCGGGCGCTGACAGCCATGGCGGACTGAACTCAAAGCATACAATGACACGAATACCATGCCGCCACGCCGCTGAAAACAACTGTTCGATCTTTTCGTGATAGGCCGGCGTCAGCGCTCCATCGGGCTTCAGCAGGCCCGCCTGTTCGAGCGGCGCCGAAAACTGGAGAAACGTTCGCACGGTGTTGCAGCCGAGTGACGCCGCCAGCGCCATGTCTTTCTCGAAAACTTCGGGTGGCGTTTTCGTCCACATCCCGCCCCACGGCGTTTCGCGCGGCATGTAATTGACGCCGCGCACCGAGAGCGGTTTGAGTTCACGGATCAATTCGGCTTGCACGGGGCCGGACTGACAATCGGTGTACCGCAGGTCACGCACGTCGGTTGTGATGGGGGCGATACTGAATTGGGGAGCCTGAGCCTGTCTCACGCAACGCACATTCGATACCCGTAAACCCTGCGCCTCTTTGGCAAACAACCAGGGAATCTGAAGCTTGGGATCGGGTGCAGGAATGGCTGGCATCGGCCAGAGTTCGAACACCGGCTTGAACCACGCGCGGTTGCGGCCGTAGCTCAACGTGAGCGTCCAGTCGCGCAGTTCGACATCGCGGATGTTGTTCTGCTGGCCGATGACAAGAATGCCGTTTTCGGATTCGGCACGGACGTTCGCGACGGAGATGTTTCCGATGTGGCCGGAGCCGGCGGCACACAATACCAGCGGCTCGCCTTTGCCCCACCAGCCACCGGCAAACAACCGCGTCTCCATCACCACGTTTTGGATGCGCACGTTCTCGACCCAGCCTTTGTCGCGGGCGAAAATGGCGAAGCCGCGATTGGTGTCCTTGATGACGAGGTTGTTGACGGCGACGTTGCGCACTTTGCTGGCTTGATGCCCCAACCGCAGCGCCGCCGAACGCGAAGTCATGGTGCAGTTGCTGATGACGTAGTTCTCGGCGACTTCGTCCCAATCGGTGATGCCCGTGATGGCGATGCAATCGTCGCCACAGGAGAAATTGCAATCGGTGATCGTCGCGTTCTTGCTGCCGCAAAAATGAAGTCCGTCACAGTTGCCCGTGCGCAGGTTGTTGGCGATGGTGAGGTGCGAAACCTGGATGTCGCGGCAAACACTGAACGTCACCGTCCAGCACGGCGCGTTGCGAATTGCCACGCCGTCGGCACGCAGCCGCTGGCAGCGATGGAAGAAGATCGGCAGGGTGGGACGTGGCCGGGCGAGAGGGGCTTCGGTTTCCTGCCGCTGGCGTTCGTCAAGTTCCACGCCACTGCTCAAGCTCAGGTTGGTGCGGTATTGGCTGAAATCGAAGAATGCGCCGTCGTTGAGATCAATCGTGCCCTCGCCGGTGATGCGGATGTCGTTCTGGTTCATCGCCCACAAGAGCGAGTGCGTTTTGCCAAGCTCATTGTGGCGAAAAGCCAGCGGCGGATAATCCTCCAGCTTGTCCGAGCCGCGCAGCACCGCGTTGGTGCCGAGACAGAGCGTGACGTTCGATTTCAATTCCACGGAACCCGAAAGGAAAGTGCCTGCGGGAACCACCACCGTGCCCCCACCTTTGGCAGCGCAGTCGTTGACGGCTGCTTGAAGTGCTTTCGTGTTCAGGGTTTTCCCATCGCCAACAGCGCCGTAACTGGTGACATCCATTACCGGTGCAGCTTGGCTGGTTACCGGAAGAATCCAGGCGGCCAATAGCATCTTTAGAAAATATTTTTTCATTTGATTATTTCCTCATGGAGGGTAGTTAGGCGCAGTTCCGCCAGAATGAGCCGCACCGGGCCAAGCAGGCCGGATGGGAGCAGCGGCGATTCCTTTGTAAAGTGACGGTGGGTGGCGAACGTCAATCGCCCCGCTGGCGAGGGCTTGCCCTCAATGAACCACTGCGGCCAGACGGAACCAACAAGATCCCGCCCCCAGCTTGCCGGCGTTGATCGCCGCCATGGCATGCCGTCTTCCGGCAATTGTTCGTCGCCAATCAGACGATTGAGCCACAGATTGACAACTTGGACTTCCAGCATATTTTCGCCAGACTTCGCCGCGGTGCTGATATCCACACGGAAAGGTGGCTTCCATAGAATCCCCAGCTCCTTGCCGTTGAGTTTCACTTTGGCCAAGTTTCTCACGATGCCCAAGTCGAGCCAGAGCGCACGGTCTTTGCCGAAGACGCTTGCTGGAATCTCCACTTGCTTTTGGTAGGTTGCCGTGCCGGAGAAATATTTCACCCCTGGATGGGGATGTTCCGGCCAGGAAATCAGGTGATCCAAGTTCACGGAATCGGGGGCTCCCCAATTCGGTGGGAAATTCAGCTTCCAGCCGCCCGGGATTTCCATGGCTGTTTCAGCGATCGACTTGCGCGTCCGCTCAATAACTCCGGCCCCCGGTGGCGCCGGTTTGCGAAAGACCACAAACACGGATCCCCGCGGATCGAATTCAACCGTCACAACCACCCGGTCACTTTCCACCCGATAATTTTGGGCTTCCTCCATCACCCCGGTGTCGGGATGCCACAGTTCCGGGATCTTACCGGAAATGCGAAACGAGCACTCCTGGCGAATCGGTTTGTCCGCGGAGTTTGCCACAAAAAAGGCATCCCCGTGATCAAAGCTTCGGTGGATAAATTCAAAACCGTCAGACAACCGGCAGTCAGGAGCCACCTGCAAATCCGCGAGCACGGTTTTCAGATCTTTTCCACAGACCACCCGTCCCTTGCCGAGGCGATGTTCCGTAATCTTCTTTCCGTCAATATTCCCCCACAACTCCTCTGCCAGCGCGCGCACGTGCGAATCGCAGTCGGGGAACCCCTGCAAACTGGGCGAATGCGTCGGACGGGAACCCAAAATAGATGCTCCATCGCGCACCATGTCACGAAGCTTCTGGAGTAATTCCGGCGTCATCTCAGGATCGGAGGCAGGCAGAACCAGAACGGCGTAGCTAGCACCGCCATCCAGAACGATTCGGCCTTGAACAACCCGGGCATGATGAAGCAGGAGGTCGGCATTGATGTTGTCAAAATAGTAGCCTTGGGGAATCGGCGGCTTGTTGTTGCGACTCCAGAAGAAAGGCGAGTTCTGTCCGCAAAAATAGGCCACATCGGCCACCGCCCGTCCTTGCTGGAGCAGGAGCTGGCAACGGGAGAGGTATTTCATCCACGGGCCGGCCATCTCGAACCAGGTGTTCGCGCGATTCAAGTTGATGCCGTAGGGACCGAGCGTCATCCCCGGAAACCGATTCAGCCAGGGTTGGTGCGCATAGCTATGGAACACGAAGCGGTTGATACCCCAACAAAACATCTGGTCTCCGAACGCCTTCATCGAATAGGGATCGTCTTTCCAGCAGCCATGTTTCTCTGGGGCGCCGGTAAAGCTCTCGGCGGCGATGACCGGCTTGCCATACCCATGCCCTACCGAGGACATCATCTTAACGGTGGACACGTCTTTATCCTGCCAGAACTCGGCCATCGGAATATCCACCTGCCCGCCGCAATGCATCGCTTCAAAGGGGCCGCCATACGTCTCGGCCATGGATTCCAATCCGTTGCGATGACACAAATCCGTAAATGGTTTGTAGTAATTTTCTGCGAATAGATCGGCAATGGTGCGCCGCAAATCCCAGAGAAAGCGTTCGGTGATCGCTGGACTTTCCAAAACGCGTCCAGTGATTGCGGGCAGAAACAACGTCGGATCGTAGCCGCGCCGTTTCTGGAACTCTTCGGGCATCTTCGCAGTCCAGTTCTGGCCACCGGCCTCAAAGCTGTCGATCAGTGAATTGACCAGCGTTCGCTTGATCGAAGGATCCAGGCGATTGAGGACCGGTTGCATCATCCCGTTCCAGCAGGCTTCCATGCCCGATGGACTTAGTTTGTTGCATTCCAACCCCTGCCATGGACCGCCATTGACTTTGCCCGTGGGGGTATGCCCGAAGCGAATAATGGTCCACTTTCCCTTGGGCACATTCCACGTGAGGGTGCCTCCCTCCTTCAACGCGGATGTTAAGTTGACCATCTCGCTTTTGCGCACCGCGGAACTTGAAGAAAACTTGCGGCGGGAATCGCGTTCCATTTCCTGAGCGACATCAATCGTATGATTATTCCTGTAGGCGGCTTTCAGCATCAGGTTGGGTGTGCTGGCCCGACACGAAAATCCGATCTCGCTAATTTTTACCGGGGCCTGCCCCGAGGAAAATTCGCAATTCAACCGAAAAATCTGGGCGGTCACCGGTTCGGCACCCAAAGAAACATGAACATATCCGGCTTGATCCACCGGGTTGAGTCCAACCCGACGGCGAAGGGGTCGAAACGTGACACCATCATCGGACGCCATCAGATCGCCCCCGAATGACTGTCCAGAGGCAACTTTGAACAGAAGGGTCCGAACGCTGACCGGCTTCTTGAACTCGGCTTGAATGTAGTAGGGTTTGCCTTTTTCGGGCGCGGGAAAAGTGACAAAGACCTGTCCGCTTCCAGTCATCAAGGGAGTCGTGTCCACTCCCGGCGCAGTGGTCATGATGGTGGGCGGGTTTTCCGGGGTAATGACGTCCTCCTCGTCGCCGGGAGTCGGAAATGCCAGCACGGCAATGTCCTTGTAAAAACCGGCCTTGCTTGGCGGAGACGGTAGCTTTGCGTTGAACAGCATCGGACCTGTGACAACCACTTCGCTTGCTGTGACAAACTGCATGGCTTCTTCGGGCTTGATCCACGGTCCTCCGCTGGCTGACCATCCCGGGCAGTTATGCAGGCTCAGATTCAAACCCAGCCGATTGGCTTCCTTGGCGGCAAACTCAACCATATCAAAAAACTGAGGGTCCATCTTCTGCATCGGTCCAAGCGGCGCCCCGCCGCCGATGGTAAAAATGTGCGCCTCCGAAAGCCCCACCCGCTGCATGGCTTCCAAGTCGGCGGTGATTCCTTCCTTCGAAACATTCCCCGTGATCCAGTGCCACCAGATTTGCGGCTTGGCAGACTTCGGCGGATTGGCAAATTCGCTCTCCAAGTTGGCAACCGCAACCAGCGGTGTGAACACCAGGGCTACAAGGAACTTCATTGTTTTCATTTTCTCACTCAATGAATTCCTGGACCTTTCCCATTACCGGCAGGCCGCAGCGAACGCGCTGGCCTTTCAGCGGGGACCATGCTTCCAACGCGTAGCCATGTTCATCAAAACGAATGCCGTAGTGGCCGGCGAAGATGCTCGCGTAGGCGTGCCAGTTTTCGGGCAGGTAGCCTTCGCCCTCGGCGTGCTGGCCATCCCACCGGAAGAACGCGCTGCCGACCGGATTGCGCGGCGGCAGATGCGGAATCCTTACGCCGGAATTGAACGTGCCCTTATCGAATGATCTCACCTGCGCCCAGAGCATCCGCTCGGCCTCCTCGCGAAAACCATGCCGGTAAAGCGCCATGATGAAATAGTGCGAGTAGGGCGGCGTGATGCTGCCGTTCATGTAGTCCTGCCAACCGCGCCCGCCGTGACTCCAATCGTCCTTTTGCATCGGCAGCAAATTCGTCGGCAGTCCGAATTGATATTGTGTGAAGCCGATCTCCTTCATCTTCGCCAGGAACTTCGTCAGGATGCTCTTGGCGAGTTCGTCGTCCACCAGACCGGCACAAATCGCATAGCCATTGACCCACGGGAACATCCGGTCATGCAGCTTGCCGTCTTTGTCACGCCAGCCACTGATCACGCCGGTTTCGGGGTTGAAAAACATCTTCAGATAGTTGTCTTTGATCAGCTTCGCGCGCTCACGGTAATGGGCGGCCTTGTCGGCGTGGCCAGCGAGTTCTTCCAGCTCCGCGAGATGGCGGAAGGCGTCGTAGTTCACGGCGGTCGAGTGCGCTTCCTTCACGCCGGCCGGCAAGTTGTAGGTGTCGAACCAATGGCCGTGGTCCACCGAATCCACGATGCCGTCGCCGTCGGTGTCGTGCGCTTCGAGATGGCCGGCGATTGCCTCCAGTCGCGGCAGCCATCGCTCCAGCAACGGCCGGCCGCCGACGGTGCGCACGGCATACCACGCGGAGTTGATCAGAAAACCGGGACTCTCCAACGATGCCGTCCAAGTGCCGGGCGGCGTCACTTCGACTTTCATGCCGTGCCAGTAAATATGTCCGCCCGCGCCGTTGAGATAGCCATCAATAGAGGGAATCATCAACTCCATCAATGTCGCGCCATCCGCCAACGCCGGCGCATACGTCATCATCTCAGCATAAAACTGGAGCGACAACGGACACGGCGTGCTGGCGACGTTGTTGATCAAGACGCGGCGGCACGGCGTCCACTGCGCGATGTTCAACGCATAGCGCGGCAGCCCGGCGAGGCGCGGCTCGTGCGCGAGCAGTTCCGGAAACGGCCGCGGCGAGTCCACCTCGAACCGCAACGTGCTGCGCCACTGGCCCACCGGCAGCATGCCGTCCAGCGGCGCGACGTTCAAAAACTGGCGGGTGGACAGACCCCAGTTATCCGCCGTAGCGGTCTGCCGCAAGATGGCGCCATCGCCGCTGCTCTGCGTGACGTGAAACGTGCCGGCATCGGGCGCGTGGATGTAGCACGGTACCGTCACGAAATTCGCCCGGTCGGTCGCGCGTCCAAGAAAAGTCGCGGGCGTTTGCCAGGGATCGAAATCGAAGCGGAACACGCCGCCCTCCAACGGCACGTTGCGGGCCGACGCGGTGACAAGTGCCAGCTCGAAATTCTTTTCATGGAACCGCAACGCCAGTTGCAAGCTCACACCGGGCGCGACGCTCACCGGCGGATAATTCGCGACATTGCCGGTCAACTCCAATGCGCCGTCCGGCAGGAAGGCGGCGCGATCGAACAGCGGCGCGAGCAACGCCGTCGCGCCGGAGCGGCGCAGCAGGTTGATCTTGAACTCGCCTTTGCCGCGCGAGTCCAAACGCAACTGCGCCAGCCGCGGCCGATGCCGGTCGAGGACGATTTGATACCACGGCGTTGAAACCGTCGTGGTGGCGTCGTCGGTGACGATTGCCGGCTTGAAGTTCGAGTCCGGTTCCAACTGCTCCACGCGAGTCTTCGGCGTTGCATCCGTCAGCGCGAGCGAACCGCTGCCGGGTGCGTCTTCGCCGAAGGCTTCAATCTCCAGCAACTGTGCCTGCGCGAAGCCTGATTTTTCCGGCACGGCGACGCGGTCAATGCGGACGCGCACGTTGTCCGTCACCACTGCCGGGAAGTTGGCGCGGATGGAAAGGTCTTTTGGATCGGTCACGCGAAACAGATTCTTGAACGTGGCGCCGCCATCGTCGGTGTATTCGCCAACCAGTTCCAGCGGCCGGCGCGCGGCCGATGCGGCATGAACCACCACCTCATCGATCTTGCGCATTCCGGGAAACCGCACCCACGCCCACTGCGGCAACTGATCGACCTCCAACGACGTCCACCCGGTCTCGCGCCGCCCATCATTGAGCGGGGTCTGGCCGTGCTCGTTGAGCGGAAACCCGCGCCACACAATGCTGCTGACGGCGACCTTGCTGCCCTCCGACCACAACGCCACGTTGCGTCGGCCGGTGGCAAGTTTCGCTGGCCGCGCTTTGGCCGTCACCGCCTCGACCGTTACCGGCACGCCTTCCAGCGTGCAACCAAGTTTCCAAGCGGCGCCGGTTTTCCAACTCTTCGCCAGCAAACAATTCACGCCGGCTGCGAGGCTCATTTTCGTTGTCTGGACGCCGGCTTCCCTGCTCTCGGCCACGAGTTTGTTGTTGAGGAACCACCGCACCGGTCCCGTCGCCGTCAACGTCGCTGTCGCCGTTCCCGCTTTCTCGGCGCGCACGATAACACCGGCGTAAGCACAAACGTTCGTCGGCACCGGACCGAGGATGTTTTCCAAATCAACGACACCGGTCGGCGCGCCTTCGATAACGCTGGTGCGCAGTTCGCGTCCGCCCATGCCGACAACGCGGTTCCATTCCTGCGCCTGTTCGTTTTTTCTGGCGTCATTTTCGATGGCTTCATTCGCCTCGAAATCCGCCGCGCTGTAACACGTATACGGGCCGACGACCCACCATTGGCGCGGGGCGACAACTGACTCTTCTGCCGCGCGCAACGAACACACGGACGTCAAGAGAGAGAGTATTAGACTTGTCGTTATTGGTTTCATGGCTTTAGTTCCGGACACCATTTCAGAATCCTCTGATCAAAACAGCCACTTCTTGCGGTGGTCGGCCTGAATGAACTTGTCGGCCTCAGAAGCGCCGGGGACTTTCATGTTTGCGCCGTCCCAAGCGATGGGCCGTTGCATCCGTTGCGCGACAATCGCCAGCAGGATGACTTCCATCGCGTGCGCGGCGACCTCGAACGACTGGTAGGTCTTCGGCCCGCCCTTGGCCGCCTCGATCCATTCGAGCATGTGGTTCTGCCGCGGCGCGCGCGGCTCGGTCACCGGGATGGACTTGGCGGCTGGGTGATCGCTCACGCCGCGCATCTTTTCATCCCCCTTGAGCTTGATCAGGTTGCCGGCGCCCCAGCCGCCTACATACATCGAGCCTTTCTCGCCCAGAAGCATCGCGCCGACCTTGGGTAGCTCTCTGTAGAGCGCTTCAATGTCGGCCGTGGCCTCTTTCGGCGGCAGGTTGCCCGAGTCGTAATGCCAGGCGGTGACTGGCGCCAGATCGCCCCGCGCGGCAAACTCATAGCGGATCTTCGTCGTGGAGACATACGTCTCCAGGACGGGCTCCGGCACGCTATGCTCGACGCGGATCGGGTAACCGAGCTTCAGCGCCCGGATCGGCAATTGCCAGGTATGCACGCCGAAATCGCCGAGAATCCCCGCGCCGAAGTCGAACCATTGCGATGTCCTTCGGCAGCCGGGCTGATACACATCTTTCTTGTAGGGCCGCATGGGCGACGGGCCAACCCACAGGTCCCAGTTGAAACCGGCGGGAACCGGATCTTCACCGGACGGCCGGGCCTGACTCTTCGGCCCCACCGGGTTGTCGTGCCAAACATGCAGCTCGCGGATCTGGCCCAGTAACCCGGCCTGGATGATCTCCACGGCGCGGCGGAACGTCTCGCTGGCTGCGCCTTGCGTGCCCATCTGCGTGGCGACCTTCGACTGCTTGGCCAGTTGGCCCAACGCCCGGGCCTCGGAGACCAGTCGCGTGAGTGGCTTCTCGCAATAGACGTGTTTCCCCGCCTTGATCAGCGCGGTGCTCATGGGGGCGTGCCACCAAGGCCCGATGGCGATCAGGACACCGTCGAGGGATTTCTCCTTGGCGATGAGCTGGCGGTAGTCCTCGTAACTGGTCGCCTTTTCCATCATCGGCCGAGCGTCGGGGATCTTATCGCCAATCGCCTTGCGGATGTTGCCGATCCGCTTGGCATCCGCATCGCAGAGGGCAATGACGTTGACGCCCAGCCGGGTTGCTTCTTCGAGGATGGCGGTGCCCCGGCCTCCGCAGCCGATCATGGCGATGTTGAGCTTGTTGCTTGGGGCGCCTTGTCCCGCCGCCCAAATCCGTGATGGCAAAATCAACGGCGCCGCCGCCATCGCGACGCCGGCCCCCATTCGTTTCAGAAACCACCGCCGGTCGAGATGTTTGTAATTCGCGCAGATTGGCATATTGAAACCTCCTCGTTGATGTTCGTTTTGTTTCCTACTGATTTTCATAAAGTTCATAAGCCGGCTGCGCCTCCCCACGAGATTTGGACTTTGTCGGTTCCGTCAAACGGATGGACCACGACGGCCACGCGATGCAAGCCGGCGTTCAGCCCCTTCGCCACGGGCCGATTGTGACCGTCGCGCACAATCGGGCGCGGCGTTCCGCCGTCCACGATGAGTTCAACCTTGTTGTTCGCGGCGACGGGAATGTTGCGGCCCAGCATCAGCACCGTGCCGCGCACTTCATATTCGATCCGGCCGCCTGCACTGCCGCATTCCCAGACGTTCGACTTCACACACGTCCAGCCTGCCGATGACAACGGCTTCAAATCGGCGGCGCGGAACATCGTGCAACGCTCGAACGTATCGGAGATCAACGGCGCGGGCACCGGCGCAATCGCCGGCAGGTCGGAATCCTTTGCCGGCAACTTGGCTAGCGACGCGTTTAGAAAACCGCGGAGCAGTTCGCTCGCGATGTCGTGCCCGGCATCATTCGGATGAACCACGTCATCGTAGATCGTCTCCCACTTCAACTTGCCCGCTTGCAGTTCAGGCCAGACCGCATCGCGAAAACTGATCATCGGCAGACCGTAATGCCGGCCCAGCGCGACCTGTTCGGCTTGCGCGCTCTTGCCGTCCTTGTGCATGAAGAACAATTCGATCACCGCGCGATTCGTCGAACTGCCGAGCAACTGCCGCAGGACGCCTTCGTAGCTTTCATCCATTTTCTCGATCCCGGTGACATCGTTCACCGCATACTCCACGACGACGAGGTCGGGCTGTTGTGCGATGACATCGCGCTGGACGCGCAGCGCACCGTAGCCTGAATTCGTCGCGCCGATGCCGGCGTTCACGACGCGGACCTTCTGCCCGGGGAAAGTTCGCTCGAACCATTTCCCAAGCTGCTGCACATAGCGCCGCATCGGATCCTTGGTTGCCTTCCCGCCCGCCGTGATGGACCCGCCGATGGCCGCCACGCAAATCGGCTCGCCCCGCCGCGCCTTCGCGAGCACCGCCTGAACACGCGCCGGATCGCCCGCGCTCATCAGGCTGCGCTGAAGTGTCGGCTCACCGCGAGCGGGATTGGCAGCAGTTGCGAGCAATAGAACCGCGGTAGCGATTGATGAGCTGATCTTGTTCATAATCAAATTATTCGGGTGCGAGGACCAACGCGGCTTCCGTGAAGCACACCGATCCGGTCTTCAATCCGCGCGCGTTCAGCAACGCCTGAAACGTCACGCGCGTCGTGCCCGGTGGCGCCAACGCGGCGATCTGGCCGCGAATCCATTGCCCGCGCGGCGCGCTGGCCCGCAGAAAATGCCGTTCCGCGCCTGCAAATTCCCGACCGTCGGCATCCAGGAACACCATCTTCACAATCGCATTTTGCAGGCCGCTCAAGGGATCGTCAGCGGGTTGTAGCGCGCGGACCGAGGCGATCACCACCCGGCCCGCGATGTCGCCCGTCGCCACGCGCTGCCAGAGCAACGGCCACAGCGGACTGCCGTTGGCGCGAATGCGGGCGCTACCGGCCGCGTCGAGATCCACGTGCCCCTCGGTGCTTCTCCACTCGCGCGACAATTGCTTGAGACTCGGATCGCGCAATAGGTTGACGCCATTCTGAACGGGCACCTCCGTCTCCGGCAGAATCGTGGCCAGCTTGGAGAAGTCCTTGATGACAAATTCCGCTTCCGCCAGCTTTCCCTGTTGATTCACCGCCGCCGCCTCACCGGCAGTCAGACGTCGTGGATGCTGACCTGCCAGCAGCTCCACCGCGCCCTTGAGCACCGCCACGCGCGTCTGCAAATCCTCGCCGACCGTCACACCGAACTCCGTTCCCAAGTCCGTGACCGTTGCATTCGGCGTCACGACAATCAGCTTTGCCACGCCGGGGCCACAGCGCCCGATGACGCGGCCGGATGTCAGAATCAGCCGGTCTGCCGCCACCGGCTCGAATGCGGCAGGCCCTTCGATCACCGCGGTGGCCCCGCCCGCGAACAGAAACTCCGCCGCTCCCGCCTCGAGTCGGATCAGCCCGGCCGGCAGTTCGCCGCCTCGCAACGTCAATTCCATGTTGGGATCAAACCACCGCGCGTTCGCGGCCGCGCTAAGCATGGCAACCGGCGCGGGTGTCTTGCGTGGCACAAAAACCGCCAACGCCACAATCACCGCCGCTGCCGCCGCCGCCGCTGCCCACCACCAACGCCACACCGCCGCCACCGGTCGCTCCACCGCTTGCGTTACCGGCAGACTGGCGAGTCCCGACTCAAGATCATTGAACAAAAACCACTGCCGGCGCGCTTCCGCGTCGTCGCGCAACGTTTGCTGAAGCCGCTCGTGATCGGCTGCGCTGATCGTGCCATCGCCAAGCGCACCAAACAGACGGAAAAGTTCGTCGCGGTCGAGGTTCATGTGTGTGCCTCCGCCAACCGTCGCTCGACGCAATCTGCCAGCATGCGCCGGATGACGTTGAGCCGGTTGTAGAGCGTCTGCGGCGCGCGCCCCAGTTGCGCGGCCAGCGCCGCAATGTCGGCATCATCGCCATAGACCGCCTCGACCAGCTTGCGGTTCGCCGTATCGAGTTTGCCGACGCACTTTTCGAGCGCATCGAGCCGCCCATCGAGATGCCGTAGGTCGTCCAGCCGCTCCGCCGCCAGTGTGTTCAGCAGGTCATCGTCGAAGCGCAACCGCGACCGGGCCGCCACGCGCTGGAAATTCTTCGCCTCATAGAACGCCACCGTGCTCGCCCACGCCATGAAATCCGTGCCCGGCTCGAACGTCTCGAACCGCCGCCACATCGTGACGCTCGCCCGTTGCAGCACATCCTCCGCATCATGCCGGTTGCCGAGCAACGACAGCAGATAGCCCAGCAGCCGGCGATGCGCTTCGCTAAGCCGCTTGACGAATTCCCCGTGATCAATCTCGTGTGACATCAGGTGATATATGTACGCTCCCCGACAAACCTACCACTACAAAGAAACCAACCTGGATGATTTCTGATCGGCTGCGGGGGCCAGTAACAGCGCGGCACGGCATGAGCGATGTTTTATCCGTTCCGCGCCGAATTTGTCTTGATGCGCCCGTTCCAGGCATTGGAAGTCAAAACCCCGCCGTTTTCCAAGGCCGCGGGCGCAAGGACCAAGTGCACCACTTGGGGGGTCGGGTGGATGGTTGGAAGAGGGTGGTCATGTCACAGGGTGGGTGTGGTGGGATTGGTGGCGGGACCGGAACCTTCCCGCCCCCCAAGGGGGGCGGCGCGCGCGGCCAAAACTTCGGCCAATTTTTCGGCCGGGGTCTGCCAGCCGAGTTGCTTGCGCGGGCGGTTGTTCAACGCT
>CAISWQ010000055.1 GCA_903889245.1 uncultured Lentisphaerota bacterium | reverse complement strand
GGCGTTCTTTTTCAGTCAACTGCGTGTACTCTCGCTTCATGGACGGGTCTCCTTGCGGGGGTTGTTAGGTCCAACAACCGTTAGGTGTACCCGTCCGCTTTCGGTGGTGCACTTATTATGTGCATGCGGGACCTTGGAAAACCGCCGCGGTCGTGTACTGTCCCGCCATGCCCGAACTGCCCGAAGTGGAAACCGTGGTCCGCGACCTGCGCGCCGCCGGCGTCATCGGCCGCCGGATTCGCCGTGTCGAAGTTTTACACCCCGCGGTCATCGCCGGCGTCACCCCGCGCACCTTCGTCCGCCGCCTGACCGGCCGCCGGATCGCCGCGATCACGCGCCGCGCAAAATTCATTCTCTTCCAACTCGACGATGGTGAACGGGTGACCCTGCATCTGCGCATGACCGGCCAGTTGCACCTCCTGCCCGCGGCGCGCCGCGACAAGCACGATCACCTGCGGCTCACGCTGGAGGATGGCCGGGTGTTGCTCTATCACGACCCGCGCCGCTTCGGCCGCTGGCAACTGGCGGGCGCCGGGGCCAACCAGGTTGACGCGCTCGGTCCGGAGCCGCTCGAGGGCGCGCTGACCGCGGACGCATTTGCCGCGCGTCTGCGGCAGCACCGCCGCCAGCTCAAGCCCCTGCTGTTGGACCAAACCTTTCTGGCGGGGCTTGGCAACATCTACGCGGACGAGTCGCTGTTTGCCGCGCGACTGCACCCCCGGCGGCGGGCGCACACCGTGCGGCCGGAGCAGGCGCGCGCGCTGCTGGCGGCGATCCGCAGGACTCTGGCGGCGGCCATCCGCGCGCGCGGCACCACGCTGGGGTTGGGCGAGGGCCACTTCGCGTCGCCCTACCGCATGCACGGCGCCTTCAAGCTGAAGCTGAAAGCCTACGGCCGCACCGGCGCGCCGTGTGTCCGCTGCGGCACGCCGCTCCAACGCCTCGTCGTCGGCCAGCGCAGCACCCATGTCTGCCCGCGCTGCCAGCCACGCTGAAACCAGGCGCGGCCGAAAAAAATATTCCCCTTTTGGCGTGGAGGCGTATCCTGTGTCCGGCAGAGGGCCACATGGGACGGAAGGAGCAGTCATGCCGGAGCAAGCAACGGTGGTGGAGGAGTTCGAGCGGGCGCTGCTGGCGGTGGATACGTTGGAGGCGCAGCGGCTCGTGGCCGGAAACGGCGCGGACGCCACACCCATGAAAGTGGTGGACACCCTCATCGCTCCCGCGCTGGAACGCATCGGCGAGAAATGGGAGCGCGGCACGGCGGCGCTCTCACAAGTCTATATGGCCGGTCGTATCTGCGAGGGGCTGGTGGCCAAGCTGCTGCCGCCGGGCAGCCCGGAACGCCTCGCCCGGCCCAAACTGGCGATCGCCGTGCTGGAGGATTTCCACTTTCTCGGCAAGAACCTGGTGCTCTCCGCGCTGCGCGCCAGCGGCTTCGACCCGCTCGACTTCGGCCACGCCGACGTTGAGACGCTGGTGAAGCGCGTGCGCGACGAAGGCATCGAGGTGCTGATGATCTCCACGCTGATGCTGCCCTCGGCGCTGCGCGTCAAGGAACTGCGCGCGCAGTTGGCCGCGGCCGGGCTGCGCGTCAAGCTGGTGGTCGGCGGTGCGCCGTTCCGGTTTGATCCGCTGCTCTGGCGCGAGGTCGGCGCCGACGCCTGCGGCCAGAACGCGCTCGAAGCGATCGAAATTGTCCGCGATCTGCTGAAAGCCGCGGGCGACGGGAGGACGGGGCCATGAACTCCATGGAACGCGTATTGACGGCGATGAGCCACAAGGAGCCCGATCGTGTCCCGTTTGTCATCTCGGTGACGATGCAGGGCGCGCGTGAACTGGGCCTTTCGATCAAGGACTATTACAGCAAGGCCGAGCATGTCGTCGAGGCGCAGATGCGGATGTTCGCCAAGTACCGCCACGACGCGCTGAATCCGACCTTCTATGGTGCGCTGGAACTGGAGGCGTGGGGCAGCGAAACGCGGTTCCGCGACGATGGCCCGCCGAACGCCGGCCCGCCGCTGGTCACCAAGCTGGATGACATCACCAAGCTCGTGCCGCCGAAGATCGAGGACGCGCCGCGTTTACAGGAAGCCCTCAAGGCTCTGCGATTGATGAAGTCCAAAGTGGGCGAGACTGTGCCGGTGCTCGGTGTCGTGATCTCGCCCTTCTCCGCGCCGGTAATGCAACTCGGCTTTGACCGTTATCTGGAACTGCTCTTCACGCGGCCGGACTTGTTTGAGCGGCTGATGGCGCTCAACGAGGAATTCTGTGTGGCATGGGCCAATGCCCAGCTTGCCGCGGGCGCGACGGCCATCGCGTACGCCGACCCGGTTTCGTCCACCACCATCATCACGCGCGAAATGTATCTGAAGACCGGCTGGCAGGTGGCGAAGCGTGTACTCGCGCGCATCAAGGGTGGCGTGGCCACGCATTTCGCGTCCGGCAACAGTCTCGGCATTTTGCCTGATGTGATGCAGACCGGCACGGTGGCGGTGGGCGTCAGCGCGCTGGAGGACCTCGCCGCCATCAAGGCCGTCTGCCGTGGCAAGCTGGCGGTGATGGGCAATCTCAATGCGATTACGATGCGCCACTGGACGCCGGCGCAGGCGGTGGCGGAGGTCAAAACGGCCATGGCCAAAGCCGGGCCGGGCGGCGGCTATGTACTCTCCGACAATCATGGTGAAATTCCGTGGCAGGTGCCGGACGAAATTCTGCTGGTCATCGCCGACGCCGTCCTCACGTGGGGACGTTATCCGTTGGCTTGGGTGGCGCAGGAGGTGGCCGCATGAACATGGCCGCCCACCTGCAGGCCTCCGCGCCGGATCACGAACGGCGACTGGCCGATTACGCGATGGTGCTGGATCTGCTCGGCACATTACCTGGCACGATGGATGAGCAGGCGGTGATCGCCTCGATCCGTGACCTCTTCACCATGCTCTGCGCGCCAGCGCACATCGTCTATGTCCCTTTTGTCAACCACCAGCCTGGCGAGGCGCAGTGCCATCCCGAGGGCTGGACCATCAGTCCGGCTTTTAAGGGTTTTCTGGCCGACCCCGCGCGGCTGCACGCCTGGAGCGAGACCGATCAGGGTTTCCTGCTGCGCCTGACGCAGGGCGGCGAGACGCTGGGCGTAATGGAGATCGAGGGTGTCACGTTTCCGCAATACAGGACGCACTATCTGAACCTCGCACTGACGATCGTCAGCGTCTGCGGTCTGGCGGTACACAACGCGCGCACCTACGGGCAACTGCGTGCCACTATCGCCGAGCGCGAGCGCGCCGAACGTGAAATCGCCCAGCTCAATGCCGAGTTGCGGCGGCGGATTCTCCAGGTCGAGGCCGCGAACAAGGAGCTGGAAGCGTTCAGCTATTCCGTCTCCCACGACCTGCGCTCGCCGCTGCATGGCATTGACGGCTGGAGCCATGTGCTGCTGGAGGAATACGGCGACAAACTGGATGCCCAGGGGCAGGAACACCTGCGCATGATCCGCGCGGAGACGGCGCGGATGAATGAGTTGATCAAGGCCCTGCTGCAGCTTGCGCGCGTCAGCCGTAACGAGATGCGGGTTGAGCCGGTGGACCTGTCCACCCTCTGCCGCGAAGTGGAGCAGGAACTGCGCGCAACCGAACCGGAGCGGCAGATCGAGCTGCTCGTCGCGCCCGGCCTCACGGCGCAAGGCGATCCGGCCCTGTTGCGCGCTGCGCTTCAGAACCTGCTCGGCAACGCCTGGAAATTCACGCGCGACCGCACCCCGGGCCGTATCACCGTGGGAGCGCAGGTGCAAGCCGGCCGGCCGGTCTTCTTCGTCCGCGACAACGGCGCCGGTTTTGACATGGCCTATGCCGCCAAGCTGTTCGCGCCCTTCCAGCGGCTGCACTCGCAGAAGGAATTTTCCGGTACTGGCATCGGCCTCGCCACCGTCCAGCGGATCATTCACCGGCATGGCGGCACGGTCTGGGCCGAGGGCGCGGTGGGTCAAGGCGCAACGTTTTATTTCACCCTGCCGGGAGGACCCGCGGCCGCGGGTTGAACCATGGGCCAGCCCCTGCGCATCCTGATTGTCGAGGACAGCGAGAGCGACGCCAAGCTCGCCGAGTACGAACTGCGCCGCGGCGGTTTCGACGTCCAGTCGCACGTTGTCAGCACCGCCCCGGAACTGACGGAAGCCCTGGGCACGACGCTGTGGGACATCATCCTCTGCGACCACAGTATGCCGGCGCTCGACTCCGCCGCCGCGCTGCGTATCGCCAAGGCGCGGCAACCCGAAGTGCCGTTCATTATCGTCTCCGGCAGCCTCCCGGAGGCCGCCGCCGCACAGGCGATGCTGCTGGGCGCGCAGGACTACCTCTGCAAGGACAACCTGGCGCGCCTTGTGCCCGCTGTAAAGCGCGAATTGCAGGACGCCGCCGAGCGCCGCGCGCGGCGGCAGGCCGAGCAGGCGCTTTCCGCGCAGGCCGAGGAAATGCGCATCGGCCGCGAAATCCAGCAGCGGCTCTTCCCGGCCTCCGCGCCCGCGCTCGCCGGCTTCGACCTCGCCGGCGCCTCGTTCCCCGCGACCGCGACTGGCGGCGACTACTTCGATTACATCCCGATGCTCGAAGGGCGCCTCGGCCTGGTCGTCGGCGACGTCACCGGCCACGGCCTCGGCCCCGCCTTGATCATGGCCGACGCGCGCGCCATCCTGCGCACGCTGGCGCGCAGCTTCTCCGATATCCGTGAAATTCTGATACACACCAACGACCTGTTGCGCGAGGATATCGGCTGGGACCGCTTCCTCACGGTTTTCTTCGGCCGCCTTTGCCCCGTGACCCGCCAGCTCGCTTTCCTCAACGCCGGACATCCGCCCGGTATCGTGCTGGCGCGTGACGGCACGGTCGTCCGTGAGCTGCAGTCCACACTACCCGCCCTGGGCATCTTCCCGATCACCGACGCGCCCGCGCCAGTGACGATCCCGCTGGAACCTGGCCAGCTCCTCCTGCTGTTGACGGATGGTGTGCTGGAGGCCACCGCTCCGGACAGCGAGCAATTTGGTTGTGATCGCGTGCTGGAAGTCGTGCGTGCCCACCAAACGCGGTCCGCGGCGGACATCGTCGCCGCGCTCAACGCCGCCGTCCACGCGCATATCCAGAGCCAGACGCAAAGCGACGACATCACCATCGTCATCGTCAAATCCCTGCCATGAGGATCCGCCATGAACACCCGCTCCGCCGGTTTTCTCGAAGGCACCGCGCAGGGTGTGCAGGTCTGGGTGCGCGTCAACGGCCGCGGTAACTTCAAGCTGGGTCCAACCCTGAAAGCCTATGCCGTTTCCGCCCTCCAGCGTGGCTGCCGCCGCCTGCTCGTGGACTTGCAACCCTGCAGCGCGCTGGACAGTACTTTCCTGGGCGTGCTCGCCGGACTGGCGCTGCACTTGAAAACGGTGCATGGCACCGTCAGCGTGCTCCGGCCCAGCGCGCAGGCCCGCGACTCCATCACCACGCTCGGCCTCGACCGGCTCCTCCAACTGCCTGCCGAAGCGCCTGCCGCCCCCGCCTTGCAACGTCTGGACATCACGCCGGATGTCGCCAACGCCGCCGCCAGTATCCTGGCCGCGCATGAGAACCTGATCGCCGCCGACCCCACCAACCAGCCCCGCTTCCGCGAACTGGTCACCCAGCTCAAGGCGGAGATCACCGGGCCGTAAATGGGCATACGCGCTGGTTCTGGCCAGCGAGCGGAGGGGCGGATTTCCAAACCTTGGAAAAACGGGGGCGGTGGTGTAGGGTTCCGCGCGGTTATTTCGGGAGTCGAACTATTCTTACGCGGGAACCAGAATTTCTTGAGCCGCCGGTCAACGCCTGGGCGCGGATCGGCCGCGCCCTCCTGCTCGGCCTGCGCGATATCGGCCGCGCGCTGCGGATGCTGGGCGAGGCGACGAGCAACACGGTCTTCGTCTTCTCGCGCCAGAACCGCTACGAGGTGGTCCACCAGATGTTCCTCGGCGGCATCAAGAGCCTCGGCGTCATCACCATCGTCGCGCTGTTCACCGGCATGATTCTCGCGCTGCAGACCGGCCTCGAACTGCGCCGCTTCGGGCAGGAGGTCAACATCGGCACGGCGGTGACCGTGGTGCTGCTGCGCGAGATGGGCCCGTTCATGACGGGCCTGATCATCGCGGCGAGCTTCGGCAGCGCGATCGCGGCGCAGATGGGCACGATGGTCGTGGCGGAGGAGATCGCAGCGCTGGAAATCATGTCCATCAACCCGGTGCGTTTCCTCGTCATGCCGCGCCTGGTGGCGCTGGCGCTGATCATGCCGTTCCTGACGATCTACACCAACGCGATCGGCATCCTCGGCGGCGCGATCGTCGGCTACACGCAGCTCGGCGTCACCTTCACCGCCTACTTCGAGAACTGCACGCGGTTCGCGGAGACCAAGGACCTCTTCGTCGGCCTGTTCAAGGCGTTCATCTTTGGCGTGATCATCGTGACCGTGGCTTGCCATCAGGGCTTCGGCGCGTCCGAGGGCGCGGTTGGCGTCGGGCGCGCGACGCGGCGGACGGTGATCATCTCGTTCCTGACGATTTTGACGATGGGCTATTTCATCACGCGGGTGTTCTACAAGTGACGCTATGATCCGGTTCGAACAAGTGTATAAGCAGCTCGCCGGGCGCACGGTGCTCGATGGCGTGGACCTCGAAATCCAGCCGGGTGAGACGTTCTTCATCGTCGGCACCTCCGGCGCGGGCAAGAGCGTCACGCTCAAGCACATGGTCCGGCTGCTGACGCCGGACAGCGGGCGCGTCTGGATCGGCGATGACTGCGTCAGCGAGGCGCGCGGGCGGGTGCTGGAGAAAATCCGCTCGCGCTTCGGCGTGCTGTTCCAGGGCGCGGCGCTGCTCAACTGGATCAGCGCCGGCGAGAATGTCGGGCTGCCGCTGCTGGAGCGGACGAACAAGCCGGTGTTTGAGATCGAGAAACTGGCGCGCGAGAAGCTTGCGCTGGTCGGGCTGGAGAGCGCCTTTGACAAGATGCCGGCGGAGCTCTCCGGCGGCATGCGCAAGCGCGTCGGGCTGGCGCGCGCGATCATCACCGCGCCGGAGATCATCCTCTATGACGAGCCAACGAGCGGCCTCGACCCGGTGACCTCGCGCGCGATTGACCAGCTCATAGACAGCCTGCGGCGCGAGCTGGGCGTGACCAGCGTGGTGGTCACGCACGACCTGCACAGCGCGCTGGCAATCGCCACGCGCATCGCCATGCTCGATGCCGGCCGGATCGTGGCGCTGGGCACGCCGGAGGAATTCATCCAGTCGTCCAACGAGAAGGTGCAGCAATTTCTGGAAGCGCAGTTCATCACCAAGCGCGGTGCATGGGAAAAGGCGGTGGCATTATGAACAAAGACCGGCGGCAGGAAACGACCATCGAGGTCATCGTGGGCTTCTTCTTCGCCATGATGATCGTCGCGCTCTTCTTCGGCACGGCGGTGTTGAGCCGCACGCATCTGTTCGGCGGCGGCGGGCACCGCTACGAGATCGTCTTCGAGCACGTCATGGGCCTGCGCAAGGGCGACAACGTCTTCGTGCGCGGCGTGGACGTGGGCAAGGTGGACAGCCTCGCGGTCAAGGGCGATGGCGCGCACGTCCTGTGCAGCCTCGAGGTGCCCATCAAGCTGCACGAGGATTACAAGGTGGAGGTCCTGCCCTCCAGCGTGCTCGGCGGGCGCTACCTGGCGATTGACCTCGGCTCCAACAGCAAGCCGGAGGTGCGGGCCGGCACCGTGCTGCACGGCCTGACGCCGACCGACCTGATTGACGAGGCGACGCGGACGGTCGCGCTCATCAAGAAAAATCTCGAGGAAGGCAAGGTGCTGGAGAACCTTTCCGCCACCATCGCCGACATCAAGAAGATCAGCACCAAGCTCGCCGCCGGCGAGGGCACGCTCGGCCGGCTGCTGATGGAGGACGTGATCTATAACGACCTCAAGAGCACGACCGACAAGATCAAGGAGATCAGCAACCGCCTCGCCGCCGGCGAGGGCACGCTCGGCAAACTGCTCGCGAAGGACGACGCGCTGTATAAGGATGTGTCGGCGGCCGTGACCTCGCTCAAGAACATCGCCGCCAAGATCGAGAAGGGCGAGGGCACCATCGGCAAGCTGACGATGGACGAGAGCCTCTATCACGACGTGAAGAAGACCATGGCCGAGGCCCGCGCCGCGATTGACGACTTCCGCGAGGCCGCGCCGCTCACCACCTTCTCCAGCCTCTTCCTCGGCGCGTTCTGAAGACGTGGCGAGGGACGAGTGGCAGGGGGCGTCCACTCTCATCCGCTCGACTTTGCCCCTTTTCAACCGCGTTCGCCAGAACCCGAGACCTCGAACTGCGAGGTGTCGGGTGCGTTCAGGGATTGGCCTTCTTGAGTTTTTCCAAGGCTTGGAAAAACCCGGGGAAAATTTCCAATCCTTGGAAAACCGCGCGGTGGTTATTCGTAGCGCAGCGCGGGGACGGGATCGAGACGGGCGGCGCGCCACGCGGGGATCGCGCCGGCGAGCGTGCAGATGAGCATGACGATGCTGGTGACGATGAGCAGGTCGCTCGTCATCACCTGCGAGGGGATCTCGCTCAAGTGATAGAGCTCCTTCGGGAACAGCTCCAGGTGGAAGGTCTCCGCGAGCCAGTGCATCAGGTCGTTGCGATACTTCAGCACCAGCAGGCCGGTGCCGACGCCGAGGCCGCTGCCCAGCAGGCCCTCGATCCAGCTCTGCCAGAAGAAAATGCCGAGGATGCTGCCGGTGGGCACGCCGACGGCCTTCATCAGCCCGATCTCGCGCGTCTTCTGGACCGCCACGGTGATCAGCGTGCAGGCGATGCAGAAGCCGGCGACGACGGCGATGAAGAATAGCAGGAAGAACATCATGTTCTTCTCGACGCGCAGTGCCGAGAAGAGCTGGCGGTTCAGGTCCATCCACGTCCGCGCCTCGAACTCCGCGCCGAGCGCGGCCTCGATGGCGCGCGCGATCTCGCCCGCGCGGTCGGGGTCGCGCGTCATCACCTGCACCGCGTGGACGCCGCGGTTGAGCCCATAAAGCTCGCGCGCCTTGCCGAGCGAGGTGATGAGGAAGCCGGAATCGAACTCCCACATGCCGACCTCGAAGATGCCGGCGATCTTCAGTTCCTCCGGCAGGCGTAACTCATCGGGTTTGGTCAGGCTCTGCGGCGAGTGGACGAGGACCTTGTCGCCGACGCGCAGGCCAAGGCGGCCGGCGAGGTCGGCGCCGAGTACGGCCTGGTCATCCTCCACCGCGAACACGCCGTGACGCATGTGGTCGGGGATGCGGCTGACCGTGCGCTCGTGGCGCGGGTCAATACCCCGGACCAGGGGTGTCTGGATGCGGTTGTGGAACTGGAGAAAGACGAGGCCCTGCACATAGGGCGCCGCGCCGGTGACGCCCGGCACCTGCCGGATTCTTTCCAGCGCATCGGCCGGATCCTCGATCTCGCCGCCAAACTTGGTGACGGTGACGTGCGCGTTGAAGTTCAGGATCTTCTCGCGCCACATCTCGTCGAAGCCGTTCATCACCGAGAGGACGATCACCAGCACCGCGACGCCGAGCAGCACACCGACGACGGAAATGACCGTGATGACGGACATGAACGTCCGCTTCGGCTTGAGGTATTTCAGCGCCAGGAACAGTGAAAACGGCAGCGACATGCGGCGTTTGTAACCCAGCCCCGCCCGGAACGCAAAGCAGAAGCGGGTCTTGGAAGGTGGGCGTTCTGCTCCGGCGAGGCGGGCCGCATGCTGACGGGGGCGGCTATAAAAATATGCGCCCCAGCTTTTCTTAGTGGGGTCCAGCTGCGTGTGGATGGTGGCTTTGCGGTGGCGGGTCGCGGGGCTGGAAAGCCCCGCCCACAGCAGAGTGAAGTCGTGCGTGGTCTTCTCCGCTCTTGAAAAGGGTGGCGCGGGCTTCCTGCCCGCCCAACGCAGCCCACCACACACCAGCCCGGCCGGCACCGCCGGCTGGCGCCACACACAAGAAAACGCGGCACGTGACGTGATACCTAGTACTACTAGGTATCGGTGACTCGCCGATCAAGCTGGCTGCGCGCTCATGAGCGTGGCTGCGGGGAGTACTCAACATCGTGACGATGGGATGTTTTTCCCTATGATTTGAAACCGTGATATTGAGGAACCCTGTTGCTGCTGGCCGCGTTTGTCAAAATGCGGCGCGTGACGCGATACCTAGAACTACTAGGTATCGGCGGCTGTCTGGACGGGTAGGCCGCATGCTGACGGGGGCGGGGAGGCATCAGCGGTTGTCGCGCGGCGGGATGGGCGGCTCGGTTTCCCAGCCGCCGCCGAGGGCCTTGTAGAGCGCGATGAGGTTGGTGGCCACGGACCGCTCGCTCTGCACGAGCGCGTCCTGCACAGAGTAGAGCGCGCGCTGCGCCGCCACCACGTTCAGGAAATCGGTGTGGCCCTCGGCATAGAGCCGCGTCGCGAGTACCACCGCCTCCTGGTTCGCGGCGACCGCCGCCAGCAGCGCCTGCCGGTGCTGCTGTTCCTTGACGTAGGCGACGAGCGCGCCCTCGACATCGCCGAGCGCGGCGAGCACGGTCTTCTGGTAGGTGAGCCAGGCCTGCCGCTCGGCCTCGTTCTGCGCCTCGATGTTGGCGCGGATGCGGCCGGCGGCAAACAGATTCCACGCGACGGTCGGGCCGAAGGAGTAGAAACGGTTGTTCCAGTTGACCAGCCCCGAACCGGTATCGCTGGAGGTGCCGAGGTTGCCGGTCAGCGAAAATTTCGGGAAGAGGTCGGCGGTGGCGACGCCGATGCGCGCAGTCGCGCCGTGCAGCGCGGCCTCGGCGGCGCGCACGTCGGGCCGGCGGCGCAGCAATTCCGCGGGCAGCCCGACCGGCACCTCCGGCGGCGTCACGGGCAACGGCGCGGCGGTCTCCAGTTCCGCGGTCAGCGCCGCCGGCTCGCGCGCGAGCAGTACGCCCAGCGCGAACATCGTCCGCCGCGCCGCCGACTCCAGCACCGGGAGCGCCGCGCGCGTCGTCGCCACCTGCGCCTCGGCGTTGACCACGTCGAGCTTGCTGGCGAACGCCGGGAAGCGCTGGCGCGTCAGCTCCGCGCTGCGCTCCTGCGCGACGATGTTGGCTTGCGCGATGGCGAGCTGCTGCTGGTAGCCGCGCAGGTTGAGGTAGTTCAACGCGACCTCGGCGGCGACGGTGATAAGCACGGCGCGGCGGTTCTCCACGCTCGCGCGCACGTCGGCGTCGGCGGCCTCGATGCCGCGGCGGACGCCGCCGAAGAGGTCCAGCTCCCACGCGGCGTCGAGGCCGGCCTGGTACATGTCGCCGGTGACGGGCACCTCGCCGCCGGTGCTCTGCCGGCGATACTGGCCGGAGGCATCCACGCCCGGCCAGAAGCCGGAAGCCGCGAGACCGCGCGTGGCGCGCGCCTGGCGGACGCGCGACTCGGCGAGCTTCAGGTCCAGGTTCGTTGTGATCGCGCGCGCGATGAGCGAGTCGAGCTGGGCGTCGTTGAATTTCGTCCACCAGTTGGTGAGGGCGACCGGCTGTATGGCCGTGGTCGAGTTCCAGACCTGCGGCACCGGATACTGCGGCGGCTTGTAATCGGGCCCGACCATGCAGCCGGCGAAAGATAGAAGACAAACGATCCCCAGAACCAGACATACCGCGCCCGACCGAAAATCATGAATAGCGGATAGCAAATAGCGAACAGCAAAAGTCGGAGCGCGAAATACCTGTAGCCACACGCGTGAGGGTGCGGCCGCGTGCGCGCGAAGTTGGCGACAGACGCGGGAGCTGTAGCTCCCGCCCACACGGCGGGCGGCGGAGTTTTCCAGGGCTTGGAAAGTGGAGCCGTGGTTTTTTCCAAGGCTTGGAAAAGTTGAGCGGGAGGTTTTCCAAGGCTTGAAAAAACAGGCGGAAAATTTTCCAAGGCTTGGAGCATTACTCCGAGCTTCGACGTTCGCTGTTCGTGGGCGGTCCTCATTCATATCGCAGGGCCTCGATGGGATCCAGGCGCGAGGCTTTCCACGCCGGGTAGAAACCAAAGACAATGCCGACGCCAGCGGAGACGACGACGGCGGAGATGATCGCCGTCACGGAGGTCAGCGTGGGCCAGCGGAGGAACTTGGTGACGAGGTAGGAGCAGAGCTCGCCGCCCAAAATCCCCAGGATGCCGCCGGCGAGGCAGAGGATGACGGCCTCGAACAGGAACTGCCGCAGGATGTCGCGGCCGCGCGCGCCGACCGCCATGCGCAGGCCGATCTCGTGGGTGCGCTCGGTGACGCTGACGAGCATGATGTTCATGATGCCGACGCCGCCGACGACGAGCGAGATCAGCGCGACGACGAGCAGCAGCTTGGTCATCAGGTCGGCGATCGAGGTGACCGCCTTGGTCAGCTCGGTCATGTCGCGGATGCTGAAGTCGTCGGGTTCGTCGGCGCGCAGGCGGTGGCGCTCGCGCAGCAGCGCGGTGATCTGCGCGATGGCCGTGGGCATTTCCCCGGCGCTGTTGGCGGCGGCGAAAATCTCGTCCACGTTGGTGAAGCGGACCGGCAGCGGCGTGTTGGCCGCCTGGGTGGCGGAGGGTATGGGATAGAGCGTGGTGGCGGAGCTCGGATAGAGCTGGTTGAGCGAGTTCACCTGGCTGGCGGCGGCGCCGGCGCTCTGGTTGACGACGGTCGCGCTGGTGCCGGAGACGCGATACTTGATGGTGGTCCACGGCGCGAGCAGCACGTCGTCCTGGTCCATGCCCATCATGTTCGCGCCCTTGGGGACGAGGACGCCAATGACGGTGAAGGCGACGTTCTTGACGCGGATTTCCTTGCCGAGCGGCGACTCGTTGGGAAACAGATTGTTCACGATGGTCTGGCCGAGCAGGCAGACCTTGCTGCCGTTGCGCACGTCGCGCTCGGTGAAGGCCTCGCCCGCGGCGATCTGCCATTCGCGCACGTCGAGCAACTGCGGCGTGGTGCCATAGACGAAGAAGGGCACCCAGTTGCGGCTGCCGTGGACCACCTGGGTGCGGGCGCGGACGACCGGCGCCGCGCCGCGGAGGGCGGGGCATTCGCGCAGCAGCGCCTCGCAGTCCTGCGGCGTGAGCGTCATCGAGCTGCCCGCGCCGGAGCTGATGCCGCCGCTGCTGGCCGTGCCGGGCCTGACCAGCAAAATGTTGGCGCCCATGCTGGCGATGGTCGCCTGGATCGCGGCGGAGGAGCCGCTGCCGATCTCCATCATCGCGATCACGGCGGCGATGCCGATGATGATGCCGAGCGTCGTCAGGATCGCGCGCATGACGTTCCGGCGCAGCGCGTGCAGCGCCATGCGGAAGGTGCGGTAGAGGTTTTTCACGGCGCGCCTCCCGCGCCATCCGGCACGAGGCGGCCATCGCTGATGTGCACCACGCGGCGCGCGTACTGCGCGATGCCGGCATCGTGCGTGACGAGGATGACCGTCAGGCCCGCCTCGCGGTTCAGCCGCTGGAACATCTGCAGAATTTCCCGGCTCGTCTGCGAATCGAGGTTGCCGGTGGGCTCATCGGCGAAGAGCAGGCGCGGCCGGTTGATCAGCGCGCGCGCGATCGCCACGCGCTGCTGCTGGCCGCCGGAGAGCTGCGCGGGCTCGTGGTGCATCCGGTCGGCCAGCCCGACGCGTTCGAGCATCTCCACCGCGCGCCGCCGGCCCTCGCGGTCGGGCAGGTGGTCGTGGTTATAGCTCAACGGCATCAGCACGTTGTCGAGCGCGGTGGTGCGCGGCAGCAGGTTGAAGCTCTGGAACACGAACCCGATCTTGCGGTTGCGGATCAGCGCGCGGCCGTCGGAGGAGAACCGCGAAACCTCCTCGCCCTCGAGGCGGTAGGCGCCCGACGTGGGATGATCGAGGCAGCCGAGGATGTTCATCAGCGTGCTCTTGCCCGAACCGGAGGCGCCCATCAGCGCGACCAGCTCGCCCAGCTCCACCCGCAGCGAGATGCCCTTGAGCACGGGCACATCCACCTCGCCGAGGTGGTAGGTCTTGAAAATATCCTGGAGTTCGATCAGGGCCATGGCCGCTGGTTTCTGTTTATTTCGGCCGGAACGGCAGCTTGGGCGCAAAGGGACTTTCCACGCCGACGGGCGCGCCGCCCGCGCCGCCGCCGCCCGCGCGCTCGATCCGTGCCGAGGCGATGACCACCTCGTTGCTCTCGGTGAGTTTGTCGGTCACCACTTCCGTCACCGTGCCATCGCTCAAGCCCACGCGCAGGCGGATGGGCCGCACGAACGCGCCGTCCTGAATCCAAACCGTCCCGCGTTGCAGCGCCGGGCCGCGCGCCTCGCCGCCGGCCTCCGGCGGCCGGCTTCCGCCGCTCCGTCCGAGGCCCAAAACGCGATAGAATCACGTGCATATCTGGAGGGTCCAGAGGCGTCTAGATGGAAGTGTCTCCTGGCGTGCATCTCGTGCCCGG
>CAISWQ010000054.1 GCA_903889245.1 uncultured Lentisphaerota bacterium | reverse complement strand
GGTACTTGTTTGGAGTGCGCGGACGTGTCCGCGCTTGGGGGCGGCGCGACGCGTCGCGCCGCAGAAAGCGGCGTCCTGCCGCCGCACTCCAAATATTTTGCCCTCCGTGCTCATCTGTGGCTGCTCTGCTTCCCGCCAGCGTTGTTTTCCAAGGCTTGGAAAATGGCGCGCAGATTTTTCCGAGGCTTGGAAAAACTGCCCTCTGCCTGCTGATCGCTGACCTCTTTTTTCCCAAGCCTTGAAAAAAACACCGGGGGCGGGTTCCCATCCCTGGAAAAAATCAGGTGGCGTGCGCGGCGATGTAGTCGCGGACGGCGGCGACCTCGGCGGGGAGCGTGGTACAGCGCGTCGGCAGATCGGCGAGCGCGTCGAGAAGCGGATGATGCGCCAAGTCCTGACCGGTCGCCTGCTGGATGGCGGTGCTGAATTTGGCGGGATGGGCGGTGGCGAGGCAAATAGTCGGTGCTTCCGGGTCGAGGAACTGCTCGGCCACGTGGACGCCGACAGCGGTGTGCGGGTCGAGCAGGTAGTCGAACTGCTCGTGATATTTTTTGATCGTCGCCAGTGTTGCGGCGGTATCACCGACGCCGGCGACGAACAGCGGGTCGCGGCCCTCGACGCGCAACTTGCCCTCGTGGCCGAACTGCGCCATGAGTGCGCGCAGCTTGGCGGCGTCGCCGCCGACGCGGTCGAAGAGGTAGCGCTCGAAGTTGCTCGCCACCTGGATATCCATCGAGGGCGAGAGCGTCGGCAACACCCGGCCCAAGCTGTACTCGCCCGTCGTGAAGAAGCGCGCGAGGATGTCGTTCTCGTTGGTCGCGAGGATCAGCCGCTTGATCGGCGCGCCCATCTGCGCGGCGTAGTAGCCGGCGAGGATATCGCCAAAGTTGCCGGTCGGGACGGAGAACTGGACGGACTTCGCGCCGGTATCCATGCAACAACGAAACGCCGCGTGGAAATAATAGACCATCTGAATCAGCACGCGGGCCCAGTTGACGGAGTTGACCGCGCCGAGCGCATGGCGGTCCTTGAACGGCAGGTCGGCGAAGAGCTGCTTCATGATGCGCTGGCAGTCGTCGAAGCTGCCCTCGAGAGCGAGGTTGTGGACGTTCGCGTCGAGCACGCTCGTCATCTGCCGCTCTTGCGTGGGGCTGACGCGCCCCTTCGGATGCATGACGAAAATCTGGATGTTCTTCCGGCTGCGCACGCCCGCGATCGCCGCGCTACCCGTGTCGCCGCTGGTCGCGGCGACGATGTTCATGTGCCCGCCGGATTTTTCGAGGAGCAGGCTGAACAGCCCGCCGAGGAATTGCAACGCGATATCCTTGAACGCCAGCGTCGGCCCGTGGAACAGTTCGAGCACCTGCACCGGTCCGGCCGGCACGCGCTGCACGACTTCCGAATGACGGAACGGATCGTAGGCATCGTGGACTAACTTGGCGATCTCGACCTGCCCGAGATCGGCGTAGCGGACGACCAGTTCGTAGGCCAACTCGCGATAGGACATGTCCGGCCACGCATGGAAACGGTCGTCGGGCGGGAGCATCTGTTCCGGGACCAGCAGTCCGCCATCGCGCGCGAGCCCGGCCATCACAGCGTCGCTGAAGCCCAGCGGCGGCGTCTGCCCACGCGTGCTGATATAGCGCATCGGTGTCATGGCGCGCGAGGATAGCGGCTCGCCCTCCGCCCCGCAAGCCACGCCGTTTCCCAAGCGCTGGAAACGGCCCGTTTGTGCTTTTCCAAGGGTTGGAAAAACGCAGGCGGCGCTGGACTCGGGCGCGGGCATACGCTACATTCCGCGGCCTCTAACGGCGGAGACATCATCATGGCCATGAAGAAAATCGTGCTCGGCCTGCCCAAGGGCAGCCTGCAAGAGTCCACGTTCGCGATCATGAAGAAGGCGGGCTTCACGGTCGCGACCGGCTCGCGCTCCTACATCCCGAGCGTCAACGATCCCGAAATCGAGGCGCGCCTGATCCGCGCACAGGAAATCAGCCGCTACGTCGAGCACGGCATGTTGGATGCCGGCCTGACGGGCCACGACTGGATCATCGAGAACGGCTCCGACGTGCACGAGGTCGCCAACCTCATCTATGCCAAGCAGGGCATGCGCCCGGTGCGCTGGGTGCTGGCCGTGCCGAACGATTCCAAGATCAAGACGGTGAAGGACCTCGAGGGCAAGCGCATCGCCACCGAGGCGGTGGGCATCGCCAAGCGTTACCTCAAGCAGCACGGCGTACACGCCGAGGTCGAGTTCTCGTGGGGCGCGACGGAAGTCAAGGCGCCGGAACTTGTGGACGCGATCATCGAGCTGACGGAAACCGGTTCCTCGCTGCGCGCGAACAATCTGCGGATCGTGGATACCGTGCTGGAGTCCACGACGCGGCTGATCGCGAACAAGCAGGCGTGGAAGGACCCGGGCAAGCGCGCGAAAATCGAGCAGATCGCGCTGCTGCTCAAGGGCGCGCTGGAGGCGGAGAGCAAGGTGCTCATCAAGATGAACGTCCGCGAAGCCAGCCTTGAGGCGGCGCTCAAGCTGCTGCCCGCGTTGAATGCGCCGACGATCAGCAGCCTCAACCGCGAAGGTTGGTACGCGGTGGAATCGGTGGTCGAGGAGAAGGTCGTGCGCGAGATCATCCCGGCCTTGAAGGCGGCGGGGGCGGAAGGTATCATCGAAATCGCTCTGAACAAAGTCGTGCCGTAACCGCGGCGCGGAGCAACGCAGGAGTCATCATGGGTTCGGTAAAGAAAAAACGGCGGCTGAAAATGGCGAATCACAAGCGGCGGAAACGCCGGCGCCTGAACCGCCACAAGAACGAGAACAAGTAGTCCGTTCGCGCGGCGTACGCGCCCCGGAGTCCGGTTCATGAATAAGCCACGGGTGTTTTGTATCTGCGCCCTAAGCGGGATATTTCTGCTGGCCGGTTGCCGTACGCCGCCCGTTCCTTTGGCCGCGCCCCCCGCCAGCGCCGCGGCCGATGTGCCGCCGGCGGTGGCGCCGTTGAGCGCCGAAGGGCAGCGCCGCGCGCAAGCGCTGGCGGCGTTCGCCCGCGGCCGCCTCGCGGAACTGGGCAAGGACAACGCCGACGCGGTAGAGCACTACCTCGCCGCCGCGCAACTGGAGCCGGACAACGAGCAGCTCCAGATGAAAACCGCGCAGGGGCTGCTCCAGCAGAGCCGCAACCAGGAGGCGCTGACGATCCTGCGCGACCTCGCCGCGCGCCATCCCGCATCCGACCGCGCGCTGGGCTGGCTCGCGCTCGCCTACCAGGCGACCGACCAGGGCGACCAGGCGGTGGCCACCTACCGCAAGCTCATCAAGCTCACGCCGCGCGAGGCCGCCGGCTATCTCAAGCTCGCCTCAATCCTGGTCACGCAGGGCAAGGACGAGGAGGCGCTGAAGCAGTTGGAGGCCGCGCTCAAGCTCGCGCCGCACTCGCCCGACCTCTATCGCGGTTACGCGGACCTCTTCGCCCGCAGCGCGGTGCGCGCCCGCGCGCCACAGGCGGCGCACGCCGCCCGCCTGCGCGCCATCGCCGTGATGGAGGAGGCCTGCAAGGAGTTTCCCAAGGACAACGCGCTGCTGACCGGGCTGGCCGAGCTCTACATCGCCGACAGCCAGTTCCAGAAGGCCTGCGCCTGTCACGCCAGCCTCGAGGCGCGGATCACGGACCAGCTCCCGTTCCGCACGCGCCTCGCGCAGAGCTACGCCGCCAACGGCCAGCGCGGCGCCGCGATCAGCTTCTTCGAGCAAAGCGTGAAGGAGCGTCCGCAGGACGAGCGCGCGTGGTTCTACCTCGGCGAACTGCGCGACTCCGGCGGCGACGAGGTCCGCGCCGAGATCGCCTTCCGCCGCGCCACCGAGCACGCCGCGCAGCCGCTGACCGCCATGCGCCTCGCCGTCTTCCTGCTGACCCACAGCCAGACCAACGCCGCGTTGCAGGCCATTGAGGCGGGACTGGTGCGCTGGCCCGACCATGCGCTGCTGCTACAGTTCCAGGCCTATCTCCACATCGAGCAGCAGGCCTACGCGCAGGCGATGGCCGGCTTCGCCCGCTCGCTGCGCGTCCTGCGCAACAAGCCCGACGCGAAAATCCCCGCCGAGTTGTTCAGCCGCTACGCCGTCGCCGCCTTCAAGTCCGGCAAGACCGAAGACTGCGTGGCCTTGCTCGTGCAGGGCGCGCGCGACGACGACACCGTCACCATCCAGTTCCTCCAGGAACTGCTCGCCGGCAAGGACGCCGACGCGCGCGGGCTGGCGCGCATTCTCCAGCGCGTCGCCGAGCGCCTGCCGGCGAACCCGAACCCGCTGATCCACCTCGGCTTTGTCCGCTACGTGGCGCAGGACCATGCCGCCGCCGCGCGCGCGTTCGAGCAGGCGCAGCAGGTCGCCGCCCAGCACGGCGGCGCGGAGTTCAACGCCGCGTTTTTCTTCTGGTACGGCGCCTCCTGCGAGCGCACCGGCCAGTTCGAGCGCAGCGAAAAGCTGTTGCTCAAGTGCCTTGAACTCGACCGCGACTACGCCGAGGCGCTCAACTACCTTGCCTACATGTGGAGCGAGAAAAACCTGCACCTCGACCGCGCGCTGGAATTTTCGCGCCGCGCCCTCGCCCAGGACCCGGAGAACGGCGCGTTCCTCGACACGCTCGGCTGGATTTATTTTCAGCAAGGCCGCTACCAGGACGCGCTGGCCCCGCTCAAGCGCGCCGCCCAGCTCGCGCCCGACGACGCGACCGTGGCCGACCACCTCGGCGACCTCTACCTGAAGCTCAACCATCCTGAACTCGCGGTGAAATGCTGGACCACCGCCTACCAGCTCGACAGCAAGAACGAGGTGCTGGCCCAAAAGCTCCGCGGCCGCGGCCTCGACCCGGCCCGGCTGCTGCTGCCCGTCGCCCCGGCCGAGAAAAAGAGCCCTGCCCCCAAGCCCGCGACCTGAAACTTTTCCAGGGATTGGAAAAGTGGTTGGCCGGTTTTCCAGGCTTTGGAAGCTTTCGCGGAACAATTTCCAAGGCTGGGAACCTTTCAGCCGATTTTTCCCAAGCTCTGGAAAAACCGGCGCTACTCGCGGGCGTGGAAGATCGGCAACGAAATTTTCCAGTAGATGCCGGCGAGACGCAGGACGAGTACCACCGCCGCGCCAATGGCGACCGCCGTCGGGCCGATGATCCCGCCGGCCTGGAGCGCCACGAAGGCGAGCGCGCCGCAGAGAGAGGCGGTCGCGTAGAGGTGGATTTGCGGGCGGAAGACCATCGGCACCGTGCCGAGCAGGACATCGCGCACAATCCCGCCGGCGACGCCGGTGACGACGCCCAGCAGCACGGCGACCGGCGCGGAAAGCTCGCGCATCACGCCCTTCTCCGCGCCGAGCATGGTGAAGAAGGCCAGCGTGAACGCGTCGGCGATCAGCAGCACCTTCTCCGGCAGCGCGCGGAAGCGGCAGAGGATGAACGTCAACACCGCCACGGCGGAGGCGTTGACCAGATACCAGGGGCTGCGCAACCAGACGACCGGCAGATCGCCGACGAGCAGGTCGCGCGCCGTGCCGCCGCCGAACGCGGTCACAAGCGCCAGTACGAGTACGCCGAACAGGTCCACGCCCTTGCCGCGCGCGGCCAGCACGCCGGTGATCGCGGCGACGAAAATGCCGAGATGTTCCAGGATGAGCTGCGGCGGCGGCAGGTGGTTCATGGCGCCACCTTCAAGTCGAGCGCGTGCTTCCGCGCTTTCGGATCGCGCTCGAAAATCTTTCCAACGGTGACGACGACCTTCTCGCCCTCGGCCACCGCCGTTGCGCAATCGGGCGCCGCGGACTGCTGGCCGGGACCCGGATGGTTGACGCTGGCGGATTTGAATTGGGGCCGCGCGCCGTTGAGCCGCGGATAGCCGAAGGTGACCTTGACCTCCGGGATCGCGCTGCGCGGCACCTTGGCGGTGGCATAGACCTCGACGAACGCGGCGTGCCGCGCCCAGAACGTGAAGTCCATCCCCTCGAAGCGCAGGCTGCCGATGTACTGCGTCTGCCCGGTCGCGTGTTCGCGGACGAGGCAGTGGAACCAGGTGTTCGTTCCAGTGGCATTCATTTCCAGATCGCCGCGGACGACGCTCCACGTGTACGTGCCCCGCTTCCACGCCAGCGGCCGGCGCACGCTGCAAAACTCGCCCTCATAGCCGGCGCTCTCGCACAGCCCGCCCGCGGCCATGCGGACATGTTCCAAGCCGATCTTGGTCTGCTTGTCGTGCGACCAGCGCGAGAAGATCGCGCCCGGCCCCGGATGCACGCGCTCGCGGCTCTCCTTGCCGGCCCAGCCGTTCACCGCGGTCTGGAGCCCGCCGTAGAAATCCATACCGTTGATCTGCGCGATGCCGCAGGGCGAGACATAGAGGTTGATGTTCGTCGCCACGTCGCGGTCGATCGTCACCTCCATGTCGAGCGACTCGAAGTGCGGCGTCGGCTTCTCGAAGGTCCACCAGACATCGGCCAGATGCCACGGCAGCGGCGGCAGTTTCTGTGTCGTGGTGTTTATCTCGGCGCCCCAGGCATGTTCCAGCGGAGCGGCAAGACACACGGCGGTGAGTCCCAACCCGACGATACGGCTGATGTTGTTCATTTGTGATCCTTCCCGTTTGGTGCGTTCGCGGCCAGGACGGCGGGTGCGTCCGGCCAGTCAATGTCCCGTCCAGTCGCCTTGTCCACCGGCATCTGCGCCTGCTCTGCGCGCAGCCGTTCCGACAGCAACCGCGCCAGTGCGGCGACCTGCGCGCCCTGCTGCGGGGCCAGATCGCGTGTCTCGCCAAGGTCGTCCTCGAGATTGAAGAGTTCCAGTTTCCGGGAGGCGTGATGATAGATCAGTTTCCATGGCCCTTGGCGCAGGGCGCTGAACGGCGCCTGGCCGCTGTAGTTGTTCGGGAAGTGCCACACGAACGCGCGGTCGGCGGGCGGGTGGGCCGCGCCGCGCAGCAGCGGCGCGAAGCTGACGCCATCCACCGTCTGGATCGTCCGGCCCTGCCACGGCACATTGGCCAGCTCCAAGATCGTGGGGAAGAAATCCTCGATCACCACCGGGTCGCGGCAGACGCTGCCAGGTTGCGTCACGCCCGGCCACTTGACGAGCATGGGCTCGCGGATGCCACCCTCATAGGGCGTGAGTTTGTGGCCGCGCAGCGGCAAATTCCGCGGACACTGCGAGGGCGCGCCATTGTCGGACATGAACAGGATGATCGTGTTGTGCGCGACACCGAGCCGCTCGAGCGCGGCCAGCAAATCGCCGAGCGACTTGTCCATGCCCTCGATCATCGAGGCCAGCGTGGCCTCGAACGGTTTCAGTCCGGCTGCGATGTACTTCGGATAGAAACGCTCGTCCTTCTCCCACGGCGCGTGGATCGCGTAGTGCGCCAGGTAGAGGTAGAACGGTTTCTTCTCCGCCACCGATTTCTCAAGGGCTTTGACCGCCTCCCGCGTCAGCGCCTCGGTCAGGTAGATGTTCTGGCCGTGATAGGCCGCCAGGCCCGGCACATCCCAGATGTGCTCGCCCTTCGAGCGCCACTTCGCGCTGAAATTCTTTTCGCCCCAATAGCTGCCCGGCCCGCCCGCCGCGTGGCCGGCGATGTTCACCTCGAAGCCGAGGTTCAGCGGGTCCTCGCCCGGCGTGCCCTTCGCGCCGAAGTGCGCCTTGCCGCAATGAATCGTCCTGTAGCCCGCCGCGCGCAGCAGTTGCGGCAGCGGCGTCACCTGCATCGTCCGTTCGATGCCCGCGTTCGTACAGATGCCGTTCACGTTCCACTGCGGCGGTGTGATCGTCTTGCTCGCGTTGTCGGGCGACGCGTTTTTCCGCAGCGTCCAGTTCGTCACGCGATGCCGTGCCACGTTCATGCCCGTCAGCGCGCTCACGCGCGTCGGCGAGCAGACGGCCGACGCGTAGGCCTGCGTGAACTTTACGCCCTGCTCCGCCAGCCGCTCCATGTTCGGAGTCTTGTACCGCTTGTTCAGCGCCGTCACCTCGCTATGGAACGGCACCGAGGTCTCCTGCCAGCCCATGTCGTCCACGAGGAAGAACACGATGTTGGGCCGCTCGGCGGCCTGCGTTTCCAACCCTTGGAAAAACAGCAGGGCCAACATTCCAAGCCCTGGAAAATGCCGCCGCAGCTTCATGAAGGGACTCCCTGGCTGGCGCCCGATGAGCCCGCGAGCTGGCCGCAGGCGGCGGCGATGTCGGCGCCGAGCGAGCGGCGCAGGGTGACCTTGAACCCGGCCCTGCGCAAGGCTGCGGCGAAGACCTCGCGCGCCGCGTCCGTGACCGGCTTGAACGTGGAGCCCGGGAACGGATTGAAGTGAATCAAATTGATATGCGCCTTGACGCCAGCCAGCCACTCGATGAGCGCGTTCACATCGGCGGGGCCAGCGTTGATACCTTCTAGTAGAAGGTATTCGACCATGAAGTTGCCGTGTCGGGTGAGTGCGGGCAGGGCGGCGCGGATTTTCGCGAGCGCGGCCGCGCCGCCGTGCGGCATCAGGCGGGCGCGCACCTCTGGCCGCGCGCTGTGCAGGCTCAAGGCCAGGCGGATTTTCGGGTAGTGCCCGACGAAATGCAGCATCGCCGCGGGCACGCCGACCGTGGAGACGAGCAGGTGGCGCTCGGAGAGGTAGAAACAGCGCACGTCGCGCAAACATTCCAGTGCGGCGCAGACTGCCTTTTCATTATGGAACGGCTCGCCCATGCCCATGATGACCACGTTGCGCAACTGGCGGCCCTCGGCGGCCAGCAGGCGGCGCGCGAGCACCACCTGGTCGAGCAGTTCGGCGGCCGTCAGGTTGCGCGTGAAGCCCAGACTGCCCGTGGCGCAAAACGCGCAGGCGGCGCTGCAGCCGAGCTGCGACGAGATGCACAGGCTCGTCCGGCCCGAATCAATCCGCAGGATAACCGCCTCGATGCGTTCCTGCTGCGCGGTAACGAAGACGAGCTTGCTCGCACCATCGAGTTTCGAGTCGTGCTGCTCCGCCAGTTGCAACTGCGTCAGGCCAACCTGTTCCCTGAAGATTGCACGCCCGCTCTCCGTGAGATTGGCCAGGCACTCCTCTTCCGGCAGGCCCTTCTTGAAATACGCAGCGCGGAACCGCTTCAGGGCATGGTCATAGATGCCCTGCTTGCGGCAGAAGAGCTCCAGCTTGTCGTTGTCGTAAACGGAAACCATCGTGCGTGCCTAGGGCGTCTTGGTCTTGGGTTCGGGAATTTCCGGCAACTGCAAGTCGGCCGGCGGCGTGCCGAGGGCGGGACGCGTGAATTTTTCGCCGTACTTGGTGAAGCCCGGCACGAAGCCGCCCTGCGAGAGGAAGAACTGGCCGTGCTCGACACCCATGAAGCGGTCGAGACGGTCGCTCTTGCCCGTGCCGTCGTGGCTGAAACTCGCGGTCGTGATCTCGATCCACTTCCCCTCCGGCGTGCGCAGCCACTGGTTGCCGAACAGCGCCTTGCGTCGCAGGTGGCCGTTGCTGCCGCCAAAATTTTCGCTGAAGCTGTAGAGGCCGTGCAACCAGTCGCCGGTCTTCGGCGCGTTCCAACTGGAGATCAGCATCCACTTCTTCTGCTCCGGATGGAACCAGAAGCCGGAGTAGATCGTGTGCGTCGCATCCACCACCTTGGCCGTGACGATGAAGCGCTGCTTCTCGCCGGTCTTCCAGGGATATTTCAGGTGGCTGTGCCCGCCGGTGCCCTCGTTGCCGAAGTCGCCGGAGAACACGCCCTCACCCTTCGCCACCAGCTTTGTGCGGTTCTCATCGGCGACCTTCTTGCGATCCACCGCCTCGCCGCCGCTGTCCCAGACGCTGAAGATGATCCGCCGCTCCGTCGGGCTGTTGACCTGCATCCCGAAGTAGCCGCGGTGCCAGCCGCACGCCATGTAATAGGTCGCCACGGGCTCTTCGAGGCCGGTCGCCTCGCAGTAGAACGCCGCCGCCTGTTCGCCCTTGGGAATCGGATAGCTCAAATGCACCGACGCCGCGTTGCGGCGCGGCTTGAGGTTGAAGTGCGCGTCCGCCACCGCCGCGCCATCGAGTACGAGCGCCTCGATATCGCCCGCCGGCTGCCCCGGCGCGTTCAGGGATTCGAGCCTGAAGCGCTGATAGCCCGCCGCCGGAATCTTGAACGCGCCGAACTTCGCCACCGCACCCGACGCGGTGACCGCGTGCGACTGGCCGGCCACCGTCAGCCGCAGCTTGGAGCTTGTGCCCGCCGGCAGCCGCAAGGCCACGGAGCAGTCGAGCAGGCCCGGCGTCTTGATTTCGCCGAACCACATAACCTTGAGCGCGGGATCATTCCATCCGGTGATCCCCTTCTTCTCCGACATGTGCCCGCCATTTGGATTCGGCTCGAAGTAGGCCGTGAACGCCGGCACGCGCAGCTCGGCGCGTGCGGCCAGGGTAATCGTGAGTGCAGCCATGAGGATTTTTTTCATTCGTTTTTTCCGGTGATTTTGAGGGCAGCAACACCGTAGGCCGGCAACGTCAGTTGATTTTTTTCGAGTACGCACGGTGCGCCGTCGAACGCGTTCTCGATGCGCGCGCGGGGCGACAGCTTGGCGAGCGCGAAGGTGGCGGGCGCGTTACCGGAGTTGATCACGAACAGCCAGCGGCTGCCGCCATGCTCGAACCCGGCGGCGGTCCACGAGGCCATACTCACCTGGCGCGCGGCGCGCTCCTGCTCGGTCGTGGTCGTCGGCTCCGCGTTGCCGCCGAGCTGTACCGCGGCGGACCCACCACCTTTGACCAGTTCGACCTTGATGTCGTCGCACCGCTTGCCAAACAGGAAGACCTGCGCCAGCCCGCGCGGGCCGTTCAGTTCGCGCGCGCACTCGGCATAGGCGTCGTACCACAACTGCCACGTGCGCTTGACCTCCTTGCGCTTGAAGAGCGACCAGAGCAGTACGCCCTGCGCGCCGCTGGCGAGGCCGAGGTAGACATCGTGCCGTACCCACGCGCGGATTTCCTGCTCCTCGCCCGGCTCCGGATCCTTGCACAGTTCCGGCATCACCAGCGCGAGCGCCTGCGGCCGACCGGCGCTCTTGAGCGCCGCAAGTTCCTGCTCGACGCTCCAGCGCACCCACGCACGGTCGCGTTTCTTGCCCGCCGAATTGACGTAGCAGCCCTTCGCCAGCACGTCCACCTGCTTCGCGATCGGCTCCAGCGACTTCGCGTCGCGGTGGTTCGGGTTATAGAGATAGACCGGCCGCTGCTGCGGATCGTGCTTGCGGACGGCGTCACACACGATGTCGAGGTACTTCATCTCGTCCTTGCGCCACGGCCGCAGTTCTTCCGGCGTCACCGCCCACCAGACGATCTCCTTGTGCGGCGCAAGCTCCTGCATCTGCTGCTCCACCTCGGCACGCAGGGTTGTCTCGTTCAGTTTGTACTTGTCGGCCTTCTTGTCGTCGAACGTGATGCGGGGCCCGACGTGCGCGACCACCGGCCAGCCGTTGGAAAAGCAGCGCTGGAGATACGGCATCTGATTGCCATAGACCGGCCCAGCCACGGTGAAGCCGTTGGTCAGATCGCGCGCCGGGTCGCCGGAATAGCCCATGAACGCCAGCTTGTTGCCGCGCGGGAAGATGCCGCCCGCCTCCGCCGCCTGAATTTCAAAGTATTGGAAAAACAGTACCGCCAGAGTTCCAAGGATTGGAAAAAGCTTTTTCATTTTTTACTCACCAGGATTTCGCCGTGGCTGCCGAACCAGCCGTGGCCCTTCGCGGAAATTTTGAGCCAGATTTTCCCGCCCGGCGCGAAGGCGGGCACCTTCAGCGTGAGGATGTCGCTGCGTTTGGGCATCTCGGCCTTGACCACCTGCGCGCTGCCGTTCATCACGGCGACGTCGCGCACGGTGATGCGGTCGCCATCGGTATGCTTGAACTGGATTGCGTACTCGCCGGCGCCGGTGATCTGCCGCGCCGCATCGAGCCGCCACTCGGCGAAGTAGAAGCGCAGATGCTCCGGCTTCCAGAGGTTGGTGGTCAGCGTCACCGGTTGCGTGATGTTGGCGATGTAGGCGTTGGCCTGCCGCGCCATATCCGAGGTCCGGTCGAGGGCGATCAACTGCTGGAGTTGCTTCACTGCGTCATCTAGTTTCTCTTCCTGCTGGAACACGAAAAACTTCAGCGCCATCAGGTGCTGGCGCAGCCAGAGGTTGTTGCGCAGGTCGGCCAGCTCCTTGTCCACCAGCTTATGCGCGTCGGCGAACTTCTTCTTGCCGGTCAGCGGCCACAGGTCTTTCTCGGCGAAGCCATCCGGGTTGAACGTCAGGCGGCGCTGTGTACCTACCGTGTCGTTCGGGTCGAGCTTCTTGAGCTCGTCGAGCAGCTTGCGGTGGCTCTGCCGCCCATGTTGCAGGCACGTCGGCCCCAGCACATCCAGCGCGGCGCCGAGCTGCCGTGCGCGCTCCAGACCGTTCGCTTTGTCGGCGAGCGCTAGCGCCGCATCGCGCCGCGCCTTGAGCGCCCGCGCCGCCTTGACCGCCGCGGCGAGTTCGCCCACCCCACCCTGCGGCGCCTCCAGCTTCAGATAGCAGCGGCCTTCGGCATCGAGCAGGACCACGCCGGGATAGTTGTGGATCGTGACGTTGAAATTCTTGTTCGCCTTCGCCGCCGCCTTTTGCGCCTCGGTCGGCAGTTCGGGATGATCAAGCTCCAGCCAGAGGAATTCGCCACCGAGCGCCGGCGCGAGCTGCGGCGACGCGATGACGTTCGCCTTGTAAGCGCGTGAGGCCGCGCTCCAGTCGCTGCCGCCGATGAAGACGAAGAGGTCGCGGTTCGCCGTCTTCGCCTTGGCGCTGGCTTCCTCGTAGTTCGGCAACCACACACGCGTATCCGCAGCGCGGCTTTCCAAGGCTTGGAAAAACAGCAGGGCCAAAATTCCAAGGCTTGGAAAATTTTTCGTGAGCTTTTCCAAGGCCTGGAAAAACCGCCGGTTGTGTTTTCCAATATCTGGAAACGCGCGCGTCACAGCCTCACCGGTTCCCCGTAGATGCAGACGTTACGCAGGTGGAAGGCGTCGGACTGCGGCGTGGTGTTCTCGATCTTGACCCAGCGGGCGCGGACGGCCTTGTCGCTGACGTCGAGTTTGCACTGCTGCTTGAAGTCGCTGATCTCCGTCAGCGGCTTCCAGGTTTTCTCGTCGGTGCTGGTGGAGATACGGAGCGACTTGCAGCGCTGCTGGTTGCTGACGCGGTTGCCGAGCGCGAGGGCGCTCAACAGGCATTCATCGCGTAACTGCACAACGACCCAGGCGTGGCCGTCCTTGTCGTCCTTCGCGGGCTGGCAATGGAACAGGCCGCCATCCTCGGTCAGCACGCCGCGATGGTTGATCGGGGGATCATAGCCATCGAAGCCGCTCAAGTAGAGGAGCCCATCGGCGCTGACGAGCCGGCCGCGCGGCGTCTCGAACTTGAGCTTGCCCTCGGGCGCGGCGAATTTCTTTGCGGCGTCGCTCAACATCTGGAAGCCGGCGATGCTGCGCGCCTCCTCGGTGGCGCGGATCGCGCTGGCGAGCACCTTCCGGCGGATCTTGTCATCGCCCGTGCCGCCGCTCTCGCCAAGCGCGGCGGTGATCGCGGCGAAGAACTGCTCGCGGCCGGAGCGCGACTTCGCCAGCTTCTCCGTGCCCCAGTCAATCAGCTTGCCGATGAAAAATTCGTGGCCTTGCCGGACATAGGCGCCCAGCGCCTGACCGAAGAACTTGCCGTCCTTGTCGGCGTCACCGAGCGCCTTGAGTTGCTTCGCCAGCACATCGCGCGGCATTTCCCACGGCGACCAGCCGGGCCGCTGATTCGCGGCGATGATTTCGTGGACCTTCAGGAAGAACGCCAGCTTCTCCGCCGGCGTGAGCGCAGGCCAGAGTTTCTTCTCATCGAACTGCGCGAGCAGATCGCACATCGGCCGCGGATGCTTGCCCAGGCCGGCGAGGATGGCGTCGCTGATGTTCTTCCAGTCCTCGGCGCCGCAGGTCGGATCGGCGAGGCACCGGGCGAGGTAGTCCTGCCAGACGAGCCAGTTCAGCGGCTGCGCGGCGAGCGCCGCGGCGAAATCGGCACGCGCGTTTGTGCGCCGCGCGCGCCACGCGAGCTGCATCGAGCGGCGCATCGCCTCGGTGGCACCATAGGCGTCGTCGGCCATCCAGACGTAGGCGAAGGTGTCGGGGCCAAAATGAAACGCCGCGCCGCCATCGGGTCCGCCGAAGCACGGCTTCCAGTCGCCGGGTGCGAGGCGGATCGCGTGCGCACAGTGGCCGGGCTGGCCCTTCGTCGTCGCCGGTACGCCATGCGCCATGGCGTTGAAGGCGCCGAAGGTCGAGAGCGCGCCGCAGACGCCGCCGTGCGCTGCGGTGTCCTCGGCCCAGTTGAGCTGGCTGCGTGCGGGATAGAAGAGCGGGCCCTGCACCGTATTGCCGAAGTCGTTCACGCCGCGGTAACGCGGAATCCAGCAGACGCCATCGAACTCGGCGAGCGGCACATTGACGTGCTCCTGCAACCACGCGAGCGCCGCGTTCTCCACCGGCGCGCCCACGACCCACCGCAGCTCCCACGTCGCGAGCTTGTCGAAGAGCCCTTTGAGCTTGCCCGCCTTGTGGCTCTCCTTGAAGAAGGTGTAGCGCGCGACCGGCGTCAGCGGATGGCGGTCGCGCGAGGTCACATCGCGCAGCCGCCGCTTCTGCGGATCGGTGTTGAACACGAGCGCGACCGCAGTCGCGAGGTGATGATATTTCGCCGCGTCCGGCGTGCGGTCAGCCAGCCAGATATCACGCAGCGTCGCGAGCCCGTCGGGCGTGTTCTCCGGCACCGGCCCGCTCGCCAGATACAGTTCCAGCCACGCGGGGTCGGCCATGAAGGTGGAGAGGAATGCGCGGCCGTTCGGCGTCGCCATCACCTTCGCCACGTTCTCGGTGCCGGTGACGCGCAGCAGTTCCGCCTGCATCAGCGTGTGCAAATAGCCGGGAGTTGCCGCCAGCTTCGGCCAGCGCGCGGCGGCGTCCGCGCCGGTGGCGGCGCGCTCGGTCGCATCGAGCCAGGTGTCGAGCGCAGTCTTGTAGGCGGGCAGATCGCCGCGCGCGAAGAGCGCCGCCGCCGATTCCGCGCGGACGTTTTCCAAGCCTTGGAAAAGCAGCACCGCCAGTATTCCCAGCCTTGGAAAAAGATTTTTCATGGAAGCTCACGCCGCACGGCACTGAAGGCCGCGATGGCTTTTTCCAGGTCGGCGCGCGAGTGCGCGGCGGAAACCTGCGTGCGGATGCGCGCCTTGCCCTGCGGGACGACCGGATGGAAGAAGCCGATGACGTAGATGCCGTGGTCAAGCATCCGCGCCGCCATCTTTTGGGCGAGCGCGGCCTCGCCGAGCATCAGCGGCACGATCGGGTGCTCGCCCGCCGGGATGTTGAAGCCGGCGGCAGCCAGGCCCGCGCGGAAGAACTGCGTGTTCGCCATCAGGCGGTCGCGCCACTCGGTCGAGCGGCCGAGCATCTCCAGCACCTTGAGCGAGGCCGCCGCGATGGAGGGCGCGAGCGTGTTGGAGAAGAGGTAGGGCCGCGAGCGCTGGCGCAGTAGCGCGATGATCTCGCGGCGGCCGCTGGTGTAGCCGCCGCTCGCGCCGCCAAGCGCCTTGCCGAGCGTGCCGGTCAGGATGTCCACGCGGCCCATCACGCCGCGATATTCGTGCGAGCCGCGGCCACGCGGGCCGAGGAAGCCGACGGCGTGGGAATCGTCCACCATCACCAGCGCGTCATATTTCTCGGCGAGGTCGCAGATGTCGCGGAGCGGCGCGATGGTGCCATCCATGCTGAAGACACCGTCGGTCGCGATCAGGCGCGTGCGGCAGTTCGCGGCGGCCTTGAGCTGCGCCTCGAGGTCAGCCATGTCGGCATTGGCGTAGCGGAAGCGCTGCGCCTTGCAGAGCCGGACGCCATCAATGATGCTCGCGTGGTTGAGCGCGTCGCTGATGATCGCGTCCTGCTCGCCGAGCAGCGTCTCAAACAGGCCGCCGTTGGCGTCGAAGCACGACGAGTAGAGGATCGTATCCTCGGTGCCGAGAAATTCGGAGAGCCGCTGCTCGAGCTGCTTATGCAGTTCCTGCGTGCCGCAGATGAAGCGCACCGAGGAGAGGCCGTAGCCCCACTGGTCGAGGCCGGCCTTCGCCGCCGCGATCACGTCGGGATGGTTCGCGAGGCCAAGGTAGTTGTTCGCGCAGAGGTTGATCACCTCGCGCCCGTCGCGCAGGCGGATGTGCGCCGACTGCGCGCCGGCGAGCACACGCTCCTCCTTGAACAATCCAGCTTCGCGGATGGAGGCGAGCTGGTCGGTCAGCCATTTTTCATACGCGGTTGGCAGCATGGTTTCTCCTGAAGGCGGCGTGCAGCACCGCGAGGCTCTTGGGCAGCGCGGTGCGGTAGTCTTCCTTGCCCTCGTATTCGAGGGAAATATAGCCGTGATAGTTGTGCCGCCGGAGCAGCGCGGCGATGCGCGCGTAGTCGAGGTCCAGCGTGTACCAGAGGCCGCCGCCGTAATAGGTCTTGGCGTGGACGTAGACGGTCTTGGGCGCGATCTGCTCCAGCCGGTCGTAGGGATCTTCGAGGAAATTGCCCGTGTCCATGTTGACCTGCAGCCACGGTGAGTTCACCGCTTCAATGATCCGCAGCACACCCTGCGGCGTCAGGCCGAGGCCCCAATGATTCTCCAGAGCCAGCGTCACGCCGCACTCCTGCGCCTTGGCGAGGCACGCCTTGAACGCGTCGATGACCCAGCCGAACGCCTCCTCCTCGGTATGCCCCGGCAGCGCCGATTCGATACCGCGGTTCTTCATCAGCGTGTCGAAATCCTTGCTCGTACCCCAGCGGCCGGTATTGACCCGCATGTGCGGGATGCCCAGTTGATAGGCCAGTTCGATACCCTTCAGCGTGTGCGCGATATTTTCCTGCCGCACCTTTGCATCCGGCGAGAGAAATCCCTGGTGAATGGAGAGACCACACAGGTCCACGCCTTCGAGCAGCGCGTAGCGCTTGAGCTGCTGGAGATAGGCATGGTCCTCGCGCTCCATCTGGCGGTGCAGAATTTCCACGGCATCGAAGCCCATCGCGGCCGCCTGCCGGATGCAATCCTCGACCGGCACCTTGCAATCCGGGAGAAACCGCCAGAAGGAATAGGTCGAGACCGCGATCCGGTTGCCGCGGCCTTCAGGCGCGGGCTCCGCCGCGCCGGCCCGACCGCCAACCGCCACGCCACCGAGCGCCGCCGGCAACGAATTCAAAAACAATCTGCGGCTGATGGCAGCCACGCTTCAGCCCTCGCACCATGTCAGCACAACTTTGCCGGAGTTGCCCGAACGCATCGCCTGGAAGCCCTGCTCGAACTCGGTGTAGGGGAACCGGTGCGTAATCACCGGCGAGATATCCAGCCCCGACTGCAGCATCGCGGTCATCATGTACCACGTCTCGTACATCTCGCGGCCATAGATGCCCTTGATCGTGAGCATGTTGAACACCACCTTGTTCCAATCAATCGCCATCTGCTCCGATGGAATGCCGAGCATCGCGATCTTGCCGCCGTGGCACATGTTATCAATCATGTCGCGAAACGCCGCGGGATTGCCGGACATCTCGAGGCCGACGTCGAAGCCTTCCTTCATGCCGAGTTCCGCCTGTACGTCCTTGAGCGACTGCTCCTTCACGTTCACCGCGCGCGTCACGCCCAGCTTGCGGGCGAGATCGAGCCGGTAGGGATTCACATCGGTGATGATGACGAACCGCGCGCCGGCGTGGCGGACAATCGCCGCCGCCATCAGGCCGATCGGCCCCGCGCCGGTGATCAGCACGTCCTCGCCGAGCACCTTGTGCGAGAGCGCCGTGTGCGCCGCGTTGCCGAACGGATCGAACGACGACAGCACCTCCATCGAAATCTTCGGGTCCGCGTGCCAGACGTTCGTCATCGGGATGCTGACATATTCCGCGAACGAACCGGTGCGGTTGACGCCCAGTCCGATCGTGTGCGCGCACAGGTGGCGGCGGCCGGCGAGGCAGTTGCGGCAGCGGCCGCAGACGATGTGCCCCTCGCCGCTGACCACGTCGCCGAGCTTCATGTCCGCGACGTTCGCGCCATAACCGGCGACCGTGCCGGCAAACTCGTGGCCGATCACCATCGGCACCTTGATTGTCTTCTGCGACCACGCGTCCCAGTTATAGATATGCACGTCGGTGCCGCAGATCGAGGTCTTGTGGACCTTGATCAGCACATCGTTGATGCCCACGACCGGCTCCGGGACATCTTCGAGCCACAGCCCCAGCTTCGCTTCGCGTTTGACCAGTGCCTTCATGCGCGCCTCGTTTCTTGCGGCGCATCTTCCGTATCGGCCGCGCCGCTGTCAACAATTATATTGCCCAGGCAATGATATTCAACTTTTCCAAGGCTTGGAAAATTTCCGACGTGGTTTTCCAAGCCTTGGAAATTCATGAGATCACCGTTCCTCCGCCACGACCATCGCATGGATTGGCAGCGGCGGCACCGTCACCACCCGGCCCTGCGGCGTATCCTCGGCCTTCAGTTCGGTACCGCCGGGGATTAGTGTGAATTTTTTCCAGCGCGGTTCGCGGAAGGTCACCTTGATGTCGTGCATCGGGATCACCTCGGTCCGCTCGCGCAGCGATTCACCCTTCACGTTTTGCGAACGACCGAGCGACGAGATGTCGTTCAGCAAATGAACCACCAGCCGGTTGCCCTGCACGAACGGCGTCGCCTGCACGATACTCGGCGCGGCGACTTCGATGGGCGGCGGCCGGCCGGCCGCCTCGCGGATCGCCTGCTCCAGCAAACCCGCCACATGTGGATCGCCCAGCCGGAAATAGGACCACGTGAGATCCGCGGGGAAATAGATGACCTTGCCGTCGCCAAACTTGTTTTCCACCACGCCGGGATAATTGGTGCTCACCACCCGCTTGAGCGGCTCGCTATATTCCGCCGTGCTCACGCGCAGATCGCTGCGCTTGCCCTTCACGGGCTCCACCTCCAGCAGGCGGCCGATCAATTGCAGGCTCGTATGTACGGTGCCCGCCGGGTCCGTCACACCGCAGCGCTCCATCGCGACGCGGACATCGCCGGTGGCCCAGCGGTGTTTGGCGGGCACATACCAATTGGCGTAGTGAATCTTGAGCGGATCCCAGCCGACGCGGATCGCGCGCGCGTCGAACTCACCCACCTTGCGTGCGTTGAGCAGATCGCCCAGCCGGAAGTCCGGCAACGGCTGGCCTTCCTCGTCAAACAGCGACGTTTCGTAGCTGGCGACCAGACCGCCGCCCGCGCGTACAAACGCGCGCAGGTTCTCGCACTCGCGCTCGGAGAGCGCCGCCGCATTCGGCGCAACGAGCACCGCCAGCCCCGCCAGATCGCCGCGCTCGAGATCACGGTCGGTGACGAGCACCACCGGCAGATGTTTTTCCAGCAGCAGTTGGTAGGCGCCATAGATGCCCTTGATGTAGCGCTCCTGCGGCTCGTGGCGGCCGTACCACATCTCCGTCTTCTCCGAGACCAGCAGTCCGCACCAGCGCAGCGGCCGGCTGCCGCACACAAATTTTTCGCGGGCGGCGAGGTCGGCCATGTAGCGCTTCATCACCTCACGGCCCGGCACCGACTGCGCGGGCACGGAACCGTTGGCGAGCATCACCGCCTGCCGCGTGAACGACTCGGTGTAGCCAATCGGCAACCGCACCACGCCGCCGCGCGCCCACATCAGCGCGGGTTTCTCCTTCGCCAACCCCGCAAGATGCCAGCTCATGAAGTTGTAGAGCGTCGGGAAGGCGCAGAACGACGGATCCACCGTGTCGTACCAAGCGGTTTCCTCCAGAATGCCGTCCACGTTTTCGATCACACGGATTGAATTTCGGCGCAGCAGATTGTCGTGATAGACCCAGGCGTTCCACGTGTTGACCACCAACGCCGCGTCGGGATTCGCCGCCTTGATCGCGCGGTTGAACTCCAGCATCGCGTCCTCGAGGCTGCGGTAGCGGAAATCCACCCACTTGCGCCACACGGGGTTCTCGAAGTTTTCCTTCGTCGGCGCGGCGTGACCGGTCTGCTGCTTGAACTTCGCCTGGCAGCAGGCGCAGTAACACTCGTCGGCGCGGGCATGGAACATGTCGAAGAAGATGCCATCCACGCGCTCCTTCTTCACCAGTTCGACAATGCGGTCGCGCACGAGCTGACGGTAGGGCGTGTTGAAGCAGAAGTAGCGCGTCGGCTTGCCGCGCGCATTGACGCCGCACCAGTCGGGGTGCGCCTCGGCCACTGCCTTCGGCTCACGCTGCGCCCAATAATAGGCGAGGTAGCGGATGTGATTCTTGTGACATAGCGCGACCAGCTCGCGCGTGCAGTCGCGGCCGTTCATGCGCGGGTCGGCGGGGCCGAACTCGCTCTGCCAGCCGAGCCCTTCCCATTCATCGCCGCTGTGGACGCGCGAGAAGAACAGTTGCACGCCGGCGGCCGCGGCATCGGCGATCACCTGCTCCGGCCACTCGCCGCTGAAGCGCGCGTTGCCGAGATCCGTGTAGGCGACGCGCGTGATTTCGCTTAACCACTTCGGTGTCGGCGGCGCGACCTCGCCAGCCCACGCGACAGTCGCCAGCAGACAGAAGCCGAACATGGCGCTCTTGATCTGCATTACCTTTCTCCCGGTTTATTCCCGCCCATCAGTTCATGACTGCTTCGGCAACAGCGCCTGCATCTGCGCGACGGAGGCCGTGCCGGTGGTGCCGAGCTGATGGATGACGATGGACGAGGCGAGTGCCGCCAGCTCCAGCGCCTCGCGCAGCGTCGCGCCGGCGGCGAGCGCCAGCGCGAGGTTCGCCGTCACCGAATCGCCCGCGCCGACGATATCAATCGGCCCGCGCAGCGGCAGCGCATGCACGTGTTCGGTCGTGCCATCGGGCTGCGCGCCGACCAGCCCGCGCTCGGCAAGCGTGACGAAGACGGCGCGCTGGTTTTTCCGCGCCAGTTGCGCCGCGGCCGCGCGCACCTGCTTCAGGGAAAGCTTGCCACTCAACCCGCAGAGTCGCGCGAGTTCGGCGGCGTTCATCTTGAAGATCACCGGCGGATAGCCGCTCAACCCGCGCCGTGAATCGGCAAGGATCGGCACACCGCTCCCTTGCCCCGCCAACATAGCATGCACCGCCTGGGTCACGACGCCGGTCTCCGCCACGTCCACCTGATCCATCACGATGACCGCATCCACCCGCTTGAGCAGCTTGGCCGTCGCGGTGGCGAGCGCCTCGCTGACGGATGGCGGCGTCGGCGTCCAGTTTTTCGAGTCGAGCCGGCGCAGCTCGCGCGGTGGCTCATCGGGCTCGATGACGAGCGGCTTGCAGTAGGTGAACGTGCGGCGCAACGCCGTGGTCAGAAAATAATCGAGCTGCACGCCCGGCAGCGCGGCCAGCGCGCGGCGCAGCTCAAATCCCTCTCCATCCTCGCCGCAAAAGCCCACCGGGAAAATCTGGCCGGCACCGAGCGCGGCGACGTTGTTGAGCACCGTCCCCGCCGCGCCGGGCTGTGCGCGGACGTTCACCACGTTCTGAACCGGCAGTCCGGTTTCGAGGGAGGTTTCCGCGCGCGCCGGATCAATCTCCAGGTAGCGGTCGAGGCAGAAGTCGCCGACGATGGCGATCTTCAGCGCCGGATAGCGCGCGGTGATGGCGTGGAAGCGCGCGAGCGTCATGTGCGCGGACGCGACGGAGCGCGTCCCTCCACGTGCGTGGTGTTCCGCCGCGTGAGGTCACGCGGCCTACAGACACCAGCCTTGTAGGCCCGGTCACCTGACCGGGCGTAAAAAAACATGGTCCTGGTGTGGGCGTCCCCTTTCATAGGCGTTGCAACTCGCGATGGAGATGCTGGACGAAGGTGAGGTTGTCGCACTGCGCGTAGCGCATGGTGCCGCCCATGCGCGCGTAGCTCTTGCAGAAGCGCAGGTAGTAGGCCGGATTCGTCTTCGGCGGTTCGCCCTGCGTCCAGTCCCAGCCGCCGCCGTCCTGCAGGTCCACCACAAAGATCGAGTGGCCGCTGACGACGCCGCGGCCCTCCTGCAGGCGCAGGTTGTTCACGCAGCTCAACGCCTTCTCGAACACCTGCGGCCCCATGATCGCCGAGCCGATCGAGAGCACGACGCCGCCGTTCAAGCCAGCGACCGCGCCGGCGAACAGCTTGAAGTCGAGTTCGCCTGCGCGCCCGATGGCGCTGCCGCTGAACACCGGGTGGTTCGTGATGATGTCATAGCCGATGCCCGGATGCACCGTCACGGCCACGTTGTGCCGCCAGGCCGCGGCGAGAATGGAGTTCTGCCTCCAGCGGTGCTCCACCCGGATACGGCCCGCCGGCCAGCTCTGCTCGCGCATCGCGCGCAGCAGGTCGGCGCGCGCCGCGGTCAGCGGATGCTCCGGCGCGGCGGCAATGGCGCGCGCGAGTTCCTCGGGCGCCGGCAGCTTCGCGCCGTCCTCGGCGATGTAACGGCCCAGCGCGCGGCCGTAGCCGAGGCCATCGAGCGCGCCGGCCAGCAGCGCACGATGGATGTTCGTCGCCGTCTCGTCCCATGTGCCGAACGAACCGGTGGCGACGTTTTCGCGGACGCTCTCCGTGCTCGCGCCGAGCCACGCATATTCCCAATCATGAATCGTCCCCGCGCCGTTGGTCGCCAGGTGCGTCAGCCACTTGGCCGCCAGCAGGCGGTCGAGGATCAGCGCCGCGCCGTTGCGCAGCAGGTGCGCGCCGTAGATCAGCATGACGCTCGCGCCGCCCTTGCGCGCCGCGCGAATCCGTTGCGCGCAGTCAGCGATGAGCGGCTGGACCGCCTCCGGCAGCGGCCGCAGCGGCGCGTTGGGCGCGACGAGGATGTCATCGGCGCACGTCAGGCTCCTGCGTTCGGCGAGCGGCCGGATTTTCAGCTTCTTCAGATCGAGGGGGGTAGTCATGTTCCCAAGATGATGTCGAGCAGCGTGCGCGCGTCGCGGTAATCGGGGATGACCACGTCGGCGCCGACGCCGGTCAGCCGCTGGTGCTTCCACTTGTCGAAGCGGCCGGAGCCGTTGTTGGCCTCGTCGCTGGCGACGGCGACGGCGAGGCCGCCGACCTCCTTGGTGTTTTCGATCTCCACATAGCCATCGCCGAACGCGAGCAACTGCGCGCCGGGGATCGCGTTCTCCTTCAGGATGCGTTCGATGACCATCTTCTTGGAGAACTTCTTGTAGTCATCGAGCGCGCCGTAGATGTGCGGCCCGAAGAACTCCGTCAGGCCGAGCAGCGCGGCCTCGTTCTTGACGAAGTGCTCATCGGTGCCGCTGGCGAGGTAAATCGCCAGCTTGTGGCGGCGCAGTTCCTCCATCAGCCCGTGCGCGCCGTGAACGAGCAGGTCATCGGGCTTGAGCGCGCCGCTCTGGAGCCCGGTGAGGCGCGCGGCGATGCGCTCATCGAGCCGGCGCAGGTATTCGTGCTTGTACCACAGCGGTTCGCGCGGCTGGCCGCCGCGCGCGGTGATGCGCTCGGCGAGTTGGATCATCTGGTAGATCGTCTGCTTGCCGTTGAGCCGCATGATGTCGTCGAGCGCGAGTTGGCGGCGCTGCGCCTCGGTTTCGCCGGGCAGCGGCGGCAGGTACGCGGCGAACATCGGCGCCATCACATCCGGCCAGCCCTCGCGGATCAGCGAGAGCGTGCCATCGAAATCGAAGAGGACGTGGCTGATGCCCGGCCGCGGCGCGAACGAGCGGCGGAAATCCACCGCGCCGGAAAAGCGCGCGGCCCATGCGGCGGTGGCGGTGGAAGACATGCGCGCATTCTCGGAGAGCGCCGCGGCAAGTCAAGCGCGGGGTTTTCCAGGGATTGGAAAGCGGAGCGGCCGGTTTTTCCAAGGATTGGACAAGTCCGGCGTGTAGTTTTCCAAGCCTTGGAAAAGCTGCCGATCAGAAGGTGTAGGAGAAGCCGAGGGAGAGGACGGGATAGAATTTGAATGGCTTGATGTCGTCCTGATATGTGTTGATCTGCGCAGTTACATCGCTATCGAGCGCGGCCTGCTGCGCGGGATTGAGAGCCGTGGCGGAGAGCGTGACATTCGGCGTGCCCACATAGGCGACACCAAGATCAAGGGCGCAATGCCAGCGCGCCGAGGTGTCGGCGGCGTTGCCATAGCCGATACCGAGGTAGGGACCAAAGCGATTGAAGTCCACCTTCCCGCTCAAGGCGCTCACGAGGTAATCGTGGTCGTTGATGGACACGCTCTGGCCGGCCTTGGCGGTAATCTCGCCGCGATCGTTGTTGAACATGACGCCAGCAGAAATGCGGAAGCCATTGCCAGTGATCGGATGCCAATCCACGGTCACAGGGAAGTTCAACAAGTCCACCTTGATCTCTTTCTGGTCGGCAGCGCCATCATTCAACTTGTGGGTCCACGTGAAGAAGCCGACGCCGGCGCGCAGGTTGATATTGGGTGTCAGGCCTAGCGTCAGGTCGCCACCCGCGCCGAGCGAACCGGCCTTGAGGCTTAGACCGATACCGGGATGCGCCGGTGCCACCGGCTCGGCTGCCTGCGCCGAACCAGCCATGCAGATGGCCGCTGCCACCAAAACGATGAACATCTTATACATGGTCATTTCCTTTCTGCTTGCCGTATTGACTGCGCATTTTTTAGACCATGCGCGAGATCAAGTCGAGCCGGAAAGCGGCGTCAGGCGAAGGGCGCGACGACCTGGACCTCGGGGAAGCGCTTGACGATGCCGCGCAGGTCGGGCTTGCGAAAAAGCAGCTTGAGGTTCGGGCCGGCGTCCATCGTGAAGTAGACCTCGCAACCATCGGCGCGCAGGGCACGGACCGCCTGCATCGCCTCGAGGGATTCGGGCAGGCAATAGACCACGGCGGGCCGCGCGGCCAGCATGGTGGCGTGCATCGCCAGCGCATTCCCCTCGGCCAGTTCGCCCAGGCGCGTAAAGTCGCGGCGGCGGATGGCCTCCTTGAGCGCGGCGAAGTCACGCTCGACGGTCGCCGGCCACGCGGCATAGAGCGGCGAGGTCGCGCGCGTGTGCGCCATCGCATCACGGGAACCGATGGGCTTCTCCTGTTTCGAGAGCACCACGAGGCCAACGCGCAGGTCGGGCCAGCGCGTGGGCAGCGGCTCGGCAAAGGAGTCCAGGCCATCGGCCGCCTTGCCGACGCGCCACTCGACGAAGCCCTCGAACAACGAACGGCAGGCGCTGCCGCTGCCCAGCCGGGCGAGGATGGAGAGTTTGCGGCGGTCCAGTTTCCAGCCCAGCAGATCGTTCAACGCCAGCGTCAGCGCGGCGAATCCGGAGGCCGACGAAGCCAGACCGGCCGCGGTCGGGATCGTGTTGCGGGCCACCACCTCCAGGAAAAACTGCTTGTGCGGCCGGAAGAGATCGAAGAACGCGCTGGCGCGGCGGGCAAAGACACACTCCGGCAGCAGCCGCCGGCCATTGAGCGTGTAGCGGTCATGATCCGCGCAAGGCGTCAGCGTCACCTCGCTGCCGAGCCGGCCGAGGGAGATGGAGAGGCTGGGCGCCGTCGGCAGGTTGAGTTCCGCGTCGCGCTTGCCCCAATATTTGCAGAGGGCGATGTTCGAGGGCGCGAAGGCCGTCACCGTTTTCTTCGGCGCGGGCAGGCGCTTAGGAACAAGTTGGGCGATGACTTCTGGTTTCGTCATGGTGCGCTTTGATCTTTTACCGGCCAAATGTAGTGCCATGCGCATCGGTTTCAACCCTGCCCCACCTGTTCGTACACCGCCCGCGTCTGCTCCGCCGTGCGCCGCCAGGAAAAGTCCGCCGCGCGCCGCAGCCCCTTCGCGCGCAGCGTGGCGGCCAGGCCGGGCTCCTCCAGCACGCGCCGGATGGCCTGCGCGATGCCGGCGGCGTCATCGGGCGTGACCAGCAGCGCGGCGTCGCCGGCGACCTCCGGCAGCGAGCTGACCCGGCTGCACACCACCGGCGTACCGCACGCCATCGCCTCGACCACGGGCAGGCCGAACCCTTCGTAGCGCGAGGGCAGCACGAAGACCGCGGCCTGCTGGTAGGCGGCGACGAGCTGCGGGCCGCTGATGTAGCCCAGCCACTCGATGTCTTTTTCCAAGCCGCGCCGGCGCGCGAAATTGAGCGGCTCCGGGTAACGCGGGTCGGGCGTCCCCGCCACCACCAGCCGTACCGCGCCCGGCATCTGCTGCCGCAACAGATCAAACGCCGTCAGCAGGCCGAGCACATTCTTGTAGGGATCGAAACGGCCGACGAACAGGATGCGCTTCGGCGTCTGCGGCGGCGGCGGCCCCGGCTGATAGTGCGGCGCGACGCCGTTGGGGATCGCCACCACGTGGCGCGCCTTGAGCAGGCGCAGGATGTCGGCGCGCGAAGTCTCGCTGACCGTCAGGATCGCGTCGGCACGCGCGGCGGTTTCACGCATGAGCGCTTTGAACAGAAACAGAAACCGCGTTTTGAGCGCGCGCGGCGTGTACTGCGGAAAGAGCAGTGGAATCAGGTCGTGAATGGTCACGACGCAGCGGAGCGCGTGCGGCCGGCGGCGGGGGAAGGCGCGGAACGGAATCATGTAATTCGGCGCATGGAAAACCCGCACCCCCTCCTGCCGCAACCAGCCGGGCAGCCCCAGTTGATTGCCCGGCGAAAAAATCCGCCAAGGCACCACCGCGGCGCGGAAGTTCGGCCGGTCGGCCAGCCGCGCCTCGGCCCACGTGCGCTCTTGTAACTCCGGCCGGTCGAAGAGCAGCACGTACTCATTGCCGTGATCCACCTCGGCCAAGGCCGCGACCAGTTCCCGCGTATAAAGCCCGATGCCGGAGATTTCCGGGAAGATCCACCGCGCATCAATCGCAATTTTCATCGGATAAAGCCACAGATTTCACGGATTTTCACAGTGGCTCAACTTTCCCGCCACCTGCCGATACACCGCCCACGTCTGCTGCGCGGCGGTCTGCCAGGAGAACTTCGCGATGTGCTGTGCGCCTTTGGCGATCAGGGCAGCGCGGTCCGCAGGGGCGGCCAGCAGGGCACCGATGCGCTGCGCCCACAGATCGGCATCGAGTGCGGGCACCATCTCCGAGCCGCCGCCGCAGACTTCCGGCAGCGAGCCGTTCGCCGAGATCAGCACCGGCGTGCCGCAGGCCATCGCCTCCAGTGGCGTGAAGCCGAACCCCTCGTAGAGCGAGGGCAGGGCGAACAATTCCGCGCCGGCATACAGCGGGGCAAGCAGTTCCTCCGGCACATAATCCAGATGCCTGATGCGCGCCGCCCGCGGCGAGCTTTGTATCCGCGCCAGGATCGGCTCGAATTTCCAGCCCTTCATCCCGGCAATCACCAAGTCGCCATCGAAACCGCGCAGCCGTTCGAAGACCTCGACGAGGAACGGGAAATTCTTGCGCGGCTCCAGCGTGCCGACGCTCAAAAGATAGGGCCGTTCCAAGCCCAGCTGCTGGCGCGCGGCGGCGATGACCGCGTCGGAAGGCCGCCGAAAGTCCGACGGCAGGCCGAGCAGGATCGGATGGATCTTCTCCCCCGGCACGCCGAGCAGCTCCCGGATTTCGCGGCCGGAAAATTCCGAATCGGTGATGATCGCGTCGGCGCGGGCCACCGTGTCGCGGATTTTCGCCGTCAGGTACGCGAGGTTCCGCGGCTCGGCCGCCTCGGGAAAACGCAGGAACGAGACATCGTGGATCGTCACCACCGCCTTGCCGCGCGTCAGCGGCGGCACGACGAAGTTCGGGAAGTGATAGACCTCGGCCGCGCCCGCCAGCCAGTCGAACGGCGGGAAGTGCAGGCGCTTCCACGCTGCCTGCACATAGCGGCCGGGCAACCAGCGGCAGGCGCGCTGCCGCGTCCCCGGCGCCGCGAGCGGCAGGCCCTGGCGCTGGAAATCAAAGTAGAACAGCCGCAGCTCGTCGGCCGGCGCCGCGCAGGCGCCGAGATGCTCAACGAGTTTCTGGACATAGCGCCCCACCCCGGCGCGCTGCGCCACCCCCGCCTGGATATCCATGCAGACGATCACGCGCGCATTACTACACGCCGCCCGCTGCCGCACAAGCGCAAACCTCATGAACTCCAATCGGCTGCGAGTTCCCCAAAGGTTGGTAAAATTCCGGCTCACTTCCCCAGAGCTTGGCCAAGCGGGGCGCAGGCCTGACGGGCGGCGGCGGCTTGCGCCAGCAGCCAGTCGGCGAGTGCGGACAGGCCGGTGCCGGCCCGTGCGGAGACCTCGAACAGTGGCGCGGCGCTATTGATCTGCCGTATCGCGTGGCGGCAGGCTTCGAGATTGAAACGCAGGTGCGGCAGCAGGTCGGTTTTCGTCAGCACAATGGCGCCGGCCTTGCGGAACAGTGCGGGGTACTTTAGCGGCTTGTCTTCGCCCTCGGTCACGCTCAACACGGCCACCTTGGCGGTCTCGCCAATATCAAACGCGGCCGGGCAGACCAGGTTGCCGACGTTTTCCACCAGCACACACTCGCTGTCGGCAGGCAGATCGGCCAACGCTTTGTTCACCGCGGCGGCCGGCAGATGGCAGCCATCGCCGGTGACAATTTGGATAGCGTGGATACCGTGCGCAGCCACGCGCTCGGCATCACGCGCCGTGGCGCAGTCACCCTCGATGACCGCGAATTTCAGGCGGCCGGCCAGTAGGGTGGCGAGCCCTTCCAGCAGCGCGGTTTTACCCGCGCCCGGCGAGCCGATGCAGTTGAACATCGGCCAGCGCCGGGCCGCCAGCCAGGCACGCGTCGCGGTGGCCTCACGCAGGCTGTCATCCATCACCGCCCGGTGGATATGAATCCGGGCCGTACTCATGATTCAGCAAGCTCCAGTTCCTCGACAAATAGTTCATCGCCACCCTTGATCTCGATACCCGCGCCACATTTTTCGCAGAGGAAGATCGGCGGTTCCATCGCGCCCTGCCAGCCGCAGCGTTTGCAGGTGGCCTCCAGCGGCGGCACGCGCAGTTCCAGTTGCGAGCCGGCGGCGGGCGTGTCACGCGTCAGTAGTTCGTAGGCGAAGACCAGAGCGTCCGGCACCAACTGATGCAGCTGCCCGGCGACGACACGGACGCGCTTGAGCCGCCCCGCCCCCACCTCGCGTTGTGCCAGTTCATCGAGCACCACGCTCACCAGACTCTGACAGATGGAAACCTCGTGCATGGGCGGAAGATACCGTGGTTCAGGCAAAATTCACTTCTGGCTTTTGAGCGCGGCGCACAGGGCCTCGGCAATCGCCCGCATCCCCCGGTCGCCCGGATGCGCCGCGACGCCGGCGCTTTTCAGCTTCTGTTCCGAACGCGCATAGTTCGCCTCGACCTTCGCCAGCGCACTGATGTCCACAAAGACGCAGCCGGTCTCTGCCGCCGCCGCACACAACGCATCGTCCTTGGCCTGGTTTGCCCAGAAACAGCTCCGGACAAAGATCGCCGGATCACCATTCTGTTTGAGCGCTTTCAACAGCCGCACAAGACAGTCCTTATAGGCTGCCTTGGCGGCGGTGTCGTTCAGCGCGGGCGTGTTCTCGCCAATCGCCAGGATAATCAGGTCGGGCTTGAATTCGGCCAACGGCTTCGTCTTCACGGGGATGTCAAAGGAGGTATAACCGCGCTCGAAATCCACCAAGCTCGTGACTTGAAGCTGCGGCTGCTTCCCCACCAGCCGGGCGATGTCCGCGGCCAGTAGATGCACGAAATCTTTTTCGAGCGCCGTCGCCGCCATGCCCCAGTTATTGGTCCAGCCGATGTCGGCCTTCGGTCCGTGGCGCGTGATGCTGTTGCCGAGGAACAGGATCTTGCCGCCGCCGGCCGCCGCCAGCCGCGCGAGCGCCGTTGGCGTGTCCGCCGCCCCGCTCTCCCAAGCCAAACCCATCATCACCACCAGTCCCAGCAAAAATTTGTATGCCATATGTATCCTTCCTGCCGCGGCGATGATAGCGACCCAGCCCCAGAATGCACCCCTCGATTTACCACCGCCTCCACCCACTCAAGAGGCGCAAGCACGGAGGGAGGGTCCTTGTTCGCCCCCCCCCACAACCTGGCACTGCCGGGTAGCGGGGAGGAACGATCCGCAAAAACTTTTTTTTCGCGGTTGATGTTTCCCAAGGATTGGAAGCAGGTACGAATGCTTTCTCCAAGACCGGGAACTTTTTCCCGGTGTTTTTCCCAAGGCTTGGAAAAAACGCCGAAGGACTTTCCAAGGCTGGGAAAATCGGCTATAGACGCGCCGGAGTTTCCTCGATGTGTGGACGTTACATGGTCACAGCGAACCGGAAGCAGCTTGTGGAGCGCTTCGCGGCGCAGGAGGCACTCGGCGGCGAGGCGCCTGCCGGTGTGATTGCGCCCAGCCAGATGGCGGCGGTCGTGACGATGGAGCATAAGCTGGAGACACAGCGCTGGGGACTCACACCGGAGTGGGAGGCGCGGGGCGTGCTGCTGATCAATGCGCGCGCGGACACGCTGACACAAAAGCCCTCCTTCCGCGACCTGCTCGCGAAGCAGCGTTGCCTGATTCCTGCCAACGGCTTTTTCGAATGGGAACGCCTGCCCAGCGGCCGGAAACGCCCGCTGTTCTTCCGATTGCCCAACCGGGGGCTCTTCGGTTTCGCCGGCCTATGGACAACGTCGGGCGATGGCACAGGTCGCGCCTTTACCATCATTACCACCGAGGCCAATGAACTGATCCAGCCGGTCCACGACCGGATGCCGGTGATGCTGACCCCGGAGGCCGAGGCGACGTGGTTGAAGCCGGAGACCGAGGCAGACACCTTGCTGGGCTTGCTACGCTCCTTCTCCGCCGAGCAGCTTCGCGCGGAAGAAGGCGCGACGTTGCTCTCGCCACCGGCCTCCGCCAAGCAGCCGTTGCTGCCGTTCTGACATCCCCCCAATATGGCGGCGTCTTGCACGCCGCCATATTCCAACGCGCTCTAACCGGCCTATAGTTCGTCGTCGTCGCCACTGGCGTCGCGCTTGGCGCCGGGATTGAACTCCAGGCGCGAGAACGCGCCGAGCGGCAGCTTGAGCGCGCCGATGCCCTCGGCCGCGCCGGTCAGGGTTTCAGCGGCCAGCTTCTCGATCTTGAGCGTCACCGCCTCCTGGTCGTTGAAGAAGCAGCGCGTGCTGCCCGCGGGATAGGCGATCATCGGCGTGGCCGGTTCGGGCGTTGTCTTGGCGCCGCTGCGGCGGCTCCGCGAGGAAATCATGACGGGCGCATTGGCGATCATGCCGCCGTTGATGACCACCTGGGCGGCGATGGCCTGCACATTCCCACCGACCACCGTGATGGCGCCGCCTTCCGCCGCGACGGGCGCGGCATTCGTCGCCGCCGGCGCGTTGGTGCTCGCCGGCGCGACCAGCGGGACCTTGTTGACGAAGCGCATGCGGGCGATGCGCTCCATCGGGACATCGAGCGTGGCATAGGAGGTGGCGAACTTGATGTTGTTGGTCTCGATGGAACGGACGGTGCCCGACATCGCATCGCCGTTGAGGAACTCCAGCGCGTCCTGCTCCACCGTCACGCCGCCGCCGCTGGTCGGCGGCTTCGGGAGCTTGCCGTCCCAGCGCGCGACCCTGACCTTGGAAATACGCATCGCGCTGGCTTGGTGCGTCTGGAACATGATGCAGTCGCCCGTGCCCTTGAATTCCTGCGGGTCGCTAAACTCGCGCGTCAGCTTGCCATCGAGCAGCAGCGCGAAGCGGCGCTCCTTGCGGTCGGCCAGGATGGTGACGAGCACCTTGCTCTTGAGCATGCGCCGCTCCTCGCCATCAATCGAGCCAAGGCTGCGGTTGCCTTCGTTGCGGTTCATGCGCTGGAACTCGATGCGGCTGCTGTAGAAGTTCATGTAATAGGCATCGCTGTTGCCCATGTTGCGCGGGCTGTCGCAGAAGAACCAGAACATGAAATAGGAGTTGGCGAAGTTGGACAGCTCGACTTCCAGCCGGACCTTCTCCGGCATGTTCGGAATCTTACGGCCGACGGGCCGCCCGAGCGGCAACACGAGGCCGCCATTGCGATACGCCAGACCGCTGTTGCTGCTGTCGGAGCTCCAGCCCGCGAGGTCGGGCGTCGGCCCGTCATAGAGCACGTCGAGCGGCGCGGCGGCCGGCGAGATTTCCGCCAGTTGCGTGTGCGTGATGTTCAGCGTGCCCGCGTACCAAGTCTTCAGCACGAGCTGCTTGTCATCGAGCGTGACGACATCGCCGCGCAGCCGGTCGCCGTTGACCAGTTGCACGATGTTCTGCGGCGCCTGCTGGCCCGCGGCCGGGCGCGGCATCAGGTCCACCTTGTCGAGCGCGGCCACCTGGTAGCGCGTCGGCTCGGCGGCAGCCTTGTGCTGCCACGTGAGCAGGCCGCCCGTGCCATCCACGCTGATGAGCTTGCCGCGCAGCTTGTCGCCGTTGAGGAAGTTCATGCCGTCCTCGGTGCGCGCGATGACCACCGGCGCGGGCGCGTTGGTCGCGGTGGCCGGCTTGGTGGTCACGGTCCGCCGTACGTTGACGCCGGCCTGCCGCAGGTTGACCGGCTCGCCATCCACCACGACGATTTCCGCCAGGGCCGCCGGGCCCATGAGCAGCAGCGCCCCGCCGAGCAGCCGGCTGAAAATTTTCCGCAGTTTCATGTTGTGCTCCATTTCAGTTTAACGCTCGTAAATCGGCAGGAACCGGTAGTTCAGCGCCATCGAGAGCAGCGCCGCCGAGGTGCAGAAGCCGGGGCCGAACTGCCCCGTCCACGCGCCGTCGGCGCCCTGCACGCTCGCCAGTTCCCGGAAATTCTGGTCGTTCCACGCGCGCCACTCCTGCATGTCGGACTGGAACAGCGCCTGCGCCTGGTAGTAGAGCGTGTAGAAATAGTAGGAGCCGTCGCGCCCGCCGCGCTCCTGCCGTAGGTAGTTCCACGCGTTGTTGAACAGGTGCGTGTCCTTGCGCTTGGCCAGCGCCGCGACCAGCGCGCCGATCGCGGTGCGCGTCGTGTTGCCGCCGCCGGGGCTCGTGTAGCCGATGCCGCCATTGGCCTCCTGGCACGAGCGGTAATATTCCAGCCCGCGCTTGATCGCCTCGTCGGGCACGGCGATACCCGCGTTGCGCGCCGCGAACAACGCGACCATCTGCGCGCCGCTGACCGTGGTGTCGGCGTCGCTCGCGTTCGGGCTGTAGCGCCAGCCGCCGTGCGGATTCATCTTCTGCGAGGTCAGGATCAGGTCCACCGCCTTGCGCAGCGCCGGGCCAAGCTTCGGGTTGCGCACCACGCCGTAGGCCTCGGCCAGCGCGAGCGTCGCGAAGCCGTGGTGATACATCGAGTGCCCCATGTAGCCCGTCTTCGCATCCTGCGACTTGAGCAGATTGTCCACCGCGCGCTGCACGGTCTTCGCATAGGGGCCGTAGTTCGGGTCCTCGCCGTGCGCGAGGATCGCCAGCAGCGCGAGGCCGGTGATGCCCGGCCCGCTCTCACCACCGCTCTGCGACCAGCCGCCATCCGCACCCTGCGTCCGCACCAGGTAGTTCAATCCGCGCACATAGGCCGCCTCGATCTCCGGCGGAATCGGATCGCCGTGATAGGCCACGCCCTCCTGCGCGCGGGCCATCAACAGTGTTCCGCCCAGCAACACAGTGGCGAAAAATTTAGATAACTTCATGGCTTCTTCGCTCCCGGCGCGGTGGTCTTGAGCGCATCATCGGCGGCGCGGAAATAATCCTGCATCAGGTCGCGATATTCCAGCGGCAGGCTGGCCGCGTCGGCACCGCCACTCTGGCGCACGCGGCGCGCGGCATCGCCGTGACCCGCGCCCGGCCCGCCAAATTTCTGCGTGTCGTGGTCGGGGTCGCCACCCGACGTATTGCCACCGGGTTTCTGGCCCATCTGCTGCATCATCGCCTGTAGCGCGGCCATGTCGCCCTGCGCCTGCGACGAGGACTTGTTGGCCTGCATCATCGCCGCGATCGCCTCGATGATGCCGGTCTCGACGGCGATGGTCTCGCCATCGGTCTGCGGCTTGCGCAGCATCAGCCCGGCGTTGTCCATCTCGTTGCCGAGCTGCTCGATCGCCTGCGCGACCTGGCCGATCTGCGTCTTCTCCTTCAGCGCCTTGGTGTCCTCGGAAATCTGCTGCTGCACGCTGGCGAGCGAACCGGCCGCCACCGTATGCGCCGTCTGCTCCTGCTTGATCTGCTCCACGGCGCGCGTCTGCTCGCGCAGGCTTTCCTCGCGGATACGCGCGCGCATCAGGCCGAGGATCACTTCCTTCTCCACCTGTGGCCCGCCGCCGCCACCCTCGCCACCACCACCGCCGCTGTTCGCCGCCTCCTCCAGCTTGTCGGCCCACTCCTTCAGCCGCTTCTGCACGCCCTGCGATTTGCCAATCGCGACACCGCCGACGTTCTTGGCGATGTCGTTGCCCAGCGCGCGCATCTGCTCGACCACGTCGGGCGCGGCCATGTCCTTGCGGACCTCGTCATAGACCGGCTGCTGCGTCCGCTGGAAGAAGCCCGCGAGATCGTCGCGCACGAACTCCGTCTCGTTGCGGTTGGTCGTCTGTTTCTCCTCCATCTTGCGCAGCTTGAGTTTGGAGTCCGAGGGCAGCCGATCGGCCGGCAGGCCCGCCGTCCGCGGCAGTTCCTCCTGCAAACCATCACCGATCTGGCCCTGCTGCTTCGCGGCCTCGCGCAGGCGGTTGACGAAGTTGCGCGCGGTCATCTGGTCCAGCGTCGCCTGCGCCGCCTGCTGCATCTCGCGCAGCCGCGCCAGCGCCTCGGCCTCATTCTTTGCCGCCTGCTCCGACTGCTGCTGCCGCTTGTCGGCGTTGGCTTGCGCCTGCGCCAGCGCCTGTGCCGCCTGCGACATCGGCTGCGACGAGGTCTGCTTCATCTGCGACGCCTGCTCCAGCCACTTGGCGAGCGCGTCCTGTTTGATATCGCGGTTGCGCAGCGCCTCCTGCGTCAATTTCTCCAACGCCTGGGCGAGCTTCTCCAAGGTCTGGGCATTCGAGCGTTCGCCGTTCTCATTCTCGCGCAGGTCGCCGGCAGTCTTGTCGGATTTCATCTCCGACTCCGGCCGCTGGCTGATCTCCGTCGAGTTCGCGAGCAGCCGCTCCTCCTCGCGCGCCACGTCCTCCAGCCGCGCGAGCAACCGCCGCGCCTGCTCCTGGATCAGCCGCGCGTGTTCGGCGCGGCTCAAGATGTGAATCCTTATCACTGCCGAGGTCGCCGCCACGCGTTGCGGAAAAAAGTCCAGCGCGCACGCCTGCAAACACACCGTGACGCCCTCCGGCAACTGCCACGCGATGGGCGCGATGCGCGCGCTGGCGTTGGTCGCCGCAAGACTCTGTGCGCCCTCGACCAGCGGCCGCGTCTGCACGACCGGCGCGTTCGTCGTCGCTTCTTCAGTCGTCGCCGCCTCGATCCAGTACGCCAGCCAGATGCGCTTCAGTCCAAAGTCGTCGCGCGCCGCCACCTTCCACTCCAGCGACTCATCCGGCAGAATCGCGACGCTCTCGGCCAGCCCCTCGCCGGCGACTACCGGCGTTTCGTCGCTACGGTTGACCAACTCCAGCCGGTATGGCGCGGCGCAGCGCAGCCCGTAGATGTCGCTCCACTCGAACACCAGGTTGCAGTTCGTCGCCACCTCGGCAACCGGCTTGGGCACCAGCACCACCGGCGCGGTCTCGAAACGATTGCTGCTGACCGAGAGCTTTTGCGCCGTGCCGTTGGTGAACGCGGCCAGCTTCAGCTCGCGGCTCGTCTGCCCGGCGAACGCCGCGCTCGCGCCCGCGAGCAGCGGGAAGCGGCCGCTGCCGACCGTGAATTCCTCATCGGCGCGGCCGAGGTAGGCGGGCCACTGCACCTTGGCCGCCAAGCGCAACAGCTCCGGCCGCAGCTTCGGCTGGATGACCATGCTCTTGCGGAAATCGCCCGCACGCAACGCGAGCCGGTGCTCCGCCGTCTGGCCGGGGAACCGCAGCACCGCCTGCCCGCCCGAAAAACTCGCGCGCACTTCCGGCTGGTCCGCGATCCGCGCGACGATCTCCGGCGGCTTCCAGCGCGACGCGCCGCTTAACCCGCACGCGATCTCAAACGGCTCGCCGTGCGGCGTGACGAGGAAGTCCGGCAGCGCCTCCAGCGAGACGAACGTGAAGCGCGAGACCGGCGCCAGCGGCTTGAGCCAGCGCAGCAGCGCGTTATGCGCCGCAAACGGCGCGAGCACCGCCGTCAGCGCCGCGCACGTCAGCAGCAGGCCGACCGCGAGCGAGAGCCGCCGCGAGCGCCGCCGCGGAACCGCGATGGTGAAATCGAACTTCTTCGCCTCGCCCGCGACCTGCGCCAGCGCCGCGCGCAGCAGCGCGGGCGACGCGTTCAGCCGCTCGTCCTCGCCCTCCGCCAGCTCGACCGCGCCCAGCAGGCGGTCGCCGAGCCGCGGGATATGCCGCTGGATCAGCCGCGCCAGATCGCGGTGATCGCGCCGGCGGAAGAACCAGTGCCGCAGCCACCAATAGACCGCGCCCGCCCACGCGCCGGCCGCCACGAGCATCAGCAGCAGCCGCAGAGCCGCCGGCGTATCGCCGAGCCGGTCAAACGCGAACACGAACAGATAGGACAGCGCAGCGCCCACGATGGCGCCGGCGAGGGCGGCCCACGTCTCGGCGCGCCGCAGCTTTTTCTCGAAGGCGAGCAGTTGCGCGCGCAGCTCCGGCGGCAGCGGATGCGTCGTGCGTTTCTCGTCTCGCGTCTCTGGTTTTACGTCATTCACAACTCGTCGCCCTCATCCTTCGATGTTCGATGTTGGATGTTCGTCTGCGCCGGGTCGGAGACCCGGCCTACAGCCAAGCAGCTTCTGCTGGTGGGCGGGGCTTTCCAAGGCTTGGAATTTTTCTGCCAAATTTTTCCAAACCCTGGAAAAAACGCTGCGGAGTTTTCCAAGCCTTGGAAAACCGGCTCGCGGCCCACTGCCTTTTTCGCTCTCTCGCTCATGCGCATCCGACTGATCGGACGGATCGGTCCGATCTCACTCGCCACTCGTCCCTTCTTCAAATCCTGCCTATCAGCTTCCGGCCCATCCAGTGCAGGCCGAGCAGCACGACGGCGAACATAAACCAAAGCGGGTGGCACCACAGCCGGAAAATCTGCTGCTCCGGCTGGCGCTCCGGCAGCAGGCTTATCTTCTTCACCAACTCATCGAGCTGGCCCATCGCACCGGTTTCGCCGAGCGTGACGTCGGCGATTTCGCGGAGCACCTCGGGCCGCGCGGGCCGGCCGGTCTGCTCGCGGCGCGGCTGATGCACGTTGAGCTTGGTGCTGACGCGGCGGCCGGTCTCCTCGCAGACGACCTCGACCTTGTGCAACCCGCCTTCGGCCGGCACATAGGCACCGGTGAAGACGCCCCAGCCGCCGGCCTCGGGCGCGAGCTCGATGGAATCCTCGCGGCCACCGGGCGTGGCGATGCGAACGCGCGCGGTGCCGCGCTGCAGCGGCTGGCCGGCAGCGTCGAACAGCGTCGCGTGGAAGAAGACGCGTTCGCCGGCGTTCGGCGATTCTGGTGTGTAGAAGAAGCGCAGGCCCTCGGCGTGCGCGAGGTGGCGCTGGTGCGCCATCCAGCGGATGACCTGACCCCAGAAGCGGTAGTGGAAGGTGTCCTCGACACCGCGCCGCCAGCGCCACGCGGAGTCGGTGGCCATGTAGAGCGAGCGGCCGTTGCCGCAGGTGCGCGTGACGAGCAGCGGGAGGTGGCCATACTGGTTGCGCGCGTTGGCGTGGACGGCGAGCACCTCGGTGCCGGGCTTCGCGCGCAGCACGGGCGCGTGCCAGTAGAAGCCGGGCAGGCTGCGCCAGATCAGGTCGTTCTCCGCCGGCGAGTTCGCGAGCATCGTCAGCAGGTGGTCGCGGCCGCGCACGGTCAGCGCGAGGCGCGACTCCATCCCGAAGCCGCCGATACGCGGGCCGGCGGTGTCGAGCACGACGGGCAGGAGGTCGCCAAGCGGCGAACTCACGAGGCTCTGCTGGTGATTTTCCGGGCCGGGCAGGAACACGAGGCCGCTCGCCTGCTGCTCCACGAGGCCCTTGAGCTGCCGCGCCTGTTCCTCGTTGAGGCCGCCGGCGCCGAGCCCGACGTCGCCGATGAAGACGACGTCATATTTGGATAGCTCGTCGCGCGTGCCGGGGAAGGCGCTCACATAATTCCGGCCGCCGCCGACCTCCATGCCCGGATGCAGCAGCAGCGTGCGCACGTCGGCGCCGCGGTCGCGCATGAGCGCGTTGCGCAAATAGCGGTATTCCCAGCGCGGCGTGCTCTCGATCAGCAGCACGCGCAGGATTTCGCGGCGCAGCACGATGCGGAACGAGCGCGTGTTGTTGTCGTCGCGCGTCTCGTCGGACTCGACCGGCAGGCGGACGGTATAGGTCTGCTCGCCCTCCTCGCGCGGGACGAGCACGAGCGAGCCCTGCGTCTGCGCCATCGGCGGCAGCGTGACGGGCTTGCGCGTAAGCACCGCGCCGCCGGGCCCCTCGAGCGTCAGCGTGGTGTTCACCTCGCGCGGCAGATGGCTCTGGATGGTGAACGGCAACGTGATCTGCTCTTCCATCAGGCCGTAGGCCTGCGCGCTGACCGACTGCAGCTCGAGGTCGGGCAGGAACTGGTCGCTGCCGGCCGGCACGGCGAAGACGGGCATCTGCTTGAGCCGCAGGCGCGTCGCGGCGGTGACGGGCGGGACGCCGGCGTTCCAGTCGCCATCGCTCAAGAGCAGCACGGCGCGCACCGCGCTGTTTTCCTGCGCGACGCGGTCGAGCACGGCGTTGAGGTCGGTGCCGGCCTCGGCCGCGGCGGCGGCGTTGGTCGGCGGCGCGCAGATCTCCTCGACGCGCACGGCGTAGCGCTGCTCCAGCGGCGTCCAGAACTTGCGCGCCTTCTGCTCCGCGAGCCAGCTCGCGCGGCTGACCGCGCCGGTCGGCCCGCCGGCGACGTCGCGCGTGCTCATGCTGTCGGAGGCATCGCACAGCACGAGCACCTCCGGCTTGAGCGTACGCGGCAGGATGCGGATGCGTTCGAGTTTGAGCAGCGTCAGCAGCAGCGCGGCGACGCCGAGCACGCGCAGGATTTCCACGACCAGCGCGCCGCGGCGCAGCGCCGCGCGCTCGCGCCGGACGTGCCGCCAGGCGAATACGAGGATGCCGGCGAGCGCGAGCGCGGACACCAGCAGCTTCCACCACGCGGCATCCACGGTCCAGAAGACGTTCATCGCACCGCCTCCTGTTTGCGCGGTTCGCCCGCGATGTCCAGCAGCGTCAGCCACGCCTCGGCGAGCAGGCACAGCACGCCGAGCAGGATGAACAGCGGCCAGACCTCGCTCGGCGTCGCCGCGCCGGTCTCGGTCGAGACGTGGTCTTCCGTCACCGTCACCTCCACGCCCGGCAGCAGGTCGCGGACTTGCGTGGAGGTGAGCGGCTCAAAAAGATCTTCCGCCGCCGGCCGGTTCAGCGCGAGCCAGCGCTGACCGCTACGGTAGACGCCGGCCTGCGTCAGCGGATCGGCGCGGCCCGCGGGCTCGACCGCCGACCAGATATCCTCCGGCGCGGCGGGCTTCCACTCGCCGCACACCGCGACCTCGGCGGGCGAGAAGCGCGCCGCGCCCTGCTCGAGCAGGCGCTGGATCATCGGCACGAGCACGCGGCCATCGTCGAGGTCGGACCAATCGGGCGCGGGCAGCGTCGAGCACGCGAAGAACGCACCATGGCCCACCGCACGCCGCGCGAGGAACGGCTTGCCATCCACAAACGAGGCGAGCGTGAGCCAGCCCGGCTCGCGCGCAGTCGGCGCGGGCAGCGCGAGCGCTGCGCGGCGCGTCATCGCGAGCTGCGCCACCGGCAGGCTGCGGCCATCGGCGGTCTTCTCCAGCGGGCCTTCCTGCTCTTCCCAGAAGGTGACGCGGAACGGCTTGTTGTTTTCCGCTTTTTGAATTTCGCCCCATGCCAGCTCGTTGAGCGTATTGCTGGTGACCGCGCCGGTCGCGCCCACGCTCGGCGGCAGGAACAGCACCGCGCCGCCCTCGCCGGCGAACTTCCGCAACTGCGCGGCGGTCGCGCCCGCCGGCAGCGCGCCCTGCCAGACGATCAGCCCGAACGGCTGGCCCGCGAGCGCAAGCGGCTTTTCCGGCGCCACCAAATCGGCGCGGCGCTGCGGCGTATTCGCAGGCGCGACGGCGAGCTGCAGCATGCGGCCCGCGAGCGGATGCTCGGCGGCGACGACGCCCTGCAGCGGGGCCTCGCCGCCGTAGACGAAGTAGCTGCGGTTGTCGCGCAGGTTGTCATCGGCGGGCAGTTCCCAGAAACCCCAGCCGAGGCCCGGCTCGATGGCGAGCGAGCGCGACCAGCTATCGCGGGCGCCGCGGCTCTCGAAGTCGGCGACGGTACGCTGGCCGCCGAGGTTCATCGCCACGGGCACCTTCGTCGCGAGGCCGCTCTGGTTCTGGAGACAGTTGAACGCGACCTGCAGGCTGGTCTTCGCGCCGGAGCGGTGCGTGCGCGCAGAGCGCAGGTTGAGAGCGCGGTTCTGCGCGGGCGCGGCGGGCAGCGCGAGCACGCGCACGTGGACGCGCGGCGAGATGCCGGCAAGCTTGGCAGCGAGGCCCGGCCACGCGCCGCCCTCCGGCTGCCAGTTGCTCGCCTGCAGATCGGAGACCACCCAGATATCGGCGCGGCCCGGCTGGTTCTTCAGCAGCCACTCGCCCGCGGTGCGGAACAGCGCGGGCCAGTCGGCGGCGGTATCGGTGGCGCGCGTCAGGTTCATCCCGGCGAGCGCCTCGGGGCTGGCGACCGCCTGCGGCATCAGAGTCGCGCTATCGATGAGGATATAGCGCGTCGCACCGCCGACCTTGCCGGCGGCGGCGAGCAGGCGCAGGCCCTCCTCGCGCTTGGGCAGGCGGCGCTGCGGGTCGAGCGCCTCCATGCTCGCGGAGCGGTCGAAGAGGATCAGCACCGCATCGGCGCGGCCGCCGAGCGCCGTGCCGAGCCAGCCGCCGATCAGCGGGCGCGCGAGGGCATAGGCGAAGCACGCGAGCGCGAGCGCGCGGCAGGCGAGGATCAGCCAGTGGCGCAGGCGCGAGCGCCGCGTGCTCGTGCGCGTCGCGCGGATGAGGAACATCATCGCGCCCCACGCCAGCGAGCGGAAGCGCAGCCGGTTCAGCAGATGGATGAGGATCGGCACCGCGGCGGCGGCCAGTCCCCAGAGCAGCAGCGGCTGCAGCACGGTCATGCCGCGCCTCCGCCGGCGCCCGCCGCGCGCAGGCGCTGCAGCATGAACGCCGCGAGCACCTGCTCATAGTCGTGATCGGTGAAGACGCGCTGGTAGTCCGCGCCGAACTCGCGGCTGCTGCGCTGCAAGACTTCCAGGTGCGCATCGAACTCGCGCCGGTAATCGGCCGCGATCAGCGCGGGATCGGTGATGAGCTGGAAGGAGCTCTCCAGGTCGTTGAAGCGGATCGGGCGGTCGAACTCGAAGCTGGCCTCGTCGCGGTCGAGCAGGTGGAAGAGCGCGAGGTCGTGCTTCTGAAAGCGCATGTGCTGGAAGGCGTTGATCAGCGGCTCCGGCTCGGCGAAGAAATCGGAGAGGACCACCACCAGCGCGCGCCGCTTGATCTTCTCCGCCAGCGTGTGCAGGGCCTCGGCGAGGTCGGCCGTGCCGCCGGGCTTGAGCGCATCGAACGCGTCGAAGATATGCCGCAGGTGCGAGGGCGCGCGGCGCGGCGGGATCTCCTTCAGGCCGGCGTGCGTGATCAGCGAGAGGCCCACGGCGTCGCCCTGGTGCACCAGCAGGTGCGCGAGCGTCGCGGCCAGCCGGATTGCGTAGTCGAGCTTGCGGCCATGCCGCCCCGCGTAGGCCATCGAGCCGGTCGCGTCGAGGACGAGCTGGCAGCGCAGGTTCGTATCGGCCTCGAACTCCTTCATGTAGAAGCGGTCGGTACGCGCGAAGACGCGCCAGTCGACGAACTTGATGTCGTCGCCCGGCGCGTACTTGCGGTATTCGGCGAACTCGACGCTGCTGCCGCGCGTGGCGCTGCGGTGCAGGCCGGTGACGGAGCCGAGCATCGGCTGGCGGGCGTTGAGGGTCAAACGGGACAGCCGCGCCAGCACGCCCGCGTCGAGATACGCGCGCTGTGCCTCCTGGGCCACGTCATTTCTCCCGGCTGGCTTCGATCAGGCGGCGGATGATCTCGCGGCTCGTGATGCCTTCGCTCTCGGCGTGGAAGTTCGTCAGGATGCGGTGCGCGAGCACGGCGGGTGCGACGGCCTCGACATCCTCGACGCGCGCGAGGTAGCTGCCGTTGAGCACCGCGTGCGCCTTCGCGCCAAGCACGAGGTATTGCACCGCGCGCGGGCCGGCGCCCCAGAGCACCCACTTCTTGATCCACTCCGGCGCATCCTCCAGCGTCGGCCGCGACTGGCGCACCAGCCGCACGATGTATTCATAGACGTGCTCCGGCACGGGCACGCGCCGCACGACGCTCTGCAGTTGCATGATCTCCGCGCCGGTCAGCACCGGCGTCAGCTTCGCCATCTCGCCGCCGGTCGTCTCGCGCGCGATGCGCAGCTCCTCGGCGGCGGTGGGATAGTCCACGTGGATCAGGAACATGAAGCGGTCGAGCTGCGCCTCCGGCAGCGGATAGGTGCCTTCCTGCTCGATCGGGTTCTGCGTCGCGAGCACGAAGAACGGCTGGTCCAGCTTGAAGTGGTGCGCGCCGGCGTTGACGCTCTGTTCCTGCATCGCCTGCAAGAGCGCGGCCTGCGTCTTCGGCGGCGTCCGGTTGATCTCGTCGGCGAGCACGATGTTCGCGAAGAGCGGGCCCTTGACGAACTCGAACGCGCGGCGGCCGGGTTGCGCGCTCTCCTGGAGGATGTCCGTGCCGGTGATATCCGAGGGCATCAGGTCGGGCGTGAACTGGATGCGGTTGAACTTCAGCGCGAGCAGGTCGGAGAGCGAGTGGATCAGCAGCGTCTTGGCGAGGCCCGGCACGCCCATCAGCAGCGCGTGGCCGCGCGAGAAGATGCAGATGAGCAACTGCTCGATCACCGTATCCTGCCCGATGATGACGCGCGCCAGCTCCTGGCGCAGTTGCTGGTGCAGCGCGCGCAGGCGGTCAATCTGCGCGACATCGGCCTCGACCGGTTGTGGATCCTTCACGACCTGCTCGGCATCTTGCATGGCGTTGCTCCTTCCAAAGCTCCCGCGGGTTGGTTGCCACGTTCGACCGCGCTGGCTGTTCCATCGTTCAACCCACACACGCGAAAAGTGGGCGCACTGTAGCCACTTCCCCACCCCTGCGAAAGCGAAAAAACCGCCCTGCGTGGCGCTACTGCGCGGTAATATTTCCAAGCCTTGGGAAACCGGGGGGCGGGTTTCCCAAAGCTTGGAAAAGGCGGATTCTTGACCTCCGTCAAGAATCCATCCGCCGCCCTGTGCGATGGTGCGCGCGGCAAATCACCATGAACGAACTGCTGAACAGAAACATCAAGGAAGTGATCGCGGAGTATCCGGCACTCACGGCGGTGTTGGGGAAATTCAACATCGGCTGTGTGACGTGCTCGGCGGGCAACTGCCTGTTCCGCGACATCGTCACGATCCATCCGTTGACGCCGGAGCAGGAGCGCGCGCTCTTCACCGCGGTCGCGCAGATCATCTATCCCGGCCGCACGGTCGAGCTGCCACACTTGACACGCAAGACCGCGACGCGCGCGGGCTTCGCGCCGCCTATCCGCGAACTGGTCGGCGAGCACGCGTGGATCAAGCGGGTGATCACGTTGCTGCCGGCGGTGAACCAGACGCTCGCAGCGGGGCTGGATGCCGCCCAAAAACAGCGCGTCAGCGAGATCGTGGACTTCATCCGCAACTTTGCGGACCGTTTCCATCACGCGAAGGAAGAGGATTTGCTGTTCAAATATTTCGACGAGAAATCCGAACTGCTCGCGACCATGCACCGCGATCACGAGACCGGTCGCGCGCATGTCCGCGCCGTGGTGGCGGGCGTCGAGCAGGGCGACGCGGCGGCGGTGGCGGAGCACCTCGCGGCCTATGGTGCGCTGCTGACCGAGCATATCCGCAAGGAGGACGAAATCCTGTATCCATGGATGAATGCACAGCTTGGCGACGCGCAGATCGGCAGGTTGTTCGCGGATTTCCGCGCGGTGGATGAAAGATTTGGTGGCGCGCCGGCGCGTTACCAGACATGGGTCGAACAAATGGAAGCAAGTCTCAACCAGCAAAGGAGCCAGTCATGAACGCATGTGGATGCCCGGGATCGCAAGCAATGGACTTCCGCAAGAAGGCGGAAGGCGCCGCGGCGGGGGCGCCGGCGGCGGTCGCATCGGAATTGGGGCAGTGGCCAATTCAACTGCACCTGATCAACCCGATGGCGCCCTACTTCCAGAACGCCGATGTGTTGCTGACCGCCGATTGCGTTGCCTACGCGCTCGGCGGCTTTCACGGCAGCTATCTGAAGGGCAAGTCCATCGCCATTGCCTGTCCGAAGCTCGACGAGGGCCAGGAGGCCTATGTCGAGAAGGTGAAGGTGTGGATTGACGAGGCGAAAATCAACACGCTGACGGTGATCATCATGCAGGTGCCGTGCTGCCGCGGGTTACTCGCGCTGGCGCAAGAAGCCGCGGCGCAGGCCAAGCGCAAGGTGCCGCTTAAGTACGTCGTCGTCAGCCTGCAAGGCGAAATCCTCGAAGAGAACTGGCTGTAGCAGGGCCGACCGGCATCAGGAGAAGCACCGCGTCCTCCTTCCCACACTGGGTTGTGCTGGAGCTTTCCATCTGTTGCCCAGCTCAGCAAAAAAGGGAGAGGGCTCAACGGACGCGCGGGTCTTCGCGGCCGAGACGGCCCAGCAGGCCGAGCAGACCGTGGAGCAGCGTGTAGGGGTGCGGCGGGCAGCCGGGCACGAACAGATCCACCGGCAAAATTCCTTCAACGCCGTTGCAGACTTCGCCGTGGTCACGGTACGGCCCGCCGGCGATCGCGCACGCGCCGCCGGCGATGACAATCTTCGGCGCGGGGACGGCTGCATAGGTCTTCAGCAGCGCGGTGCGCATGTTCAGGCTGACCGGACCGGTGACGAGCAGGCCATCGGCGTGGCGCGGCGAGGCGACGAACTGGATACCGAAACGGGAGAGATCGAACACGAGCGTATTGAGCACGTTGGCATCAGCCTCGCACGCATTGCAGCCGCCGGCACTGACCTGCCGCAGCCGGAGCGAGCGGCCGAATAATTCCTTGCAGCGGTGGTTGAGCAGGTCGCGCCCGTTCGCCCATGCGCTGCCGATGACGAGTTCCTCGCGCCGCTGCGCCGCGAGCCGGTGGTTTCGCGTGAAGCTGATCGCGCCGCTGCTGCACGCCTGCGCGCACGCGCCGCAAAAGATGCAGCGGCCCGTATCGAGTTGCAGGCCGCGCTGTGCGTCGTGATGCAGCGCGCCGACGGGGCAGACGGTCACGCACTCGTGGCAGCCGCCGCTGCACAGCGTCGCATCGAGCTTCGGCAGCCCCTGGAAGCGGTCCGGCATGACCGGCGCCTCCACCGGAAATTTTCCGGTGCGGAAACCCTGCCGACATCGTTCGAGTACCGCGCTGATCATAAATCAAACCCGCAGTAGGAAAGGTTGAAGCTCTTGTTGCAGAGCGGAAAATCGGAGATGGCCGTGCCGCGCAACGCGAGCGCGAGGCCGGTCCAGTTGCGGAACGAGGGGTCCACCACCTTGTAGCCCGCGAAGCGCCCGTCCGCATCCGTGCGCGCGACGTGGCAGATCAAACCGCGCCAGCCCTCAATGCAGCCGACCGCAACGCGGTCCGGCGGCAGTGCCTCGACGACCGCAAGCGTCTCGCCCTCCGGCAGCGCGGCGAGTTGCTCGCGGATGAACGCGAGCGAGCGCTCGACCTCGAGGCGGCGCACGTAGGCGCGCGCGAAGACGTCGCCGGTGTGCCACGCGGGCGGCGGCAGATGCGCGAAGCGGTAGATGCCCGACGGGAAATCCTGCCGCGCGTCGTGCTCGAAGCCGCACGCACGCAGCGCCACACCACAGAGGCCCACAGCCTCGGCATCCTCGGCCTGCACCGCGCCGGTATTCTCGAAGCGCGCCAGCACCGAGGGCGGCTCCAAAAGCAGGTCGAGCGCGCCGGCGACGTTGCGCGCCACGTCGTCGAGCCGCTTCTGCAACTCGGCAACGCGCGTCTCTTCGAGATCGAACGCGACGCCGCCCGGCCGGATCCAGTTACGCCCGAAGCGCGAGCCGCACGCCAGCGCGGTCATGTTCAGGAAATCGCCGCGCAGCCGGCCGCAGAACGACGCGGTCGGCAGGAAGGCGACATCGCCCGCGAGCGCGCCGAGGTCGCCGACGTGGTTCGCCAGCCGTTCCAGTTCGAGCGCGATGCCGCGCAGCGCCTGCGCGCGCGGCGGGACGCGGCAGCCGGTCAGGCTTTCCAAAATTTCGCAGTAGGCCAGCGCATGGCCCACGGTCGTGTCGCCTGCGAGCGTCTCCATCAGGTGGATCGTGCGCGCGTTCGGGCCGCCGGCCAGCGCGCGCTCGACGCCGCGATGCTGGTAGCCCAACGCAATTTCCAGGTGCAACACGTCCTCGCCCTGGCACTGGAAGCGGAAATGGCCCGGCTCGATCACGCCGGCGTGGACGGGGCCGACGGCGACCTCGTGAATCTCCTCGCCCTCAACGCGATAGAAATCCACCATACCCGGCGTCGCACCGCCGGGCTGGCGCACGGGCTTGAGCCACGGATGGCCTTCCGGCGTCACGCCGAGCTGCTCGAAAATTTCGCGCTCGAACAGATGCGCCGCGGGCACATCCGGCGTCAGCGAGGGGAAACTTTTTTCGACGCGCGTGCTAGCCGCCGCCACGACGCCATCGCCCGGCGCGAGCACGGCGAGCAGGCGCGCGCCCCCACCCTGCTCCGGCTGGCCGGTCAGCGCCAGCAGGTGCGCGCCGCGCTTGAACGCGCGCACGACGGCCTCGCGGAACTGCGCCACGGGCAAGTCGGGGATTTCGCCCGCCGCGAACGTGCGGCCGTAGCGGATGGAGCGCAGCGTGACGGGCGTCATGGCGTGCCTCCAAAGGCTTGCGCGGCTTCGCGGAGCAGGTCGGTCAGCGGGCCGGGCAGGAAGACGCCGAGCACGCCGGCGAGGATCGCGAGCGCGAGCGGCGGCCACCACGCAAGGCGCGACTCCGGCTTGCGCCCGTCCTTCGAGGGCGCGCCGAGCGCCATGCGCAGGAAGATCGCCGCCATGCCGATGAAGACGATCGCGAGCAGCACGAGGTAGAGCGCCGCCACCAGCCAGCGCCCGTCGGCGATGGCGGCGCGGACGATCATCAGCTCGCTGACGAACGTGATGAACGGCGGCGCGCCGGTGATCGCGAACAGGCCGACGAGCAGCAGCGCGCCACTGGCGGGCGTCACGGTGAGCGCGCCGCGGACGTCGGCGACCTTCTTGCTGCGGAACGCGGCGAGCAGGTTGCCGGCGGTAAGGAACAGCAGGCCCTTGGCGAGCGAGTGACCGGCGGCGTGCAGCAGCGAGCCGGTGACCGCCGCGCCGCCGAGGCCCATGCCGAGCGCGAGCAGGCCCATGTGCTCGACGCTGGAGTAGGCGAGCAGCCGCTTGTAGTCGCGCTGCCCGATGATGAAGAGAGCGGCGACCGCAAGCGAGACCAGGCCGAACAGCAGCAGCAGGTCGCGGCTGAAATCGCCGAGACCCGCCGCGACGCACAGTTCATGAAGGCGCAGGATGCCGACCCACGCCGCGTTGAGCAGCGTGCCGGAGAGCAGCGCGGAGACGACCGAGGGCGCCTCGCTATGCGCGTCCGGCAGCCACGCGTGCAGCGGCGCGAGGCCCATCTTCGTGCCGTAGCCCACGAGCAGCAGCAGCGCGGCGGCCTTGAGCCAGCGCGGGTCGAGCCTCGCGCCGCCGCGCGCGAGCGCGCCGAGCGTCAGGTCGGCGCCCTCACCCGCCGCGGCGGCGAGGAAGAATGTGCCGAGCAGCGCGAGCGCGATGCCCACCGAGCAGATGAGCAGATATTTCCACGTCGCCTCGAGCGAGCGCGGCGAGCGGTGGAAGTAGATCAGCGGCGCGCTCGCCAGCGTCGTCGCCTCCATCGCCACCCAGAGCAGGCCGAAGTGGCGGCTCATGATCGTCAGCGTCATCGCCGCGAGGAAGAGTAGCAGGCAGCCGCAGAAAACGGCCTCCGGCACGGGCTGGAAAATCGAGTCGTCGTCGGGATCATCCTCGTCCTCGTGCGAGCGCGTGGCGGCATCGCGGCGGAGGTAGCCGAGCGCGTAGACCGAGGCGGTCAGGAACAGAACGCTGGTGATGGTGACGAACCACAGCGCGGTGGCGTCGAGCGCGAGCCACGCCTCCGGCGCGGCGGCGGGCCGCTTGGCCCACGCGGACGCCACCAGCCCCGCGTGCGCGAGGGCCGCGCCAATGAGCAGCGCGCGGCGCGGGAGCGCGGCGCGCAGCGCGAACGCGAGCACGCCCGCCAGCGCGGGGACGCCGACCAGCAGAAGGCAGAGCATCATGGCGTCCAGTCCTTCAGTTCAGAGAGCCGCTCGGTATCGGTGTGATCGAACTCGCGGCTGATGTGGAAGACCATGATGCCCATGACGAACACGGCGACGAAGATATCCAGCAGGATGCCCATCTCCACGAGTAGCGGCGCCTCCTTCATCACCACCGCGCCGAACGCGAAGATGCCGTTCTCCAGCGCGAGGTAGCCGACCACCTGCATCAGCGCCTGCCGGCGCGCGACGATCAGGAACAGGCCCGTCAGCATCGTCGCCAGCGCCACCGGCACGAGCAGCGGCGAGGCATCCGGCGCGGGCAGCGGCAGCTTGCGTGCGAGCGCCGCGCCGAGCCCGAGCGCGAGCACGCCGAAGAACATCGAGGGCGTGAAGCCCACATAGGGCGCCACCTCGCGCTGCACGCCCGCCTGCCGCAGCGCGCGCTTGAGCAGCCACGGGAACAGCCCGCCCTTGAGCACGACCGCCGCGAGGGCGATGGTGAGCGCGTGCCGCGTCAGCGAGAGCGGATGCAGCAGCAGCGGCAGCAGGCCGAGCACCGCGCCCTGCGCCGCCACCGTCACGATACAGACGTTCAGCCGCGTACCGCCCAGCAGCCGCAGGTTCGCCAGGATCAGGAACACCATCAAAACATGGACCAGTGCTTCCATCGGTCACCTTACTCCCACGCAGAGCGCGAGCAGCGCGAACGCGCCGGCCGCGATCAGCAGGTGCGGCACGCGCACCATGCGCAGCCGCGCCATGCACGACTCGACCACGCCGACGACGCCGGCGATGGCGATGATGCCCGTCAGGTGCGCCGCGCCGCGCAGCCACACATCGCCGGGCAGCCCCGCGAGCAAAACGTCGGACAGGATCGCGCTGAACAGCCAGAGCTTGAGCGACGCGCCGTAGAGCGCGAGCGCCAGGTCCGGCCCGCTATAGTCGAGGATCAGTACCTCGTGGATCATCGTCAGTTCGAGGTGCGTGTTCGGGTCATCCACCGGCACGCGCGCATTCTCGACGAGCAACACCAGCAGCAACGCTGTCGCCACCAGCAGCAGCAGCGGCAGCAGGCCGAGGTCGCTCAAGGCCGTCGGCGCGCCGAGCGCGTCGGTCAGCGAAGGCGAGTGCGCCTGTCGCGCCATCGCCGCGAGAGCCAGCAGGAACGCGGGCTCGGCCAGCGCGGAGAACGCAACCTCGCGGCTCGCGCCCATACCCTCGAAGCTCGAGCCCGTGTCGAGCGCGGCGAGCACGAGGAAGAAGCGCGCGAGCGCCAGCGCGTAGGCCATCAGCAGCAGGTCGCCGGGGAACGCGACGAGCGCGGCCGCGCCGCCCGCGGGTACCAGCACGAGCGCGAGCAGCGGCGCGGCGACGCCGACCAGCGGGCTCGTGCGAAAAACCCACGTCGTCGTCCGGCTATAGACCGCGCCCTTGCGCAGCAGCTTCGCGAGATCGAAGTAGAGTTGCAGCACCGGCGGCCCGCGGCGGCCGGCGAAGACCGACTTCACGCGGTTGATCAGCCCCGGCAGCAGCGGCGCCGCCACCAGCGCGAGCAGAACATGTCCGAGCGCGACCATGCTCACACGCCACCCCTCGCGAAACCTGACAGAGCAGACCGGAAACTTGAAACCTGAAACCTGAAAGAAGAATGCTGCTGCTTGTGGGCGGGAGCTACAGCTCCCGCGAAATCAAAACCAGTGCGCACAGAGCGCGGGAGCTGGAGCTCCCGCCCACAAGACCAAGCCAGCCCACGCTGCAATACTTCGCTGTTCGGTGTTCGGTGTTCGATGTTCGATGTTCGCTTATTCAGGGATTGGAAAAGCGGAGCGCCAGTTTTTCCAAGCATTGAAAAAGCGAAGCGCCGGTTTTTCCAGGCATTGGAAAAGTCAGGGCCAAAGTTTTCCAAGGCTGGGAAAACTTTTCCGAGGCTCGGAAATGATCCGCGACGTCCACGCACATTTTCAACGCGAAGGCGCGAAGAGAAGGCACAAGACGCAAAGAGCGGAGACAGCTTTGCGCCTTCCGTCCGGCCTTCGCGCCTTTGCGTTAAAAACTCACCACCGCATGGGGAAAGAGTCGTCATAATTTCCAGAGCAGCAGCGCGAGCAGGGTGACGGCGATGTAGAGCACGTAGAGCTGGACGCGGCCGTGCTGGAGCCAGCGGACCTGCTGCGCGAGCCAGGCGATGGCGCGGAAGAGCGGGACGGCGACGTAGTCGGTGGCGACGTCGCGCAACTTCGTGCTTTGCTGGACGGGCGCGGGGAACAGGCCGGCGGGAAGTTTCCCCTCGGCGCGCGCGCGCAGGAACGGCTGGAACAGTTGCGCGAGCGGGCCGGAGAACGATGACGCGGTGTACTGCATCCGCGCGGTGGGCGCGACGTAGCCGCAGTCCCACGTACCCGCGGCGGCCACGCCGCCAGCGCGGACGCGCGCGCGGCGGAGGAGCGCGAGTACCAAGACGAGCAGCGCAAACGCGGCGGCGAGGATCACTACCCAGCGCAGGCCGAGCGCGGCGCCGGCAAGCGGCGCGGCGTCGAGCGTCTTGAGCGCTGGAAAAGTTCCGGCAAGCAGGCGCGGGAAGAGCCACGGGATCAGCCACGGCGCACCCAGGCCGGCGAGCGCGCAGCCGAGCGCGAGCAGCAGCATCGGCAGGCGCATCGCCATGGAAGCTTCGTGCGGCGGATGTTCGGCGCGGCGTTCGCCGAGGAAGGCCAGGCCGGTCAGGCGCGCGAACGCGGCGAGCGTCAGGCCGCCGGTCAGCGCAAGGCCGCCGATGACGATCAGGCCGGTCGCACCGGCCCAGCCCTCGGCGTGACACGCGCCGGTGAACGCGCCGAGGTAGATCAGGAATTCGCTGGCGAAGCCGTTGAGCGGCGGCAGCGCGCAGATCGCGGCGGCGGCGAAGAGGAAGAGCGCGCCGGTCTGCGGCATCGTCTTGAGCAGGCCGCCGAGGCGGTCGAGGCGCAGCGTACCGGCGCCGTGCAGCACGGCGCCCGCGCCGAGGAAGAGCAGGCCCTTGCACAGCGCGTGGTTCAGTACGTGCAACAGCGCGCCCGCGAAGCCGAGCGCGGCGACGGCGGGCAACTGCCACGCGGCGCCGAGCATGCCGAGGCCGAGGCCGAGCGCGATGATGCCGATATTCTCGACGCTGGAAAACGCGAGCGAGCGCTTGAGGTCCTGCTGCGTCAGCGCCTGCAAGATACCGAACAGGCAGCCGGCGAGGCCGAGCGCGAGCAGCACGCCGCCCCACCACGCGGGCCACGCGCTGAAGAAGGTGAGCACGCGGAGCAGGCCGTAGAGGCCGGTCTTGATGAGCACGCCGGACATCAGCGCGGAGACGTGGCTCGGCGCGGCGGGATGCGCCTCGGGCAGCCAGCCGTGCAGCGTAAGGAAGCCGGCCTTCGCGCCAAAGCCGAGCACGGCGAGCAGGAACAGCAGGCCACCGAGCGCGCCCGAGGCGGGGACCACATCGCGGAAGGCGGCGAGGTCGAGCGTGCCACCGGCGGCGTGGCTCAAGCCGAAGAAGACGGCGAGCAGCGCGGCCAGGCCCAGATGCGACGCGGCGAGATAGAGCCAGCCCGCATGCCGCACGCTGTCGCGCTCGCGCTCGTGGATGACGAGCGCGAACGAGGTGACGGCCATCAGCTCCCACGCCATGACGAAGAGGACGGCGTCGCGCGCGGTGAAGACGACGGCCATCGAGACGAGCAGAAGGTTGTAGAAACTCCACGACGTGCCGTCGCGCGGGCGGAGGCCAAGATAACCGCGGCCGTAGAGCGCGCAGACGCCGCCGAGCAGGAACAACGGGACGAGAAAAAAGGCGGAGAGCGGATCGAGGCCGAGCCGCACCGCGCCGAGCGGCAGCGTCCACGGCAGCAGAAATTTTTGCTCAATGCCGCCGAGCAGTCCTTGCACGGCGGAGGCCAGCCCGGCGAGCGAGCCGGCGACGGCGAGCGCGACGCCAGCGGCGGTTGCGGCCTTGGGATTGCGCACGAGCAGCAGCGGGAACAGCGCCCCGCCGAGCAATAACGCCAGCGCGAGCAGCAGCAGGATCATATCCCCGCCCCAGTCGCCGGATGAGCGTGGGCATAAAGCTCATCCTCGATGCGGCGGATGGCCGCGAAAATTTCCTCGCGTGGCGCCTGCCGCTTCAGCGCATCCTGCACGGCGGGCTGGCCGAGTTTGTAGGCGAGACGCGAGAGCTGGCGCAGATGCAGGCGGATGGTCGGGCTGAACAGCAGGAACAGCACATTGACCGGCTTGCCATCAATCGCGGCGAATTCCACCGAATGCTCCAGAAAGCCGAGCGCAATCAGCGGCGCATCCACCGGCACAATCACCGGATTGCGGACGTGCGGGATCGCGATGCCCTCGCCGATGCCGGTCGAGGCGAGCGCCTCGCGCGCGATCAGATGGTTCAGCAGGAAATCGCGATCCACCTCGCCCGGCAGATGGGCGACGCGAACGAGCGCGCGCAACGCGCCTTCCTTGTCCTTGCCATCGAGCCGGTAAAAAATTCCGCCGCGGGCGAGCGCATCCGAAACACGGTGCTGTTCCTGCTCATCCTCGTCTGGCTCGGTGAACATGTCTGGCGAAACGTTCATACGTTTCGTCGTCGCCCACTCCATCAGGTCGGTGCGGTTGAACCGGAACTGTTCGCCGATGCGGTGGACCGGAATCTCGCCGCGTTGAATCATCCGGTAAATGGTCTTCTCGGACAGATTCAGCAGCTTCGCGACATCTTTGACCGTCAGTTGCATAAAGGGAAATGCCCATCGCGCCGACCGGCGTGATGGACAACGGCGGACACATAGCCCTCGAAGGGCAATGTTGTCAATGGTTTTCTGGCTGAAATCCGCCCCTACTTCTACGAAGAGCGGCTGGAATCAACGCTGGCCGGAACGCCAGCGCCAGAGGTACTTGCAGGCGAGCGTGCGGTGCGGCCGCCACACCTCGGCGAGCGCGACCATGCGCCGGTGGAGGCCGCGCCCGCGGCCGCGCAGGCCATAGAGTTTCTTCATCGCAAGCTGGATGCCGAGGTCGTCCAGCGGCAAGACATCGTGCCGGTCCAGCGGGAACATCAGCAACATCTCCGCGGTCCAGCGGCCGACGCCCTTGATCTGCGTGAGCAGCGCGATGACCTCGTCATCGCTCAAACGGTGCAGCGCCGCGCGGCTCACGTCATGGCGCAACGCGAAGGCGGCGACGTTGCGGAGGTAGCCGGCCTTCTGCCGCGAGAGGCCGGCAGCGCGGAGCTGCGTGAGCTTCAAGGCGAGCACACGGCGCGGCGTGGGCTGGCGGCCGGGAAACAGAGCGAGGAAACGCCCGAAGATGGTCGCCGCCGCCTTGATGGAGAGCTGCTGCGAGACGATGGATTCGAGCAGGTCGCGGTAGAGGTCGGGATGGCGATAGGCCTTGAACGGCGGGCCGACGAGAAGGGCGGCGAGCTTGAGATCGCGCGCGGCCAGATGCTCGAGCGCGGCCGGCCGCGGCATCAGAGCACGCCTTCTTCCATCAGCTCGTGCTTCACATAGGCATAGACCAGCGGCGCCATGATCAGCCCGCCGATCCCGAAGGCGGCCTCGAACGCCAGCATGGCGATCAGCAGTTCCCACGCCTTGGCGTTGATGCGCGTGCCGACGATCTTCGCGTTCAGGAAATATTCCAGCTTGTGGATGAGGATGAGGTAGCCGAGCGACACGGCCGCGACCGCGAAGGACACCCGCAGGCTCACGAGGAAGATCGCCGTGTTGGAGATCAGGTTGCCGATCACCGGCAGCAGGCCGGCGAGGAAGGTCACGGCGATCAGCGTCTTCTTGAACGGCAGGTCCACGCCGAACAACGGCAGCACGATGACGAGGTAGATCGCCGTCAGGCCCGTGTTGATCGCGGAGATCGGCACCTGCGCGAGGATGATGCGGCGGAAGGCCTCGGCCAGGCGCGCCGTGCGCCGCGTCAGCGCCTGCAGGAACGGCGCGGGCCGCGCGCGCGGCGAGACCTCGTGCAGCGCCACCATCGCGCCGAGGATCAGGCCGATCAGCATATGCACGATGACACGGATGGTGTGCTCGCCCACCGTGCGGATTTCGGCCGCATGGGAACGGAACCACTCGGAGATGTGTTGCCGGATGCTGTCGGCGTCGGCCGGCAGGGAAGCCGCGAACGCCGGTGGCAGCATGTCGCGCAGTTCATCGAGCACGGTGGCCATCTGCGTCAACATGCCGGCGAGGTTGTCGGGGCCATGGCGCAGGAAGGCGGCGCTGCCCAGCACGAGCAGCGCGACAATCGTCACCACGACCGCGGCCAGTACGGCCACGATCAGCAGCTTCGCGCCGCGGTGGTTCATGCGCGGCACGCGCACGACGCCGGAGAGCATGTGGACGAGTTGGAAGACCAGCAGCCCCGCCATCAGGACCGCGATCAGGCGCAGGTGGATGACGCCGTACAGCGCCAGCCCCATGAGCACCCACGCCGCGAGGTCGTAGGCTCGCGTCGGGCCGCCCTGGGTTGGTGTTGCATCGCTCATGGGACGCCGCCAAAAAAGTCGGCGGCATTGTCACGGAACAACCCGGAAAGTCAAGGTGGACTTGCCCGCGCCAAGCGTGGACAGAAATAAATGGAGGGCGCGGCGTCGCCGCGCCGCTGTAGCGGCGGGCTATGCCCGCCGACGGCGACCATGGTTCGCCGCTACTGTTTCCAAGGATTGGAAACCGGGGCCCTTGGTATTTCCAAGCATTGGAAAAGCTCGCGGAAATTTTTCCAAGGCTTGGAGCGTTTCACCGGATTTTTTTTCAAGGCCAGGGAAACTGACCTCTGACCGCTGCTCTCTGATCTCTGTTTTTTCCGGGTCCGGAAAAGAAACGCGCGGCGTTTCCAAGGCCTGGAAAACGCCGCGCGTTCAGGCGGTCAAGAGGTCAGATCGGCTGCTTCGAGAGGAAGTCGTAGCTGGTCTTCACGTAATCCCAGACTTCGCCCTTGCCGTTGTCCTGCTCGTAGATGTACCACTCGACGCCCGCGTCCTTGCAGGCCGGGATGACATCCTTCCACGGCACCTGGCCCTGGCCGAGCGGCACAAGCGTGTGCTTCTTGCCGCCGCCCTTGGCCTTGCCCTTGGCGGGCTTGGCGGGAGCGGGCGCGGCCTCGGTGATGACGTCCTTGGCGTGGACGCACTTGACGCGGCCCTTGAGTGCGCCGCGCAGATAGGCGGGGACATCCACACCGGCGGCGTGCGCCCAAGCGATGTCGAGCTCGGCGTAGAGATTGCCCGGCTTGGTGGTGTCCATCAGAATCTGGTGCTTCGTGCGCGGATCATCCGCGAACTTCTCGAACTCCATGCCGTGGTTGTGGAAGATGAGGCGCAGGCCGGCGCCGCGCATCTTGGCGCCGAGTTCGTCGAGCCGCTGGCAGCCCTTGAGCCACGCGGCGAGGTCCTTGGTGCAATCCTTCATCATGCCGCCGGGCCCGATATCCTTGCAGCCGACGGTCTTCCAGAACGCGACTTCCTTGTCGAAATCCTTCTCGAAGGCCTCGACGCTGGTATGACACGCGATGCACTTGAGACCGGCCGCGTCGAGCGCCGCGCGAATCTTGTCGGCTGGCAGGTTGGGCATGCCGCTCCACTGCACATAGCGCCAGCCCATGTCGGCGGCCTTCTTCAACGTGCCTTCGAGGTCCTTCTTCGCGGCGTCGCGCACGGTGTAGAGCTGCAGCGCGATCCCGCCCTTCGCTTCCTGCGCCCACGCCAGCCGGCTCGACAGCGCCAGCAGGCCCAGCGCGCCCAGCGCCTCGCGGCGCGACATTCCGCTCATGTTCATCTGCATCGGTTGCTCCTCTTGGTGTACAGCACCCTGGCGCGGCCCGCGGCGTCGTGCCGCAGACGGCCCGGTCAGGGCCACGTAAAACGCGCGCATTTTCGCGGCGCGCGGCAACGAGTCAAGCGCTGAATTGCCGTGGGTCGGCAGCCAGGGACCGTGAAAAACGTCGTGGTGGTTCCCGGCGCGGCAACGCCGCGCCCTCCACGCGCGGGGCGGAGGTATAACTGGAAGGCCAAGTCTCGGCGTGGCCGTCTTGAACATGGCCACACTTCACCGCAGCAGTTGCTTCATCTGGAGGGCGGGCTTACGGGTAGGCCCGTGGTGCGCGTTCAGCGGCTGCTCTTGCGGCCCTTCAGCATCTGCTCGTGATCAGGATTTCTTATCCGTCAGCACCAGCCACAGAGCGTGGATGATGCCGGGGATGCCGCCCAGGATCGTCAGGACGATATTGATCCAGAGGTGGGTCGTCGCGCCCACCTGCAGGAAGGCGGCGACCGGCGGCAGCAATATCGAGCAGATGATTTTGACTATCTTCATGGTGCTTCCCTCCGTCGTTGGACTCACTGCTTTCTGTGAACACTCACTTGCCAAAGCCCGGCAGGCTCTTCAGGCCTTCCTTCAGCGCATTACCGATTTTCTTCATGCCGGGCGCATATTGATCCACGAGGGCGCCGGCCAGTTCCTTCTGGGCCGGGGTGATCTTGGCGTTTTGCGCCACGTTTTGTAACGCGGGCAACACCGTCGTGGGGTCGCCCTTGCGCAGCGCATTGACGATCTGCGCCACATCGCCCTGCGCGCCCTCCAGCGACGCAAAATTCTTCTGGACGAGATAGGCGCTGCCCACATTACCCACATCCTTGGCCAACTTCATTTGCGCATCCGTCAACTTGGCCTCCGAGAGCTTGGTGAGCGCGCCGAGCGCGCTGACGCTCTTGTTGCCGAGTAGCGCCTGAAGCGCGCTGACGAGCTGGCCTTGAACAGCCGAGTTGCCGCCCAACGCCTTGTATAAGGCCTGTGCCTTGGGCGCCAAATCCTTGGCCAGGGAGACCAGCGTGGCATCCCCCGAAGCCTTGGACGCGGTGCCCAGTTGCCCCAGCAGGCTGGTCAGCGAGCCGAGGTCCACCGCCTGTGCTGCCGGCGCCAACCCGAGTGCGACCAGGACGGTCGCACCGATAAACCATTTCGCAGTCCGGTTTCTCATGGTAACTCCTGCTTTACTTGTTTTGGTTATAGAACAGTTTCACCCGCTGCTCGATATCCAGCAGCTTGCTGCCGGCCTCGAGCTTCAGGGCCGCTTTGCTTTGGCCGGGCTTCCAGTTCTTTTCGATGTCGGCTTTGGCTTTGTTGAACTGGGCCTTCTGCTGGTCGGTCATGACCTTTTCCAATTCGCCGACCTCTAGGTCGCAGATGAACGCGCACATGGAGGGCCAGAATTTGGGGTTCCATTCATCCAGCTTCTGGAACACGCGCTTATAAGCCTCCCGCGTTTTGTCCGTCTTGGGAACCTTGTCATCTTTCAAGACCGAGGTGAAAGTGTTGGCATACTCCTTTTTCTGCTGGTCGCTCATGCATTGGCCCAGCCATTTTAACGCGGCCTCCGCGCCCTGTTTGGAGGCGAAGAGACTCTGCGGAGCCATTACGGTCAGCGCACACCCCACTGCCATCATCTTTATCACGCATGCTTTCATCACTGCCCTCTCTGCTTGTCGGTTTCTCCTCATCGGCCAGACATCGAAGAATGTCGGTCAATTCAATGTGGCTTATACGCCCCGGCCTCCACGCTGACAAGGCCGATTTGCGCGGGGGCTGGGAACGCGGCGGGCAGGTCAGCAGCGTGGCGCTGGCGGATGCCAGCATACAGAGAAAGCCGTCGGGCTGGCGCGGGATGTGTGCGACGCGGAGCGCGCCCAGGCCACGATCCCGGCGCCGCTTTTTACACCGAGGTTCCCGCGCCAACCGGGCGCGGCTTATTCCATCATCTTGTCGTAGAAGGCGAGGAACTCTTCCTTGCGGGGGCCTTCGCGCAATTCCATCGCGTCGCGCGGGTGGAGGTTGAGCTGGCCGGAGATCATGTAGGGGATGCTATAGCCCCAATCAATCTGCTTGGAGAGCGGGAGCAGGTGCTGCTGGATGCACTCGATCAGCGGACGCTGGTCGAACTTCGGGTTCTTCAGGAAGCCGAGCAGCAGTTCCATCGGGCAGTTGCCCGCGCCGCGGCCGAGGCCATAGACGGTCGCATCCACCAGCGTGACGCCGTGGATGATCGCCTCGATGCTGTTGGAGAACGCGAGCTGCTGGTTGTTGTGCGTGTGGATGCCGATCTTCTTGCCGGCGTCGCCGAGGCCATGGACAAACGCGCGGTAATAATCCCGCACCTGCTCGGAGTAGAGCGAGCCGAAGCTGTCCACCACATAGACATAGTCCACCGGCGTCGCCGCGAGCACCTTGAGCGCGGCGCGCAGTTCGGCCTCCTGGATGGTCGAGAGCGCCATGATGTTGCAGGTGGTCTCATAGCCCTTGTCGTGCGCGTCCTTGATCATCTCCACCGCGGTCGGGATCTGGTGGATGTAGCAGGCGACGCGAATCATGCTCAACACGCTGTCGCTTTTGGGCAGGATGTCGGTGTGGAAATCCGTCCGTTCGGCATCGGCCATCACGGAGAGTTTCATCTTCGGGTCGGGCTCGTCGCCAAAGACGCGGCGCAGGTCGGCCTCATCACAGAATTTCCACGGGCCGAACTCGTCGCGCTTGGAGAGCCGCTTGGAGCCTTTGTAACCGCACTCGAAATAGTCCACCCCCGCCGCCAGCGCCGCGTCATAGACCGCGCGCACAAAGTCGTCGCTGAACTTGTGATCGTTGATCAGCCCGCCGTCGCGGATGGTGCAATCGAGCACCTTCAAGTCCGGTCGGTACGTCAGCCAGCCGCCGGCGCCAGTTTCCTGATGCGCGGGCACGACCGCTTTTTTCGTCGTCTTCGTCATGTTCACGTTCCTTCTGATGCGCTGCGGTTGAGCGCATAAATGCGGCCTAAACCGAACAACGTCAAGTCCGAATCCACCGTCAGGCGGAGGCGGGCGCCGCGCGTGATGCGGCCGGCGAGCCCGCCGGTGGCGATCAGGCGCACCGGTTGCTCGCGCAGCCCGCGTTTCAGTTCGGCGAGAATCTCGCGCGTCAGGCCGCGATAGCCCCAGCGCGCGCCGAGCTGCATCGCCTGCGCCGTGCTCCGCCCCACCCGGCCACGCGTCGCGTGCAAATGCAGGTGCGGCAGCAACGCCGTGCGCTCGGCAAGATAATCAAACATCAGCGCCAGCCCCGGCGCGATGATGCCGCCGATGTAGCCGCGCCGCGCGCTGATCACGTCGAACGTCGTCGCCGTGCCGAAGTCCACCACGATCGCCGGCGCGCCATAACGGGCGACCGCACCCGCCGCGTTGGCCAGCCGGTCCGCGCCGATGCTCGCCGGCCGCGGGTACGAAATCATCACGCCCAGCTTCAGCCGATGATTCACGTCGAGCGGGGCGCGTGCTCCGAGCGCGGCGCATACCTTGCGCCACAGCGGACACACCGCCGGCACCACCGTGCTCAACACCGCATCGGCCATTTTCCGGCGGCCGAGCCAGCGCCGCACCGCGCCGAGGACAACCCTGGCGTCACGCTCGGCCGTCGGGACGCGGCCGGTCTTCACGACGCGCACGCCGTCCCACAGGCCAAGCGTCGTGCTGGTGTTGCCAACATCAATCAACAAGATCATGGCGGCGCTGGGTGTCATGGGCGGCGCGGATAATCCTTCAAGCCATCTTTTTTTTCAATCCCGACGACAGTGGGATTTCCAAGCCTTGGAAATTTTCACGCGGCGGTTTCCGAGGCTTGGAAAAATCAGTCGGCTGCCGCGTCATCGCGGCCACGGGCGGGGACCTTGCCGGCGTCCGCCTGCTTCCAAAATTCGGCGACCGGCACGGCGTTGATTTTCTCCAGCGTCGTGAGCGCCGTGAGCACCTTGCGGTTGTTTTCCTCCACGGCCACGGCGGGCACACAGTAGAGCGCGCGCAGCGGCAGGCCGGCCAGCGGCGTCAGGTCGCGCAGCGGGGTGTAGTCGCACCGCAGGCTTGCGAGCGGCGCGCCGGCGAGCGGCGTCAGGTCGCGGACCTTCGTGCCATCGAGCAGCAGTTGCTTCAGCGGCAGGCCGGCCAGCGGCGCGAGGTCGGCGACCTCGGTCTGGCCGCAGTCGAGTTGCTCCAAGGCCAGGCCCTTTAGCGGCGCGAGGTCGGTGAGGATGCCCTTGGGCTGCTTGCCGCTCACCTTCACGCTCGCCTCGCGGCACGCCAGCGCCTTCAGCGCGGGCAACGCGCGGATGGGCGTCAGGTCGCGGATGCTGATCGCCGGCAACGTCAGCGCGGTGACGCGGCCCGCCTCAAGCTGGTGGCTCTCCTTGCCGTCATAACCGGGATTGAGCTCCTTCAACTTGGCCACGACGAGCCGGACCTGCTGCTCGGCCGGCGCGGCCGCCACCTCCGCGATGAATGCGGCGTCCACAGCGCGGACCGGCGGGGCGGCCTGCTTCGCCGGCGGCCACAGCGCCACGGCGGCGGCCACCGCCGCCAGCACAACCAGCGCGCCGACGATGAACAGCTTGCGGGGAGCACGTCCGGCCACCGGCGCGGGCGCAATCCTCGTCACCCCCGGCAAGGTTGGTGCGCTTGCGGGGACGGAATCCGGCTTGGGCGCCGCCGTGCCGGGCAGTGTGACCAGCGGCACGCCGCCGCCCTGCAACGCGGCGAGGGTCGCGCGCAAACCGGCGAGCAGTTCCTCGTAACTCTGGAACCGATCCTCCGGTTTTTTCTGGATCATCCGCCCGATCAACTGCGCGAGCGACGCGGGACAGTCCGGCCAGACGCGCGCGATGTCCGGCGGCGGCTCGTGTACGTGTTGATACATCAGCGACAGGGCATCCACACCTTCACCCCCGTAGGGCAATTTGCCGCTGACCATGTAGAACAGCGTGCAGCCGAGGCTGTAGATGTCGGCCCGGAAATCAATCTCCTTGCTGCCGCGCGCCTGCTCCGGGCTGACGAAATAGGGCGTGCCGATGTAGGCGCCGGTGATCGTCAGGCTGGAGTGCGTGCCGCTGGCATACTTCGCCAACCCCAGGTCGCCCAGTTTCACCTCGCCGGCCGTGGAAAGAAAAATGTTGTCCGGCTTGATGTCGCGGTGAATCAGCTTGCTGCGGCGCCACGCGTAGTCGAGGCCCTGCGCGACGGCGGCGCAGATCGCCAGCGCCTCGACCGGCGGCAGCCGGCGTTCGCGCAGCAGCTTCTGCTGGACGCTCTCGCCATCCACGAACTCCATGACGAAGAAATGCTGCTCGTCCTGATGGCCGGCGTAGAACACCTGCACGATGTTCGGGTGGACGAGCTGCGCTGCCGCCGCGGCCTCGCGTTTGAAGCGCGTGAGAAAATCCGCGTCGTGGCCCAGCTGCGCGGCGAGCACCTTGATGGCGACGAAGCGGTCGAGTTCCGTCTGCCGCGCCTTATAGACCGTGCCCATCCCGCCCTGCCCCACACGGGCGAGGATTTCGCAGTCCGCCAGATGTTTGCCTTCCAAGCCGGGCATACCGCCTCCCAAAACCGCAGGCAGTCTAGATTTCAAAACCAGCCGGTCAAGACGAAACCGCCCCCGACCACGCCGCGTAGAGCGAGGCGGGACCTTCACGCAACGCGCGCTGGTAGCCGGCGTCGAGCGCGGCGAGCACCGCGGCCCGCGCCGGCGCGAGCGCGAGATCCACGCCCGCGAGCCGGCACGAGGTCGCCGTCGCGCGCAACTCCGGCAGAAAATCCTCCGCGCCATGCCGGACGTTGACGCCGAGGCCGACGACGGCGAACTCGATACGCTCGTTCTGCAACACCGGCTCGACGAGTACGCCGCAGATTTTTTTGCCGCCGGCGAGCACGTCGTTCGGCCACTTCAGCTTCACCGCCGGCACGCCGAGTTGCTGGAGCGCGCTGGCGACCGCGAGGCCCGCGAGCAGGGCGAGTGCGCCGCTCTCCGAGGCCGGCCAGGGTGGGCGCAGCAACACCGAGAGATAGAGCCCCAGGCCCGGCGGCGAATGCCACGGCCGGTGCTGCCGCCCGCGCCCATGCGTCTGCCGCTGCGCCACCACCGCCGTGCCCTCCGCCGCGCCCTGCTCCGCCATCTGCCGGAGCACGTCGTTGGTCGAGGTCACTTCCTCCAGTTCCACCAGCGGCTGGCCGAGCGGCAGCTTTTCCAGGGATTGGAAACCGGATCCGTTCATTTTTCCAAGGCTTGGAAAATCTCACCCCAAATTTTCCAAGGCCTGGAAATTTCCGCGCGGATTTTTCCAAGCCTTGGAACCCACCTATCCAACGCTCCACAGGCACTGCGATGTTCGATGTTGGATATTCGGTGTTCGATGTTCGTCAGTCCTTCAGGCCCTTGAGGTCGGCTTCGAGGCGGTCGGTGCTGGCGATGAGCTTGGCCCACGTGACGGGCGCGCCGGTGTAGGCGGCGGTGCGGCCGAGGATCGTGATCAGGTTGCTCTGCACGCTCGGCTCGACCGTGACGTTCGTGGCGTTGCCGGCGATGATGTCGCGGTAGAACGCGGCGATGTTGACCTCGGCGCCGGCCTGGTAGATGCCGGAGGTCTTGCCGCCCTTGAAGAACTCCGCGCCGCGAATCATGATCGTGCCGCCGTATTCGGTTTCGAGCACGCCCTTGTTGCCGAACGCGCGGACGCGGATGCCGGCAGGGATGGTGCCGTGGCCTTCGATCTGGCGCGAGCTGAAGGTGAAGCCCAGGCCGTCGCCGTAGTCGAAGTGGCCGGAGAAGTGATCGAAGCACGTGCCGACGGTCTTCGGCCGCGCGTTGATGCCGCCGGTGCCGGTGGCGACGAGCGGCGGCTTGGTCATGACCCAGTTCATCACGTCGAGCGTGTGGATGTTTTGCTCGGTGATGATGTCGCCGGAGAGCGCGCGGTCGAGGCCCCACGCGCGCAGGCGCATTTCGGGATCGTTGGGTTTTTTGCCCAGTTCGTCGAAGTAGCGCGTGAACGGGCACTCCGCATGATAGGTGCTCTCGCCAAACGCGATGTTGCCGATCGCGCCGTTGTGGACGCGCTGGAGCGCCTCGATATAGAGGTCGGTGGAGCGCGACTGGAAATCCACGAGGAAGCAGAGCTTCTTCCCGGTCGCCTGCTTGCCGCTGGCGGCGATGCTCTGGCAGCCGGGGACATCCACCGCGACCGGCTTGGCGCAGTAGACGTGCTTGCCCGCCGCGACGCCCGCCGCCGCCTGTTCCGGGTGGAAATAGGGCGGTGACTCAATCGCGATGGCCTCGACGCCGCTCTCGATCAGGCGCTTGTAAGCGGAGAGGCCGCTGAAGCGTTTGTCGGCCGCGACGCCGAGCTTCTCGCCCGCGCGGTCGGCCTGGCTCTGGAAATAATCCGCGACGCCGGCGATGTCGTAGCCGCCGTGTTTCTTGAACAGCGCTGCAATCCACGTGCCGCGTCCACCGCAGCCGATCAGGCCGAGCTTGATTTTGCGCGTGATGACCGGCGCCGCGGCCGGCGCCGCCGTCTGCGCCTGGCCCACCAGCGCTGCGCTCAACGCCGCGCCCGTGCCCAAGGCCATGAAATCCCGCCGCGAATAACTTACCGTCCCGCTCATGTGTGGTTCCTTTCGTTGGACAAGTTGCGCGGAGCTTTGTCGCCGCCCCGCGCAAAGTCAAGACTGGTTTCCCCCTCTCCATGCTTTCAAGGTTGGGATAACACCGCTATAGTATCTTCCAAGTTTAGGAACGTTAGCGAGGACACCATGCCGAAAACGGAGACGAGTCAGCGCATCCGCATCACGCTGGAGGACGGCCGCGTGCTGGAGCGGCGGCCGCCGGTCATCGTCGGCGACCTGCTCGACAGCCCGACGGCGGCCAACGGGCTGGAGGTGCTCGGCGCGATGGTGAACAACGACATCTACTCGCTCTCCTATCCGCTCGACGCCGACTGCGCGGTGCGCTTTTTGACCGCGGCCGATGAACACGGCTGGCGGATGTACGTGCGCTCGCTCTGCTTCCTGCTGGCGAAGGCCGTGCGCGAGGTGTTCCCGGAGGCGTGCTTCACCATCGAGCATTCGCTGGCGACCGGCTACTTCTGCAACTTCGCGCTCGGCGAACACAACGGCATCAAGCCCGGCCAGATCCACGCCATCGAGCGCCGGATGCGCGAACTCGTGGACGCCGACCTGCCGATCGAACGCCGCAAGCTGGCCTACACCGCGGCACTGGCGCAGTTCGAGCATGAGCGGCAACTGGACAAATATCACCTGCTCGATTTCCGCAACCCGCACAAGGTGGTCATCAACTGGTGCGACGGCTTCAGCGACCTCGCGCACGGCGTCGTGGTCGAGCACACCGGCGGACTGGGCGCCTTCAAGCTGGTCCCCTACCCGCCCGGCTTCGTCATCCAGTTCCCCGACCGGCGCAAGCCCCAGCAGACCGCGCCCTTCCGGCGCCGGCCGCACCTGTTCCAGATTTTTCAGGAACACAAGAAGTGGGGCCGCATCCTCGGCGTCAGCACGGTCGGCAAGCTCAACGAGCTGATCGTCAACGACGGCATCCGCGACTTCATCAAGATCACCGAGGCGCTGCACGAGAAGAAGCTCGCGCAACTCGCCGACCAGATCACCGCGCGGCGTGACCAGACGCGCTGGGTGCTGATCGCGGGCCCTTCCTCCTCCGGCAAGACCACGTTCGCCAAGCGCCTGACCGTGCAGTTGCAGGTCAACGGCCTGCGGCCGGTGACGCTCTCGACCGATGACTACTTCGTGGACCGCGAGCACACGCCGCGCGACGCCGACGGCCAGTTCGACTTCGAGCATCTCGGCGCGATTGATCTGCCGCTGCTGCAGGCGAACCTCGGCAAGCTCGACCGCGGCGAGGAGATCGAGCCGCCGCGCTTCAACTTCGAGGCCGGCAAGCGCGAGTTTCGCGGCGAGCGCCTGAAGCTGGAGGAGGGCCAGCTCGTTGTCATCGAGGGCACGCACGCGCTCAACCCGCAACTGACGGCGGCGATCCCGCTGGAGCACAAGTTCCGCATCTACGTCAGCGCGCTGACGCAGCTCAACCTCGACTGCAACACGCGCATCTCGACCACCGACAACCGGCTGGTGCGGCGGCTGGTGCGCGACCACCAGTTCCGCGGCCACAACGCGCTGGAGACGCTCCAGATGTGGCCCAACGTGCAGCGCGGCGAGCGCCGCTGGATTTTCCCCTTCCAGGCCGCGGTGGATGCCGCGTTCAACTCGGCGCTCGACTATGAGCTGGCCGTGCTCAAGCTCCTCGTGGAGCCGCTGCTCGCCGGCGTGAAGCCGACGCATCCCGAATACGCCGAGGCGCGCCGCCTGCAGGAGTTTCTCGGCTGCTTCCTCGGCATCAGCGATGCGCTCATCCCGCCGACCTCGCTGTTGCGCGAATTCATCGGCCGCAGCAGCTTCCGCTATTGAACGCGTTTTATCTTTCCTCACCCCCGGAACTAGGCTATAAGCCGCGCACGATATGCACAGCACATCATCAGGAGAGTAACCATGGCATCCCTCAACTACGTCATCCTCGTCGGCAACCTCACGCGCGATCCGCAGGTGCGCAATACGCCCGGCGGCGCGACCGTCGCCGATCTCGGCATGGCGATCAACGAGAAGTACAAAAACAAAAACGGCGAGATGCAGGAGATCGTCACCTATGTGGATGTCGTGGCCTGGGGCCGGCAGGCCGAGGTCTGCCAGCAATATCTGCACAAGGGCTCGCCCGTCCTCATCGAGGGCCGGCTGCAGCTCGACCAGTGGGAAAGCAAGGAAGGCGAGAAGCGCAGCAAGCTCCGCGTCCGCGCCGACCGTATCCAGTTCTTGAGCGGCCCGCGCCGCGAGGGCAATGGCGCCGCCGGTGGCGAGCGACCGCCCTCCGCTCCACCGCCGCCGCCCGCCGAGGACGCGCCGGGCGGTCCCGATCCGTTCTGAACCGCCGTGAAAACCTCCGCTCCCGTCGTGCCGCCCCGTGGCCGGCTGCTCATCTTTGACCTCGACGGCACGCTGATTGATTCCGTCGGCGACCTCACCACCGCCGTCAACCGGCTGCGCGGCGATTTTCACCTCACGCCGCTCCCCGCCAGCACCGTCCGCCGTTACGTCGGCGATGGCGTCCGCAAACTCGTCGAGCGCGCCCTGCAAGGCCATCCGACCGACTTCGGGACCGCGCTCGCCAAGTACCGCGGCTACTACGCGCACCACATGCACGACACCACCGCGCTCTTCCCCGGCGTCGCGGAGGGCCTGCGCCGACTGCGCGCCGCCGGCTGGCAGCTCGCCGTCATCAGCAACAAGCCCGCCGATTTTTGCCGCGCACTGCTCGCGCGGCTCGGCGTCGCGGACCTCTTCTGCTGCATCCTCGGCGATGGCGACACCACGGCGCTCAAGCCCGACCCCGCGCCGTTGTGCGAGGCCATGCGCCGCGCCGGCGCCACGCCGGCGGAGACGTGGATGATCGGCGACCATCACACCGACCTCGAGGCCGCGCGCCGCGCCGGCGTCCGCAGCGTCTTCGTCGCCTACGGCCTCGGCGAGACCGGCGCGGAGCAACCCGACCGGCACTGTGCGAACTTCGCGGCCCTGGTCGCAACCTTCGCGGCCTGATTACCGGCTTCCAAGGCTTGGGAAAATCGTCTCTTCACCTTTCCAATCCTTGGAAGAAGGTTGCGCGGAATCAGGGCTTGCCAGCGGGTTGGGAGATATAGAAGCCGTAACGCAGATGGCCCGGTACCCGCCAACAGAGCGCATCCATCGGATAGGGCGTGTGCGGCAGCGGGGCGTCGCCCATCCGGTCGTCGTTGTCTGGTACAAAAACTTGTAGCGGTGGTTGCTGGCCGTTGTTGATGATGACGGAGTGATAGCGGGCTTCCAACGCATGGCCGATTTTCCACCAACCGGTTTTCTCCGGCCACAGCCAGCGTGGATGCGTCAGCAGCAGCGCCGCCAGCACCAACAGCCCTCCGGCCGTCAACGCGAGAGGAGACGAACCCAGACGCGTCAGCCACCAGGCGCCCGTGACGGCGAACCAGAGCCAGAAAAAACCTTCGCCGAAGCGCAGGTCGGGCGCGGTGAAGAACCAGAACACCAGTAGAACCCCGCACAGCAGCGAGGCATAGGGCAGCCAGCCCGGCGGTTCGCGTCGCCGGCCGGGCCACAGGGCCAGCAGCAGGAACAAAAATCCGCCCCCCAACAGCTTTAGTTCAATGGCGTGCTGATGGCGGTGCCACCACCCCGGCAACCACTCCCATGGGCCACCGGTCAGCACCTGGCGGTAGTCGGGGCCGGGCTGGCGAGCCCAAGCACGGAACGTCCGATAGCCATCAGTAACCGCATGCATGGCTGCGGACGGCGCCGAGGAGTCCCATGTTTCCGGCATGGCCCATGACACGGGCAGACGCCCTTGTGGCGCGGGGTAAAGCAGCCAACCGGAGAGCATCGCGTTGCGCGCGAGCATCCCGACGGCGAGCAACACCGGGAACAGAAAGAGCCGTACCCCTGCGGCGCGGTGCGGCAAGCGCCACGTGTACACCAGCGCCAGCGCTCCCAGCCCTGCCGCCGCCAGCAGGCCGATCGGCTTGATGCTGACACTCGCCGCGACGGCCAGCAGCATGACGAACAGGCCCGACAACGCCTCCGGTTTGGACACCGTGACTGGCGCCAGTCGCACCAGTTCCAGCAGGGCAACACACAGGAAAATAATGGCCGGCCGGTCATAGTAGAGGCTGGGTAATGTGTCGAAAACCAGCAGCGCGGCGAAAGCGAGGAGCAGCAGGCTGAAAACTTTTGTTCGCCAGGCGGCGGCAGCATCGCACAGCAGCGTCCACAGCAACTGGGCCATGAACATCACAACGAACACCCCCGGGACCACCCACGCGGCCTCGCGATACCACAGACCATGATCCACGATGGCCGCATAGAGCAGATAGGTGGAGTTGAGGCCCAGCGGCGCGTGCAGGTTGGCGAGTCCAGGCACCGCCGGAAATTCCTTGGCCCAGCGGACGATGCCAAAGTGATAGAGGTCCGAGTCATAGGCGCCACTCCACTCCTGCAAGCCCAAGCCCGCCGCCAGACGCAAGGCGCAGAGAACCAGTAGCAGCCCAAACAGGACCAGACGCCCCCTGGCAACAGCAAGTTTATGCCCCGACCGCGCACACCACGCACGGGCCTGCAGCCAAAGTCCGACCGCGGACACGCTGGCCGCCACAGCCAGAAAGGCCCCCTTGAGCGGAAAACAGAGCGAGTAAACCTGCGCCACCGCCATCAGAACACCAAAGCCGGTCCAGAAGGAGCGGAAGAAATCGTGAGGGCACCAGCCTGCACCGGCCTTGAGACGGAAGAGTTGCGCATAGACCAGCCAGCCGATCCCGCATAACAGCAGAATCTGAGCAACCCACGCCAGCATGACGAAAAACATAGGGTTCCTTGCGACATCAGGCCGGCGAGACCGCCGGCTTGCGGGCGACGGCGATCAGGGAGAGGCCGGGCCACGGCAGGACGTGTTCCAGCAACCGCCAGAGCCAGACAAAGGCGTCGTAGAACTTCAACTGTAACTTGCCAAAGTGGTTCCGCTTGAGGATGCGGCCGTTGAGCCACCAGCCGGGCACCCCAAGGCGGTTGAACGTGAAGATTTTTTCCACAGTGAAACCCGCGGCCTTCAACTTTTGATCCAGTTCGGCCGCGGTGTACCGGCGCACATGTCCGAGCACGGTATCCAGCGAACCGTAAAGGTTCATGCTGCGCGGGACAAGGATCAGCGCGGCGCCGCCAGGCACGAGCGCGTTGAAAATATTTTTCATCCCCGCATCGTCACGCTCGACGTGCTCAAGCACGTTCAGGCAGACGACCGAGTCGAAGCTGTTTTCCAGGCCCTGGGCATGCGTGGCGTCGGCCACGTCCACTTTTCTGACGGTCACGGCTCGGTGGGCGGCGTAGCGGTTTGTCAGGTAGTGCAGATGCAGCGGATCTAGGTCGCTGACCGTGTACGCGGCGCGCGGCAGCAACTGCTCGGTCAGGTTGCCCATGCCCGCGCCAATTTCCAGCACGCGGTCACCCAGCCACGGGCGGATGGCGTCGGCCATCCAGCGGTTGAAGCGGTGTGTCTGGGAGAGGCTGTGCAGGATCGCGTGGCCGTAGCGCTCGTCATAGAGATCATCCACGAGCTTGAACCAGAGCATGACACCAAGCGCCTTGCAACCATCACGCCACGTGATCTTCTTGCCCTCGCGGTAGGTGCGCCCGCGGTAGGAAATCGGCACTTCATAGATACGCGCGCCGCGCTTGGCGAACTTGGCCGTCAACTCCGGCTCGATGCCGAACCGGTCACACCGCAACGGCAGGGACTTGAGCAGATCGGCGCGCGCCATCTTGTAGCAGGTCTCCATATCCGTCAGGTTCAGGTCGGTAAGCATATTGGAGAGCAACGTCAGCAGGCGGTTACCAAGGCTGTGCCAATAGTAAAGCACACGCCGCCGTTCACTGGTCAGGAAGCGCGAGCCATAAACCACATCGGCCTCGCCCGCGAGAATCGGGGCCAGCAACCGCGGCAGTTCCGCGGGCGCATATTCCAGATCCGCATCCTGAAAAACGATGACGTCGCCGGTTGCACGCTCGAGGCCGGCGCGGAGCGCGGCGCCCTTGCCCTGGTTCCGCGGCTGACGCAGTGCGATCAGTTCCGGCTGTTGTGCCACCAGTGCGCGGATGACGGCGTCGGTGCCATCCGTCGAGGCATCGTCCACGATGATAAGTTCACACTCGACACCAACCGGCCAGACCACGCCGCGCACTGCGGCCACGACCTCGCCCAAGGTGTATTGCTCATTGAAGACCGGGATGATGACGCTCAACTTCATCGGGCGGCAGGATAGGTGAATCCTGTGGGCGCGGCAAGCGCAGGCGCGATTCCGGCTGGCACGCCGCCGCCAGAGCGGCTACAGTGCCGCGGCATGCCGGAAAGTCAACCAGCCAAGCCGCCGTTCCTGTGGGGCCTCGACGCCTTGGCGCGCCGGCTGGCGGGTACGCCGAACTATGCCCAGCCGGAAGCGCGCAAACGGCTCGGCATGTTCCAAGGCTGGTTCAGCGTCGGCTTGAGCAGCCTGCTGGCGTTGACCAAAGCCGTGCTGGCCTGGCTTTCCGGCTCCATCGCCTTGCTTGCCGATGCGGTCAACAACGCGGCCGACATTGTCAGCAGCAGCGTCATCGCCTTGAGCTTTGCCTGGTCGCGCCGCCCGCGCGACCGGGGCCATCCTTTCGGACACGGCCGCATCGAGCATATCGCCACCCTGATCCTCTCCCTGGCCCTGCTGGCGGTCGGCTTCGGGGTCGGCCGCGCCGGCCTCCAGCGTCTTCTGTATCCCTGTCCGCTCGCCATCAGCCCGCTGCTGTTGGCCGTGCTCTTCCTGACGCTGCTCGCCAAAACCTGGCTGGCGCTGATCACCCGCGCGCTCGCCCGCGCCACCCGCTCCGAGACACTCGCCGCCGATGCGTGGAACCACATCTTCGACATCCTCTCCACCGCACTCGTCTTCCTCGGACTGCTCGGCGCGCGGCTGGGCCTGCCCGCACTCGACGGCTGGGCCGGCCTTGGCGTGGCCGGCTTCATCTTCTTCACCGGCGCACGCTATCTGAAGCGCTCGATCAACGTGTTGCTCGGCGAGGCGCCCGATCCCGCCTTGCTCGGCCGCATCCGTACGGTCGCCCTTGCACAAACCGGCGTGCAAGGCGCGCACGAAATCGTCGTCAGCACCTATGGCGACCAGCACATGGTCTCGCTACACATCGAAGTGGACGCCGCCCGCACCGCGCGCGACGTGCACGACCTCGCCGAGCGCGTCGAGCGTCAGATCGAGACGGAAATCCCCGACAGCAAGGTCATCATCCATGTGGACCCCGTGGACCGCTCGCATCCCGCTTTTGCCGCCGCCGAAAAGATTCTGCGTGATTTCTGCGCCATCGAAAATCGTCTCGAGGAATTCCACGACCTGCGCCTCGACGATACGCCCGACGGCCCCGACCTTTCCGTGGACTTGATGTTGAAACTAAATCTACCAGCCCTGGAACAACGCGACCTCGAGACCCGCGCCGAACAAGCCTTGCGCGCCCAACTCCCGGCCCTGCGTCGCGTGACCCTGCATCGCGAGACCTCCTATAGCGGCGCGACCTACTGACCGGCGCGGCGTGGGTTCCAAGGCTTGGAAATATTTCCGTTGTTTTTTCCAAGCCTTGGAAAAACCGGTCCTCACCATTTCCAAGCCTTGGGAATCGCACCCTGCAACTCCAAAATATGCGGTTGCAAACTGCGGGAAACCCTGTATTTTCGCCGCTCCTTTTCGTCCACAAGACGTTCTGGCAGATTCAAGTTTGTCGCATTTTTCGCCGGCATGGCGCCGGCCTTTGTACAGGAAGTTCACATGAAGCTGTTACTTGGATTGGTTATTGCCCTGGGAGTAGTGTGCCTGCCGCTCGTGGTGTCAGCACAGTCAACCAACGCGATCACTCCGCAGATCAGCGCCCGCGCCGCCGGCGAGAAACTGGTGGACGCGATCATCCTGCTCGAGTCGCAGGGCCGGGCCGACCGCGTCGGCAGCCTCGGTGAACGCGGCCTGATGCAAATCCGGCTGGCGACGTGGCGGGAGGTCTCGCGCAAAGTGTTCGGCCGGCCGCTGCCGTTCGCGAAGGCGTTCGATGGCGTGCTCAACCGCCGCGTCGGCAGCGCCTACCTCGCGCAGTTGCAAACGCAGCTCGGACAGCACCGCGCCGCGTGGCAGGCCGATGAGCGTTCGCTCTTGATCGCCGCCTATAACGCCGGGCCGACGCTGCTCACGCAAAAAAATTTTGATCTGAAGAAAGCACCCGCCTCGACCCGCGACTATGTCGAGCGCGTCACCAACCTCCACGACGCGATGCTCGCCGAGCTCGTCCGCGCCGAGCAGCAACGCCAGGCGCTCAAGCAACTCGCCCAGCGCTATCCGCCACAACGCGTCGCTTCGCTGTGAAATAGCAAATAGCGGATGGAAGATAGCAGATAGAAGATGGTGGGAGCGGCCACGACGGAGCGTGGCCCTCCACACGAGTAGCAGCGCAGGGAAAAGTGCTGTTGCCGCAATCGCACACTTGTACAAGTGTGCGATTCGGTCAGGCAGCGGGTGCGATGTGGGCGGTCATGCCCTTCAAATGGGGTGCTTGGCCAGCAGCGCGCGCAAGGCGCCGAGATCAATTTTGGAGTTGTGGCGGCGATCCATCGGCAACTGCGCAAGACGGCGCACCTGTACGCCGGCGAAATATTGCGCCGTCAGTTGCTGCTGCACGGCCGTGAGGCTTTCCGCAGAGTCGGTTTCCACCGCGAGGATCACCTGCGCGCCGCACTGCACCAAGGCGCAGCGGCGCAGGCCGCGCACCCGGCGCACGCACAGTTCCGCTTCCAGCGGATAAACGACGCGCTGGCCAAGCTGAACCTTCGCCGCGCAGCGGCCCGCCAGCCACAGACGGCCCGCGGCATCGAAGCAACCGGCGTCGCCCGTGCGATGCCAGAGGGTTGACCCGACGCGGAATTTGGTCTCGGCGTCACCACGCCCGTGCAGATAGCCGGGGATGACCAGCGGACCGGCGACGACCATCTCGCCGAGCTGGCCGGGCGGCAAGCGCTGCGCCTCGAATTCCTGCGGCGACCGCGCCGGCAGCGGCTGCCCCCAACGGTCGGGGATCACGCGCACATCCATGCCCTCCACGACGGCACCCGCAGGCAGCAGACGGTCGGCGAAGTCCCGCATGGTGTCCCACTCCGCGGCCGTGAGATGTGCCATCGGCTCGGCCTCGGTCGAACCATAGACGGCGGTGACGTGCGCCTGCGGTGCAGCTTGCTGCAGGCGCTGCATCAGGTCGCCATGGACCGGGCCGCCGCCAGTGAAAATATTTTTCAACGCAGCCAGTTCCGGCGCGGGGCCGGCCGATAGCAGGCGCTCCCAGAAGGCAGGCGCGGCGATGGCGCGGTCAGGCCGCCAGCGTTGCATCTGCGCCAGCACCGGCGCCGGCGCGATCGCGCCGGGCCGCGCGATGTGGCCGGCGGGGATGAGCGAGGTGACCGCGGAACCGAGATTCGCCAGCACGAAGATCGGCATCCCGGCCAGATCAATCTGACCGGGCCGCAGGTCCAGCTCGCGCTCCAGCACCCGATGCTGGCGGCGCAGGAAACCATGCGTGCGCACGATCGCCTTGGGCTCGCCCGTGCTGCCGCTGGTACACGTCACCAAGGCCGGAGTCTCGTCGCTGCATTCGACCAACGGCGCCGCGGGTGGCTCGGTCGCCTTCAGCGCCAATCGTTGCGCGCCGGGAAACCAGCCGGCCGTGATGAAGCGCCGCAACCGGTGGCGCAGACCGGGCACGGTCCACGAGAGCAGATGGGCTTGCCACGGTCCGGCCAGCGCGCGCGGCGGCCAGAGCCGCGCGCCGGCCGCCTTGTGACGGCGATGCTGGCCGGGATCCATGAAGAGCGCGACCAGCCCGGCGCGCCACGCGCCGATGAGCAGGATATAAAGTTCCGCGGACATCGGCTGCCAGAGCAACAGGCCATCGCCCGGCCGCAGCCCGGCGTCGCGCAGGGCGACCGCCGCGCGCGCCGTGTCGGCCGCCAGCCGGGCAAACGTCCAGACGCGTTCGCGCCCGCCGTGGCAGTCCACCAGCGCCGGCTGGTCTGGCCGCTCGCGCGCGACGCGCAACAGATGCTCTGCCAGGTTGGCGTTCATGCGTCCAGCCGGCGCGCGTAGAGCGCATAGCGTCGCATGACGCTGCCGTAACGCGCGGTGATGTTGATGACCGAGTTGTGCGCCGCCGAGAGCGCGTGGATGACGCGCGTCAGGCCGGCCGCGTGCGCCGCCTGATGGACGTGTTCGACCAGCAGGTTGCCCAGCCCCGCGTAGTCGCGGCCGGGCAGGATGGCGAGCGTCTTGAGGATCAGCGTATCCAGCGGCTGCCCCGCCTTCGGCCGCAGGAAATCCGGGATACAGAAAACGAAGCCGACACTGGTTGCGCCCCGCATCGCCAGCAGGATGAACTCCGGGCGGAGTTGATCGCGGTAGGGCAGATACTGCGCGAGGAAGTCGGCCTCGGACAACGGCGTGTAGAGGAAGTTGTGGGCGAAGCTGTTCAGCGAGACCGCGTGGATGTGCCGCAGGTCGCGTTCGAGCGCCGCCAATTCCACCGGCCGGATGACGACGCCTGCCGCCGCCAGGCGCGCGCGGACGCGCTCCAGCCGCTCGTCAGCGCCGGTGAGTCCGGTGACCAGCGCCGACTGGTAGTGGGCCAGCGGCACGAAGCCGGCGCGCTCCCACCACACGGGATAGTCCGGCGGATTATCCGGCTCCATGAAGAACGGCTGCTCGGCGCCGCGCTCCGTGATCCAGCGGTAGCGCCGCCACGTATTGCCGTCCATCGGGCCGATGGCCAGCGAACAACCGGAACGCCGCAGAAAATCCTGCGCGCCCGCCAACACGGCCAAGGCCGACGCCTCGTCGGTCGCGGCGAAGTGGCCGATGACGCCGGGTTGTTCCGGCGGATACGGCGGCGCGGTGCGGCGCCAGCACGAGCAGCGTGCGGCGATCCGGTCGCCGCGCAACGCCACGACGTGCGCCTCGGCGTGCTGGCGCTCCAGCAGCGCGCCCTCGAAGGGCGGCAGCGCCGGTTCCTGTGCCAGGCCGGCCAGCGCGTTCCACTCCGCGGGAGCGAAACAGCGTGTGTTCATATCCAGACCCCCAGCAGCGAGGCGGCGATACCCAGGCCGCCTTGCAGCAGCCAGCGCGCATCGTGTTGATGCGCGGTGGCACGGCTCCATTCCAAGGCATGAAACATCGTCACGGCGGCGGCGCAGGCGAGCAGCAGCACACCCGCGGCGCGCAGCCCTTGGAGTGCATCCAGCCAGCACACCGCGCCGGCGAGCAGGCCCAGGCCCGCGCCCGTCGCCACCGCGAGCAGCCAGGCGCGGGCGTGCCGCGGTGGCGTCACTGGATCCCAGGTTTCGGTGAAGGTCATCAAGGCCATCTCCACCGCAAACGCCGTCGCGAAACATGCGAAGCTGGCCGGCCAGACGCCGGTTTGTTGCATGAACAACCAGAACAGACCCGGCCCCGCGACGGCGAAGGCCGCCGCCAGCGTATGTGGCACACTGACCGTGTCCTGATCGTGGCGGCAGAGCCAGAGATAACAGGCGGCGGCGACCAGCGGATGCAGGACCCAACGCCAGTCGCCCAGCACTGCGCAGAGATAAATCAGCAGCGCCGCTCCCAACATGCCGGCATGGTTCAACCGCGTGCCGTTGCGCCAGATCACCGCGCCCGCCACGATCAGCAAGAGCGCCGCCAGCCGCACGCCCAATTGCGGCGCGGTCAGCTCGGCATATTTCGTCACCAGCGACCAGACCAGCAGCGGCAGAAAAAGATTATCGAAGCCCTTCAGCGCAATCGCCTCCAACAACGCCGTCAGGACCCCGATCAGCGCGGCGACCAACGCGGCGCGGCCGATATCGGCGTCATCGGCCACCAGCAGGATGCAGAAGGTGAGCAGGCTGGTGATCAGCCAGATCGCCAACGAACCCTCCACCGTCTTGAGGCCCTCGTCCGTCGTGAAGCGCAAGCGGCCGAAACGTCCGCCGATGAGCGCGCCGGCGGCATCGGCGAAGGTCAGTGCCGCCACGGCCAACAGATAGTGCGCCGGGTGGGCGCGACTGCAGGTGAAGACCAGCGCGACGGCGAGAGGAAAACACAGTTCGCCATAGGATTCGCGCGTCACGCCGAGCAGTACACGGCGGTCCGCGGACGCGACCGGCCGCAGCCAGCGCAGCGCGGCGAGGGTGCCGACCGCGAGGGCGGCGAGCACCCAGACCGGCCAGAGCCGCGTGAACAGCCAGGGGAACGAAAGCGTGATGCAACCGAGCACCACGTGTACGGTCTTGCGGCTGGCCTCCGGCGAAATGCGTCCGCGCCGGCCGAGCACGGCCAGCCCGCCCAGCAGGGCCGCGAGCGCGCCCAACACGAGCAGGATGGCCAGCCACGGATTCATGAGGCGACCACTTCCTCGACGATGAAGCGGCTATAGAACCACGCCTGATCGCGCCGCCAGAGCGACTCGGCCAGGTCCGGTCGCGGGCGCAGCAGGTGCGCCATGCTGTCCGGCCGCGCGCGCGGCACCAGCATGTTCCAGTAGGCCAGCCGCGCGCCGGGCCGCGCGACGCGCACGATGGCGCGCAGCACCTGCTCCTGATGGTCCGGCGACATGTACTCGAAAATGTCCGAGAGGTTGAAGCCATCCACGCTCCGCGGCGGCAGTCCGGCCAGCGTATCTTCCAAGGCCTGGACGCGCCACTCGACGCGGTCCACGCGGGCGCGAATGGCGGCAAAGTGTTCAGCCCGCAGCGCGAGTGGCAGCGCTGCGCCGTGCCGGCCCGTCAGGATCCAGTGCAGATAGGGATTCTCCGCCGGCGCCAGTTCGGCGAGCGCGTAACGCGTGCGCTCCAGGATACGCGCGGCCACGTCGCCTTCCACGTACTGAAAGAACGCGGCGTCGCGGCCGAGTGCGCCCATCAGGCGGCGCGAGAAAAAAAGACGGAATAAAAAACGCCAGCGGCGGTTGTCCCACTGCTGTGCATAGAACGCGCGCCGCTCCGCCAGCGGGCGCGGTTGCAGCAGCGCCGTCACAATCTGGCGCCGATGAATCAGCGGCAGGATGCGCCGGCGGAACAGGGCAAAGTAGCGTTCAAATTTTCCGGCGCTGCCCACGCCGGCCGCGACCTCCGCGGGTCGCTCATCCCAAAACTGGCGCACGTCATCCGGCAGCGGTTCACGGCAGCGCGCATAGAGCGCGGCACGCTGCGCGCTCGCCCGCGAGCCGAGCAACTCCAGCCATTCAGCATGCGATAACTGCCGGTAAGCCGCGACGCGCAACAGCGCGCACGCCCGCTGCGCGGGACTCAAATCCACGGCGATGACGCGCTCGGGATCACCAGTCAGCAACGCCAGCGTATTGTCGCCCGCCGACATGATGCTGATGAACACCTTGCCCGGCGCCGGTTCGAGCGCCGCCACGAGGATATCGGCATCTTCCCAGCATTGGGCGTAGCGGATGGCGTCGAAGCGGGCGCGGCTGGCGACCTCACTGGGCATGTGCGGCCTCCGCTGCGGTCAGGCGGCGCACCGTCCCGCTCGCGCCATCGAGTTCCACCGCGTCGCCGGTGCGCAGCCACGAGGTGGCGCCGGCGAGCGCGACCACGGCGGGCAAACCCAGTTCACGCGCGACGATCGCCGAGTGCGAGAGCAGGCTGCCGTGTTCCACGATCAGGCCCGACGCGGCGGGGAACAGCATGACCCAGCCCGGATCGGTGCGCGCCGCCACCAGGATTTCGCCGGGCAGCAGCTCTGCGCCGCGCGGATCGAGCACCACGCGCACACGACCGCGCACGACGCCGGGACAGCAGGCCAGACCGCGCGCCACGTCGCCGGTGATCGCGGCGGCGGCGGCCGCCGCCTGAAACGGATTGCCGACGTAAACCGCGCCGCGCGTCTCGAAGCGGTCCGCCGGTGGCGGGCCGGCGCGGTAAGCTGCAAACTCCTGCCGGCGCAGCGCGACCAGTTCCTTCAGCCGCGTCGTCACCGCGAGGCCCTCGACGAAGCCCAGCGCCTCGGTCACCGTCAGGTAGAAAATATCGCCGACCTGTTCAAGCTGGTTGACGGCGACCAGGCGGCGGCCCAGCGCCTTGAAGATGGCGCGGACGCGAGCGAAAAGGCGCGTGCGCTCCAGCCGCAGGTTCTCGCGGTCGCGCACGTAGTTGCGCGTCTGGCGCAGCACCCGTTGGAACAGCCAGCGCTGGAATGGCCGGTGGCGCAAGGTCGCAGCCACGCGCTGCTCGGCCTGCTCGCGGGCGGCGTAACGCGTGCGGCCGGCGGTGGGGCCGCGCGCGGCCAGACGGCCGATGGAGCGCAGCAGCAAGCTGGCGTCTTCGCGTAGCGTCGGGCTTTCCAGCTTCAACTCCTCCATGCAACGATCGCCAAATTTTTCGAGATAGTTATGCAGGTGCGAGCCCAGTTGCGGGTGCGCGCGGGCGGCCGCCAGCGCCTCCGCTGGCGGCGCCTGCGACAGCGTGCGCGCCAGGTCCGCATCGCGCGCGGCCAGCGCGGCCATCTCCTCGACCAGTCGCGCCGGCTCGGTGCTGATCATCCCGCCGGCGTTGCCAACCAGGTCGTTGGCGAGTGAATCGGCGCCCTCCCCCAACCATCTGGCGCACAGCTTGCGCAGGACGCCGAAGTATATCATCGCGAAGAAATCGTTCAGCAGCGGCGCATCCCAGCGCGTCAGCAATTGGCGCTCGAGCTCGCGGTAGGCGGCCGCCAGTTCGTCGGCGCGTTGCTGATCGAGCGGCGTGACGGGCGGACGCAGCGCCAACTGCACGCGCTGCATGAACTGCGCCTTGATGTCCGGCAGCCGGCGGCGCGCGCGCAGCAGGCCAGCGAGCGTCGAGCACAGATGCAGCAGGTCGCCCAGCCGCGCGCCCAAGCTGGCGGACTCGAAACGCTGCGCCAGGTCCGGCGGCAGCCCTTCCTTCACACCCATCATCTGCTCCATGAACTGGCGGTTGAAGGTGAACCCCGGCAACAGCGCCAGCAGGCGATACCAGTCGAGCAGGCTGTAATAGATGCGGCCGCGAATCAGGCCGAGCATCCGGCCGAACAGATCGGCGTTGTCCTCCAGCTTGCGCTCCGGCACGCCCAGCATCCGGCAGAACTGCCAGTACACCTCCTCATAGATGTAGCGCGCATAGCTGTAGGTCAGCGGGGTTGTCACACCACAGTAACTCTCGGCGATGTTGCTGTTGTCCCAGAGCTGGCGCGCGCCGGCCGGATCGGCCACCAGGCCCAGCGAGGTGATCGGGCGCGATTGCAACAGCCACAGGTGGCCCGCTGCCCACGCCCACTCGATGTCCTGCGGCCGTTCGCCATAGTGCTCGGCGCGGCGCGCCAGTTCGGCGACCGCGCGCGCCTGCTCATCGCGCAGCACCGGCGGCATCTGACCGGGAGCAAGGACCCGCTCCACGATCTGGCCGGCGCGATCCACCTTGTAGGTGTCGGCGTTGCTCGTGCCGGAGACCAGCGCCTCGCCCAACCCACGCACGGCCGCCACCACGCTGTGCTCCCAGCGACCCGTCACCGCGTCGGTGCTGAAGGCGACGCCGGCCGCCTCGGCCGGGATCATCGCCTGCACGATGACGGTCGGCACCGGCGGCGGCAGCGGGAGGCTACGCTCACGGCGATAGGCCACGACCCGCTCCGTAAAACCGGAGCGCCAGACATCAGCAATGCGAGCGGGCACTTCCCCGGCCGGCACGTCCAGAAAACTTTCCAGTTGACCAGCGAAGGAATGCGCCGCGCCATCCTCATCCGAGGCCGAGGAACGTACCGCCCAGCGCGTCGCCTGCGCGTCCACCCGTGGCAGGAGCGCGAGCAATTCCGCCGCCAGTTCCGGCGCGAGGCCGGCGGTCGCGATGGCGGCGGTGGGCTGCGCACGCTGGTCCGGCGGCAGGCTCGCCATCAGCGCCTCCGGCAACACTGCGAGCCAGCGCGGCACCGGGAAGCCCGCCTGTCCCAGCGTCCAGAGCGCGCGCGCCTTCCCACCCAGCGGGCACGACAAGCCATCGCCTTCATCGCAGAGAAAAAAATGTTTCATGTCATGGACTCCACCCCAGCCAGCGCGCCAGCAGCGGCAGCGCACCCAACGTCAAATACAGTGTGATGGTCCAGAGGCCGACCAACCGCTCGAACCAGCGCGCGTTGGCCGTCACCGGCGCGCGCAGGAAGCGCACGGAGCGCCAGGCGGCCAGGGCGAGGATCAGCGCGAAGATGAGCGCCGCCGGGAGCAGGAAGTGGACGAGCCGCGCGGCCGGCAGCGCGAGCAGCGCCGTACACAGCATCGCTCCCCACCAGGCGCCGACGGCGCGCGGGCGGCCCCACAGGAAGGTGTAGGTTTCCACCCCGTGTTCCTCGTCGCCCGGCGCGCGCAGCTTGCGGCCGAGTTCCAACGTGACGCCGTTGAAAAAGCTGACCGCGAGGAACCAGAGCAACCCGCGCGGCACCCCATGGCCCACCGGCAGCCAGTCGCAGGCGGTGGCGTAGAAATCCACCTGCGGCATGATCAGCATGTGCGTCCAGAGATAGGTGACCGGCCGCGCCTTGAGCCACGCGCGCACAAAGAATTCCTTGGTCATCAGCGCGAGGTAGAACCACGTCATGAGCAGCACCCCGACCAGCCGCCAATCGAGCCACAGGGCCAGCGCCACCTGCAACGCGCCCGTCGCGGCCCAGAGCCAGCCCAGTTCGCGCAGGCGCACCAGTCCGCGCGGCACCGGACGGTAGGGCCGGTAGCGGCTGTCCTCCTCGAAATCCTTGAACTCATCGGCGATACGCAGATGCAGGAAGGAGCAAAGACAACTACAGAAGGCGACCAGCACCGGCCCCCAGCGGAGCGACCCACCGCGCAACTGCGCCGAGTAGCTGATGGCGCAGAAACTGAAACATGCGATCAGGGGGCCATGTGCCACCAGCGGAAAACGTTCACGTTGATAGATACAGAACCGCCGCCAACTCGTGGCCGCGGCAGGTACGGCGGCGTCAGGGCTGCTCATGCGCCGCGGCCCCTCCCGCCTCTGGCTTGGAACCGCGCGCGAGTTTGTCGTGCGCCGCGGCGAAATGGCCGGCGCTCAACGCGGCGATGATGGATAGCTCGCCGGCGAGGCATAGCGCCGCGCAGACCTCGGCCAGCGCCGCCGACTTGCCGCTGCCGGCCAGGCCCATGATTTCCAGGCACGCCGCCTGCGTCGGCAGCCCCGTCCCGCCGCCCACCGTGCCGACGATCAGGTTCGGCAGCGTGACCGCCGCATAGAGATCGCCGGCCTCGGTCTCCTCCATCCGCGTCACGCCCACCGAGGCTTCCGAGACACACGCCACGTCCTGGCCCGTCGCGAGGAACAGCGCGGCGATGCCGTTGGCATAATGCCCTTGCACGCCCACGGTGCCGCTCAAGACACCGCCCAGCGCCGAGACGCGCCAGTAGTCCACCATCGCGCGCGCCGTCGTGCGCAGCCGCGCCGCAACCAGCTTCGCCGGCACGACCACCTCGGCTGTCACCAGCTTGCCGCGCACGCCGAGGAACGACTGCATGCTCGCCTTCTTATCGCCCGACATGTTGGACTCCACGTACATCCGCACCGGCTTCACCGGCGCCGCTGACGCCAGAAACTCGCAAATCTTCTGCGTCGCCAGCGTCACCATGTTTTGCCCGGCTGCGTCACCGGTGTTGAAGAGCAGATGGAGATAGAGGTGATTACCCTCAAGCGTGAAGCGGAGGTCTTCCAGCCGGCCGTGGTGCGTCGTGGTCGCCGCCACCGCCCGCAGTTGTTCCTCCTGCTCGGACACCCAGACGGCGAACCGCCCCGCCTCCGCGACGCGCGCAAAGACAAAACCCGGCGTCCGCGTCACGCCTTCCGCGAGCAACACCGCCGTGCTGCCGCCGGCCTCGGAGATGGTGATGCAGCCGCGGTTATAGGAGGCGACCAGCGCCGCCTCCGTGGTCGCCAGCGGCACGAAGAAATCGCCCTTGGCGAACAGCCCGTTGACCCGCAACGGCCCGGCCACACCAATGGGCATGCGCAGTTCACCAATCAGGTTCTCAATGTGCCGCTCATAGACCTGCAACGCGTCGGGCCGTGGCGGGACCAAAACGGTCTGCGCCTGCGGCGCGGGTAGCCGTTGCCAACGCCGCTCCAGCGAGTCGGCATCCGTCCGGGCCTGATTCTGGATACGTTGCGGCAGCGTGGACTCGTCCGCCGCCAGTTGCTTTTGGATCTGCTCGCCACTCCGCGCGGCCAGCAACCGCTGCACAATACGCCGGGCCTCTTCCTTCCCCAATGGCATACGCACCTCTTCTTGAAACATGCGCAGGGTAGCAACTTTCCACAGCCGCCGCCAGCAGAAGGAAGAATAGCGGATAGCGGAAGACCATCAGGGCCGGGCAAAACGCGAGCCGCTGATCCGGCTGTTGCGTTGCGAGGCGGCCCAGGCGCCCAATTGCTTGCCGATGGATTCCGATGAAGCCAGTAGGCTTGCCACTCGATCCGCAATCGTCTCGAAGCCAGCCAACCCATGCAAAGCATGGCACATCGAGCGCACTTCACCGGCCGACCCCTTGGCGTAGTAAATGAATTGAATCAATTCACGAACTGTGCCGCGCTCAAAACCCTCGGCGATATTGTTGGATATGGAGAGTGGCGCTCGAACCAGTTGATCCACCAGCCCGTATTGGTGGCGAAAACATTCCTGCCGTGTGATCTCAAACACATCCCTCGCCAACTTCACCGCGTCCTTCCACACGGGGACTTCCTCAAAGCGCGTGTACTTCATACAACCCCCATCTGCTATCCGCTATTCGCCATTTGCTATCCGCTATTCGCTATCTGCTATCCGCAATCTTCGCCTCGAATTCGCGGCGGCGGCGGCCTTCGAGGGGATTGGCTTCGCCCCGCAGCATTTTCTTGAGCGCGGCCATTTCGTCGCCGGAGAAATGCTTGCCGTGGAGCATGTGGCGCTCGAACGCGGCATAGGCCAGCGGCGCAACGGCCTTGGCGATCTCCGCGATGGCCTCGCCGTACTTGCGGATTTCCCACTGCGCGTGCGCGTCGAGCCGCAGGCGCAGGAAGTGGAAGAGATTGTGCAGGTCCATCTGCCAATACCACTCGGTGTAGAGCGAGAGCGGCAGGTTGATGCGCGCCAGCTCACGCGCAATGTTGTCCTTCAGCATGTCCTCATAGCTCGCGTAGACATCACCCTGGTCCTGCTTCAGCAACTCGATCACCTTCTGCCGCAATTCCGGCGGAACTTCCTCAGTGGAGCGGCCCTGCTTGTTGTCGGTGCTCTGAAACTGCACCTGCGCGGGCTCGGGCACATAGAACTCGTCGGTCATCACGCTGTAGCGCCCGGAGATCTCGTTGATGCGCGCCATGCGGTGGCGCACCCACTGCCGCGCGACGAAAATCGGCATCTTGCAGTGCAGTTCTACCACCACGTGCTCGAACGGCGAGGTGTGCGCGTGCGCCATCAGGTAATCAATCAGCCCCGCGTCCTCGCGCATGGTTTTCGTGCCCGCGCCGTAGGAGACGCGCGCCGCCTGCACGATGCGGTCGTCGCTGCCGAGATAATCCACCAGCCGGACAAAGCCCTTGTCCAGCACCTTGATTTCCTTGTCCAGCAACGCCTCTGCCGCCGGACTCACTGAATGGGCCATGACTGTTACTCCTGAAGTTAATTATTTCGCTGCGCTGAGTTGCCGCAAAACGTAGGCCAAGATACCGCCGTGACGGTGATAGTCCACTTCGATGGCGGAATCGATGCGGCACTTGGTCGCAAAGGTCTTGCCGTCGGCGGTCACAGTCAAACGCTGGCCAGGTTTGAGGCCGGCGCTGATGCCGGCGATAGAAAAGGTTTCCAGGCCGGTCAGGCTGAGCGAGTCCACAGTCTGGCCATCCACAAATTCGAGCGGCAGGATGCCCATCTCGACGAGGTTGCTGCGGTGGATGCGCTCGAAGCTCTCGGCGATGACGACCTTGACGCCGAGCAGATAGGGACCCTTCGCCGCCCAGTCACGCGACGAGCCCGCGCCATACATCTTGCCCGCGAGCACGACGAGCGGCGTGCCGGCCTGCTCATAACGCTGCGACGCCTCGAAGATCGTCGTCTCCGCGCCGGTCGGCACGTGCACGGTCCAGCCGCCCTCGCGCTCGACCATGCGGTTGCGGATGCGGACGTTGGCGAACGTGCCGCGCACCATCACCTCGTGGTTGCCGCGGCGCGCGCCGTAGCTGTTGAAATCGGCCGGCGCGACGCCATGCGCGATCAGGTACAGCCCGGCCGGGCTGTCCTTCGGGATCGAGCCGGCGGGCGAGATGTGGTCGGTGGTAATGAAGTCGCCGAACACGCCGAGGCAGCGCGCGTCGCTCACATCGGCGGGTGGCGCCGGTTGGTCGGCGATGCTGCGCACGAACGAGGGCTCGAGGATGTAGGTGGACTTGGCGTCCCAGCCGTAGACCGGCTCCGACTTCACCGCGATCTTGCTCCACATGGGGTTCGACTCGGCGACGTGCGCGTAGAGCTGGCGGTAGACGTCGGCGTTCTCCGCGAGCGGCAGCAGCGCGCGGATTTCCTCCTCGGTCGGCCAGAGGTCCTTGAGGAACACCGGCTGACCATGGGTGTCGCGCGCGAGCGGGTCATGGTCGAGGTCAATCAGCATCGTGCCGGCGAGCGCGTAGGCGACGACGAGCGGCGGTGAGGCGAGGAAGTTCGCCTTGGCCTGCGGATGGATGCGGCCTTCGAAGTTACGGTTGCCGCTTAGCACGCTCGCGGCGACGATGCCGCCGGTCTTGATCGCGGACTCGATTTGCGGTGAAAGCGGGCCGCTGTTGCCGATGCAGGTCGCGCAGCCGTAGGCGGCGACGTGGAAGCCGAGCTGCTCGAGATAGGGCAGCACGCCGGTCTTCTGGAGATAGGCGGAAACGACGCGCGAGCCGGGCGCAAAACTGGTGCGGACGAACGGCGGCACCTTGAGGCCGCGCGCGACGGCCTTCTTCGCCATCAGGCCGGCCGCGAGCAGGACGTGCGGGTTCGAGGTATTCGTGCAGCTCGTAATCGAGGCGATGACCACCGAGCCGTGCTTGAGCTGGCCGCCCTCGGGCAGCGCGGCGGTCGCGCCGAGCTGCTCCGCGGTCAGGCCATAGCCACGCTCCTTGACCGGCGCGACGAGCGCCTTCTGGATCGCGCCCTTCACCTCGCCGAGCGGCAGGCGGTCGTGCGGGCGCTTCGGGCCGGCGATCACCGGCTTGATGCTCGCGAGATCGATCACGACGACGGCGTTGAACAGCGGCTGCTCGCCGCCCATGCGGAACAGGCCCTGCGCCTTCAGGTAGCGCTCGATCAAATCCACCTGCGCCGCGCTGCGGCCGGTCTCGCGCAGGTAGCGCAGCGACTCCCCATCCATCGGGAAGAAGCCTATCGTCGCGCCGTATTCCGGCGCCATGTTCGCCACGGTCGCGCGGTCGGCCAGCGTCAGCTTGTCGAGGCCGGGGCCGAAGAATTCCACGAAGTGACCCACCACGCCCTGCGCGCGCAGCTTCTGCGTCACGGTCAGCGCGATGTCCGTCGCCGTCGCGCCCGCGGGCAGCGCGCCGGTCAGCTTGACGCCGGTGACCTTGGGCGTGGTGATCGGAATCGGTTGACCGAGCATCGCGGCCTCGGCCTCGATGCCGCCGACGCCCCAGCCGAGGATGCCGAGGCCATTGATCATCGTCGTGTGCGAGTCGGTGCCGACGAGTGTATCCGGGAACACCACCGTGCGGCCGGCGTGATCCTTCTCGGTCATCACACCGCGCGCGAGGTATTCGAGGTTCACCTGGTGGCAGATGCCGACGCCGGGCGGGACGATGTTGAGCTTCTTGAACGCGCCCTGGCCCCAGCGCAGGAAGTTATAGCGCTCGCCGTTCCGCGAAAATTCCTTCTGCAGGTTCGCTTCCAGCGCGTCGGGCTGGCCGGTGACGTCGAGTTGCACGGAGTGGTCGATGACGAGGTCCACGGGGATCAGCGGCTCGATGGCGCGCGGATCGCGGCCTTGGCGTTGCATCGCGCCGCGCAGCGCCGCGAGGTCGGCGACGCACGGGACGCCGGTAAAGTCCTGCAGCAACACGCGCGCTGGCAAAAACGGAAATTCAAATTCCGCGGCATCGGGCGTCCACTTCGCCAGCGCGAGCGCGTGCGCATCCTCGAACGCGGGATGGCCGAGATTGTGCAGCACCGCCTCAAGCAGGATGCGCATGGAGAATGGCAGCTTCGCGAGCGAGACACCGGTGGCCTGCTCCAGCGCGGGCAGGCTGAAATAATCCACGGTGCTGCCATCGGCAAGGGTGAGTTTCTTGCGGGTTTCCTGGGCGAGGTTCATGTTCATTCCTTGATGAGTTTCCTGATAGCGGAAGCGGGGGCGCACAGCTTGACGACCATCTGGAGGTTATCGTGCTGGCCGTGCTCCTGCTTCGCATAGAGATCCTGTGTGCTGGCGACCATGCCGACCGCCGCACCGGCGGCGTTGAGCACGGGCCCGCCACTGGAACCGACCGCATAGTCGGCGGTGATCTGCATCCGCGGCGCGCCATGATCGAGGCAGTAGCGCGCCACCGCGCCCTGCGTCAGCACATAGAAGCGGCCGCTCGGATGGCTCAACACCGCGACCGGTTCGCCGACCTCGGCTGTGGCCAACGCCAGCGGCGCAACCTTCCCGGTGGCGGCGCGGAAAATGACGATGTCGTCGCGCCGGCTGACCGCCAGCACCTCGGTGACGGGAAACACGCTGCCATCGCGCGTCGCCACCGCCATCGCCACCGTGTTGCTGTTGGTGAACGAGTGATAGTTGGCCACGCAGACGCCGTCCGCCGTCAGCGGGAAGCAGGTGGAAGCGTTGACGTGCAGCTTGCTGCACTTGCCGCATAGATAGAGGTGGCAGTGGACGAGCACGTTTTCCTGCGCGCGGCGATAGAGCTCCGGCGCGGTCATGGCTTTCTGCGGCGGCGACGGCAGGCGCACCTTGCACTCCGTCCGCGCCAGTTGCTCACGCAGCACCTTGATCGGCGTCAGCTTCTTGGCGTCGTTGAGTTGCTGGACTTGGCGCGAAAGCGTGGCGAGCAGCGCACGGTCGTCCACGTAGGCGGGTTCTGCCGCCGCGCCGTGGAGCGCCAGCGCCAGAAAAATGGGGAGCCAGACTTTCATCATCACCGCCGCCGGCGGCGGCGCCGGAGGCGGGCGGAATCTACGCGAAGCGCCCGCCGAAGGAAAATCATTTTCCAGGGATTGGAACCGCCCCACCCCGTTTTTTCCAGGGATTGGAAAACTTGCCCGCCGCAGTCTTCTGGTCAAGGCGGGTCTCGCGGAACTTTTTCCAAGCCTTGGAAATTATTGCGCCGATTTTTCCAAGACTTGGAAAAGGCGCGCGGCGGCGTGACACGCCGCCCGCCAGGACCGCGTAACACTGGAGGGCGCGGCGTTGCCGCGCCGTAGCACCGGCCCCGCTGCTTGTGGCGGGAGCTACAGCTCCCGCCCACGACTTCAGCGGAAGGGCCAGAGGGAGAGCTTGCGGGGTGCGGCGTGGTTCGCGGACTTGGTCTTGGCCGCCGGTTCACCCTCGAACGCGTCGGAATGCTTGGCGTGTTCCTGCCAGTTGGCGGTGTAGCGGGTTGCAACGTCCTTGCTGCGGATGATGAGCAGGTTTTCCGCGTTGTTCTCCTCCGCGTTGCGGGAGAAGTTGAATGAGCCGGTGATGACCACCTCGCCATCCACGATCATGACCTTGTTGTGCGCGATCTCGTGCTTGGCGTCTATCTGCACAGGCAGGCCGGCGGCGGCGGCCTCGTCGGCCTCGGAACTCTTTTGCGTCAGGTTGCTGCGGTCGAGGATCAGCCGCACCTTGACGCCGCGCTTGGCGGCGGCGACAAGCGCGTTGACGATCGGCCCGGAGGTGAAGCTGTAGGCCTGCACGAAAACGGTTTGGCGGGCGGCGCGCAGCGTGTTCACGATGGCCTTGGTGCAGCCGCCCTTGGGCGAATAATAGACCTCGACCGTGGCGGGCAGCTTCGGCGGCGCCGCCGCCAGCGAAAGGCTCAACCCCGCACAAACCATCAAGATCAACCAGCGTCGCATAGCGTCATTCCAGAGTGAAAAAGTGCGCGAATCTATAGCCAATCTGCCGCAAATCAAGCCGACCAAAAAGCAACGGGCCGTTTTCCAAGGTTTGGAAAACGGCCCGCTGTTGCGTTGGAAGTGTGCTTACTTCGCTGCGGCCTTGGCTTCTTCCTTCTTCTCGCCCTTGTCGGCGGCCTTGGCTTTGCCCTTGCCTTTGTCCTCGGGCTTGGCCTTGGGCGCGGCCGGGACGTAGCTGACCCACTCGATCAGCGCCATCTCGGAGCAGTCGCTGCCGCGCGTGGCTAGGCGCAGGATGCGCGTGTAGCCGCCGGCGCGATCCTTGAAGACCGGCGCGATCTCCGCAAACAGCTTGCGGAGCACGTCGTTCTGCTTGTGCCACTTTTCGCGGGCTGCCTTGTCGCGGGAAAGCTCGGCGCCGGGGCCGTGCAGCTTGAGGCGCTGCGCGACGGTGCGGCGGGCCGCGAGGTCGCCGCGCTTGGCGAGCGTGACGAGCTTCTCGGCGAACGGACGCACGGCCTTGGCCTTGCTGATGGTCGTGCTGATGCGGCCGCGCTTGATCAGGTTCGCGGCCAGGCTCGCGAGCAGCGCCTCGCGGTGCGCGCTGGTGCGGCCCAGTTTGACGGTTTTCTTACGATGACGCATGGTGCAAATTCCTTACGAGTTGGCTTATTCGTCTTTGTCGTCGCTCTTCTTGGATTTCTTCTTGGCCTTGCCCTCGTCCTCGTCGTCCGCGATCTCCTCCTCGACGGCGGGGGCGGGCGCGGCTTCGCTGCGCGGCGGCGGCCGCAGCAGCTCGGCATCGAAGGTCATGCCGAGCGCGAGGCCGAGCTCGTTGAGCTTGTCCTTGATCTCGTTGAGCGACTTCTTGCCGAAGTTGCGGTACTTGAGCATCTCGGCCTCGGTCTTCATCGCCAGCTCGCCGACGGTGGTGATGTTGGCGTTGTTGAGGCAGTTGGCGGCGCGGACGCTCAACTCGATCTCGTTGACGCTGATCGCGAGCTTCTTGCGGAGCTCCTCGCGCTGCGGATCCATCGGCTTCTCGCCTTCCTCGAACTCGACGACTTCCTGCTCCGGCTTGATGAAGACATCGAGGTGGCGGCGCAGGATCGCGGCGGAGAGGCCGAGCGCCTCGTCCGGCGTGATGCGGCCATCGGACCAGATTTCGAGCACGAGCTTGTCATAGTCCGTGCGGCGGCCGACGCGGGTCTGCTCGACGTTGTACTTGACGCGGCTGACCGGCGAGAACAGCGAGTCCATCGGGATCAGGCCGATCTCCTGGCCCTCGCGGCGGTTCCAGTCGGCGGGGCAGTAGCCGCGGCCGATGCGGACCTCGAGCTCGGCCTCGAACTTGCCGTCCTTGCCGAGTGTGCAGATGTGGTGATCGGGGTTGACGACCTCGACCAGGGCATCGCCGGTGATGTCGGCGGCGGTGACCTCGCCCTCGCCCTTCTTCTTGATGATGACCTTGCGCGACTCGCGCGTGTGCATCTTCAGCAGGACGCCCTTGAGGTTCAGGATGATGTCGGTGACATCCTCGACGACGCCGGGCAGGTGGCAGAACTCGTGCGGGGCGCCCTCGATCTTGATGGTGGCGATGGCCGCGCCCTCGAGCGAGGAGAGCAGCACGCGGCGCAGCGAGTTGCCGATCGTGCGGCCGTAACCGGCCTCGAACGGCTCCACGGTGTATTTGCCATAGGTGGCAGTGGCGGAGGTCTCGTCCTTGACGAGCTTCCGCGGCATTTCGAAACGACCGAGACGGACGGGCATGTTTTTTCTCCCAGGGCCGGACGTTACCCGGCCCGTATGGTGTTGGTTGACCGCTTACTTCGAGTACAACTCGACGATGAGCTGCTCGCTGACCTCCGGCGCGATTTCCTCACGCGAAGGGACGTGCAACACAGCGCCTTCAAAATTTCCCTTGTCGAGCGCGAGCCACTTGACGAGGCCGCGGGCCTCGGCGTTGTCCATGAACTTGCCCGCGTAGGCGCGCGCTTGTTCCTGGTCGCGGACCTGGACCTTGTCGCCGCTCTTGAGCACGCGCGAGGCGATGGACGTCTTGTGGCCGTTGACGGCGATGTGGCCGTGGTTGACCATCTGGCGCGCGGCGCGGCGGCTGGGCGCGAAGCCAAGGCGGTAGACGAGGTTGTCGAGCCGCAGTTCCAGGCTCTGGAGCAGCTTCTCGCCGGTGACGCCGCGGGCGCGCTGGGCGCGCTCGAAGAAGACGCGGAACTGCGCCTCCTGCATGCCGAACATCTTGCGCAAGCGCTGCTTTTCGCGCAACTGCGTGCCGTAGTCAGAAAGTTTGCTGCGGCGCGCGCCGTGCTGGCCGGGGGCGGCCTTGCCCTGCTCGATGGCGCACTTGGCCATGTAGCAGCGATCGCCCTTGAGGAACAACTTCATCCCGAGGCGGCGGCAAATTTTGCAAGCTGGTCCAGTGTAACGACCCATGAGTTTCTCCTGATGAAGGTTCCTTAGACGCGGCGTTTCTTCGGCGGCCGGCAGCCGTTGTGCGGAATCGGGGTGATATCCACAATGGAACTGATCGTGATGCCCGCCGCGGTGATCGCGCGGATCGCGGACTCGCGGCCCGCGCCGGGTCCCTGCACGCGCACCTCGGCCTCGCGCAGGCCAAACCCGACGGCCTGCTTCGACGCCTCCTGCGCGACGACGGTCGCCGCGTAGGCGGTACTGCGGCGCGAGCCCTTGAACTGGCAGCGACCCGCGCTGCTCCACGCAATCGTCGCGCCCTTCATGTCGGTGACGGTGACGATGGTGTTGTTGAAGCTGGCGCGCACGTAGATGATGCCGACCGGGACCACGCGGCCACCCTTGACCTTCTTGACCTTGGCCTTGGCCTCGCCCTCGGCGGGCGCGGTGCCGGCGGCCGCGGGCGCGGCGCCGGCGGCGGGCGCCGCGGCGGGTTTCTCGGCCTTCTCGGCCTTGACGGGCTTCTCGGCCTTGTCGGCTTTTTCGGCCTTCGGGGCCTTCTCGGCCTTGGGCGGTTTCTCGGCTTTCGGGACCTTGGCCGCTTCCGGTTTTTCCTGTTCTTTTTCTTCAGCCATGCTTCAACCTCTGTCGTAAACTTTCTTCCGCGTCACGTTTTTCCAAACCTTGGAAATTTTTTCCTGCTTTTTTCCAAGCCTTGGAAAAAGTCACGGGGGACGTTTCCAAGCCCTGGACACCGGGTTACTCGGCCTTGGCCGCGGCGCGGTTCTCCTTGCCGCGGACGACGCCGACGGTCTTGCGCGGGCCCTTGCGCGTGCGCGCGTTGGTGCTCGTGCGCTGGCCGCGGACGGGCAGCCCCTTGCGGTGGCGGCCGCCGCGATAGCAGCCGATGGAAATCAAGCGACGGATGTTGCCCTGCACCTCGCGGCGCAGGTCGCCTTCCAGCGTGAACTCCTGCAGCATCGTGGCGATGCGCGTGACTTCATCGTCGGTCAGGTCGTCGGCCTTCTTGAGCGGGTTGATGTTGGCTTTGGCCACGAGGTCGCGGGCGCGGGCCGGACCGATGCCGTGGATGTAGCGCAACGCGAATTCGACGCGCTTCTTACCGGGTATATCAACACCCATCAATCGGGGCATGTGTCTCTCCTATCCCTGCTTCTGTTTGTGACGCGGGTTGCTGCAGATGATCCGCACGGTGCCTTTCCGGCGGACGATCTTGCACTGCTCACAAATCCGTTTAACGCTGCTGCGTACTTTCATGTTTTCGCTCTCTCTTCAAACAGGATGCGCCCCCGGCTCATGTCGAAGGGCGACAATTCCACCCGCACCCGCGCGCCGGGCTGCAAGCCCTCCGCGAGTGTCTCCGAGCCGCGGCCCGCGAAGGCCGTGAACTCGTGGCCGTTGGCCAGCGCCGCGCGAAAGGCCGTGCTGTTTATCACAGCCTTCAACGTGGCGTCCAGTGCAAAGTTCTCGCTCATTCCGCCACCGTCAGGACCACCGGTTCGCCGTCGCGCAGCGCCACCGAATGCTCAAAATGCACCGAGGGTTTCCGGTCACGCGTGACCACCGTCCAGCCATCGCCGAGCACCTCGACCTCGGCCACGCCCATGTTCAGCATCGGCTCCAGCGCAAAGGTCATGCCCGGCTTCAGCTTCGGCCCGTGGCCGGGCGGACCGAAGTTCGGGATCTGCGGATCCTCGTGCAGCCGCCGGCCGACGCCGTGCCCCACGAAATCCCGCACCACCGAGAAGCCCGCCGACTCCGCCGTCCGCTGCACTGCATGCGAGATGTCGGAGAGCCGCCGCCCCGCGCGCGCCATCTGCATGGCCGCCGCGAGCGCCTGCTGCCCGACCGCCGCGAGCCGCACGACCTCGGGGTTGGTCACGCCGACCAGCACCGTCGTCGCGTTGTCGCCGACGAATCCATGGTATTCGACCCCGATATCGAGGCTCACCACGTCGCCGAGCTGCACCACGCGCGGGCCGGGGATGCCATGCACGACTTCCTCGTTCACCGAGACGCAGATGTGTCCCGGGTAGCCGCGGTAGCCGTAGAACGCGCTCTTCGCACCGGAGGCCATGATGAGCCGGTCGGCGAGCTCATCGAGCTCGCGCGTCGTGACGCCCGGCCGGACACTGCGCGCCACGCTCGCCAGAATCTGGGCGGCCAGCTTCCCGCTGGCCCGCATGGCGTCGAGTTCCTGCGCCGTTTTGACAATGATCATGGGGACTTCAGCCTGCGCCCGGAAGCGCCGCCAGAATGTCCGCCAACGCCCGGTCCCGATGCTGGCCGGCATTGATCTTGGCCAGCACACCGAGGTCGGTGTAGTGCTGGATCAGGCCCGCCGTCTGCTTTTGGAAGACGTCGAGCCGGTTCAGCACGGTCTGTTCGTTATCGTCCGGACGCTGGTAGAGCACGCCGCCGCACTGGTCGCACACGCCCTCTTGTTTCGGGGGGATGTTGCGCACGTGATAGACGGCGCCGCACTGCTTGCAGACCCGGCGGCCCGCGATGCGGTCCACGACCACCTCGCGCGCCACGTCGAACAGGAAAACTTTGACGATCTTGCCGTTGCGGGCGGCGAAGATTTCCTCAAGGCCCCGGGCCTGCTCCATCGTCCGCGGGAAACCATCGAACATGTAACGGGCGGTCGCGGGACCGGCATCTAGGCGGGCGGCGATCATCTTGAGGATGAGCGCGTCCGGGACGAGCGCGCCGGACTTCATGTAGCCCTCGGCCTCGCGGCCGAGCGCGCTGCCCGCCTTGACCTCGGCGCGCAACATGTCGCCGGTCGAGACATGGACGAAATCCGTCTTGGCCTTGATACCCTCGGCCAGCGTGCCTTTGCCGGCGCCGGGCGCGCCCAACAGGATGATCGCTTGAATCATGGTGCCTTATCTCCGCGAGCGCAGCTTGCCCTTGCTCAAGAAACCGTCGTAGTGCCGCATGATGAGGTGGCTCTCGACCTGCCGCATCGTGTCGAGCATGACGCCGACGGTGATCAGCAGCGAGGTGCCGCCGAAGAACTGCGAGACGCTCCAGGGGATCCTGAATTGCTGGCCCATCATCTGCGGCAGCACGGCGATGATGGTCAGGAAGATCGCGCCGGCGAGCGTGATGCGCGTCATGGCCTTGTCCAGAAACTCGGCGGTCGGCGTGCCGGGCCGGATGCCGGGCACATAGCCGCCGTACTTCTTCAGGTCGTCGGCGATCTGCACCGGGTGGAACTGCGTGGCGACCCAGAAGTAGGAGAAGAACAGGATCATCAGCGCGTAGATCGTCGTGTAGAGCGCCGAGCCGATGTAGAGCGAGGAGGCGATGGTCTGGAAGAACTCGACGTGGGTGCCCTTATAGAGCATGTCGAAAATCTTCGAGGGGAACATCAGGATCGCCTGCGCGAAGATGATCGGCATGACGCCGGAGTAGTTCACGCGCAGCGGCATGTAGGTGCTCTGGCCGCCATAGACCTTACGGCCGATGACGCGCTTGGCGTACTGCACCGGGATGCGGCGCTGCGCCTGCGTCAGCGCGACGACGCCGGCGATGACGCCGAACAGCATCACCAGCAGGAACGCGCCGTGGACCACCGAGAACTGCGCCACGCCGCCCTCGGGGGCCTTGAACATGTTGAAGAACTGACTCACCGAGGTGGGCAGGCGGCTGATGATGCTGACCGTGATGATCAGCGAGATGCCGTTGCCGATGCCGCGCTCGGTCATCTGCTCGCCGAGCCACATCAGCAGCATCGTGCCGGTGGTCATCGTCAGGATGGTCATCAGGCGGAAGCTCCACCCGGGGTTCTGCACGATGTCGGCGTGGATACCGAACAGGCTCTCCGGGTGCTCGAGCATCGTCGCCCACGCGTACCCCTGGATCAGGCAGAGCAAGACGGTCAGGTAGCGGCCGTACTGGATGATCTGCTGGCGGCCGGCATCGCCCTCGCGCGCGAGGCGTTCGAGGCTCGGCACGACCGCGGTCAGGAGCTGCAGGATGATCGAGGCGCTGATCGAGGGCATGATGCCCAGCGCGCCGATGGCGCACTGCTGGATCGCGCCGCCGGTGAACAGGTCGAACAGGCCGAGGAAACTGCCGCCCGATGACCGCGCCACCTCCTCCATCAACCGCTGCACGGCGGTGGCGTCCACGCCCGGCGTCGGGATCAGCGCAATGATGCGGCAGATGATGAGCAGGCCGAACGTGAACAGAATCCGCTGCCGGAGTTCAGGAATCTTGAAGCTGTTGGTGAAGGCGGAGAGCATGGCGTGGTTTCACTTCAGGGTTTGAGGACTTCGATGGCGCCGCCCGCGGCCTCGATCTTGGCCTTCGCGCCGGCGCTGAAGGCCTGCGCCTTGACGGTGAGCTTCACGGTCAGCTCGCCATCGCCCAGGATCTTGACGCCATAGCCGTTGCCCTTGACGAGCCCGACCGCGCGCAGCATCACCGGCGTCACTTCCGTCCCCGCCTCGAACTGCGCGAGGTCGGCGACGTTGACCGGGAGGAACTGCTTGTGCGCGGGATTGGTGAAGCCCATCTTCGGGATGCGGCGGGCGAGGCGCATCTGGCCGCCTTCAAAGTCGGGTTTGTGCTTGTGGCCTGTGCGCGACATCTGGCCCTTGTGGCCCTTGCCGGCGGTCTTGCCCTTGCCGGACGATTCGCCACGGCCGACGCGCATCCGGGCCTTGCGGGAACCCGGCGTGCTCTTCAACGAATGCAGATTCATGCTCATAAACTTTGCCTTCCTGCGCTCACACGGCGCGCAGCGCCTGGATTTCCTCGCGCGTGCGGAGCTGGGCGAGCGCCAGCATCGTGGCCTTGACCAGGTTGCCCGCGTTGCGCGCGCCGAGTGACTTGGAGAGCACATCGCGGATGCCGGAGAGCTCCAGCACCGCGCGCGCGCCGCCGCCCGCGATGACGCCCGTGCCGGGCGACGCCGGACGCAGCAGCACCTTGGCCGCCTCAAACTTGCCGGTCACCTCATGCGGGATCGTGTGATCCTTCATGCGGATGGTGACCATGTTGCGCTTGGCCTGCTCGGTGCCCTTGCGGATCGCATCGGCGACCTCGTTGGCCTTGCCCAGCGCGTAGCCGACCTGGCCCTTGCGGTCACCGACGACCACAAGCGCGCTGAAGCTGAAGCGCCGGCCGCCCTTGACGACCTTCGCGCAGCGGTTGATTGCGACAACGCGCTCGGCGATGTCCGACTTCGGGCCGTCCTCGGCCGAATCACGTTTTCTGCGTCTCTCTGCCATGGTTGCTTCCTCGTTAGAATTTCAAACCGGCTTCACGCGCGGCATCGGCCAACGCTTTCAGGCGCGCCTTGAAGGCGAACCCGCCGCGGTCGAACACGACCGTTTCGATGCCCTTCGCCTTCGCGGCGGCCGCGGCGGCGGTACCAAGCTGCTTGGCGACGGCCACCGTCAGCTTCTTGACGTCGAGCGCCTGCGACGAAGCGCTGGCGAGCGTTGCGCCAGCCACGTCGTCCACGAACTGCACGTAGAGGTGACGGTTGGAGACATAGACGGACATGCGCGGCTTGGCCGCGGTGCCGCTGACTTTGCCGCGCACGCGATAGTGGCGGCGGATGCGGAATTGTTGTTTCGTTTTGACTTTCATGATTACGCCACCGTTTTGCCCGCTTTGCGCCGGACGTGTTCGCCTTTGTAGCGGACGCCCTTGCCCTTGTAGGGTTCCGCCGGGTAGAACGAGCGCAGGTGCGCGGCGACCTCGCCGACCTGCTGCTTGTTGATGCCGGCCACGTTGATCTGCGTGTTGTCGGTCACCTTGACCGTGATCCCCTCGGGCACTTCAAACTCGATCGGGTGCGAGTAGCCGAGCGCCATCGTCAGCTTCTTGCCCTGCAGCGCCGCGCGGAAGCCGACGCCCTGGATTTCCAGGTCCTTCGCGTAGCCCTGCGTCACGCCGATGACCATGCAGGCCAGCAGGCTGCGCACGGTGCCGAACAGCGCCTTGTCGGCCTTCAGTTCGCTCGGACACGCGACCACGAGCTGGTTGTTCTCGACCTTGACCGTGACGGGCGCCTTGACGGCCAGCTTGGACTCGCCCTTCGGTCCCTTGATGGTCACCGTGCCGCCCTGCACGCTGGCGGTGACGCCCGCGGGTACGGCCACTGGTTTCTTTCCTAATCGCGACATAGCTCACTCAACCTTTTTGTTCACCACACATAGGCCAACACTTCGCCGCCGACCTTCTGCTTGCGCGCCTCGCGGCCGGTCATCAGGCCCTTCGAGGTCGTCAGCAGCACGGTGCCCATCCCGCCGAGCACGCGCGGGATGTCCGTCGCGCCGGCATAGCGGCGCAGGCCGGGCTTCGACACGCGCTTGATGCCGGTGATGACGGACTTGCCGGCCCCGCTGTAGCGCAGCGCGATGGTCAATTCCTTGTGGGCGCCCTCGCCCGCAACCTTGTAGTCCTTGATGTAGCCTTCCTGCTTGAGCAGGCGCGCCAGCTCGACCTTCATCACGCTGGAAGGCATGGCGACGTTTTCGAGGCCCGCGGTCGCGCCGTTGCGCACCCGCGTCAACATATCGGCAATGGGATCACACAGACTCATGCTTCATTCCTCTCTTACCAGCTGGCTTTCACCACGCCGGGCAGCTTGCCTTCCAGCGCCAGTTCGCGGAAGCAGATACGGCACAGTTGAAACTTGTTCATATAGGCATGACGGCGCCCGCACTTCTTGCAGCGGTGGTAGCGCCGCGCGCTGAACTTGGGCTTGCGCTCCGCTTTCACCATCCAGGATATCTTGGCCAAAGTAGTCTCCTTCCTTCGCTCACGCTACGGCAAACGGCATGCCGAGCAACTTCAACAATTCCTTCGCCTCCGCGTCGCTCTGCGACGAGGTGACAAACGTGATGTCCATGCCCTGGGTCTTCTTGACCTGGTCGGGCCGGATTTCCGGGAACAGGGTCTGCTCCTTGAGGCCGAGCGAGTAATTGCCGCGGCCGTCGAAGCCCTTGACCGGCACGCCGCGGAAGTCGCGGATGCGCGGCAGCGCCGCGGCGATCAGGCGCTCGAGGAAATCATACATCCGGTCGCCGCGCAGCGTGACGCGCGCGCCGATCGGCATGTTCTCGCGCAGCTTGAAGTTCGAGATGCTCTTGCGCGCCTTGCGGATTTGCGCCCGCTGCCCGGTGATCTTCGTCAGGTCATCGGAGACGTGCTTGATCGTATCACGCTCGGCGTCGGCGTGGACGGCCATGTTGATGACGATCTTCTCGAGCTTCGGCACCTGCATGATGTTGTTGTAACGCCCCGAGGCCATCAACGCCTTGATGACCTCCGCCTTGTACTTCGCTCTTAATTGCCCTGCCATGGATTCTTTTCTCCCGCGCGCCGTTATCCAGACCTTGGAACCTGCGCACGCTGTTTTTTCCAAGTCTTGGAAAATCTCACGGGATTTTTTCCAAGCCCTGGAAACCGCTTATTTCTTGATGTCCTTGACCTTCTTCAGCCGCTTCTCCGCCACGCCGACCTCCTTCAACTTCAGGTTGGCCAGCGCGATCGGCGCTTCCTTCGTGACGATGCCGCCCTTCGGGTTGTCCTGCGACTTGCGCAGGTGCTTCTTGATCTGGTTCAGGCCCTCGACGACCGCGCGCTGCTTGGCGCCGAGCACCTGGAGGACCTTGCCGGTCTTCCCGGCGTCCTTGCCCTTGATGGCCTCGACAATGTCACCGCGCTTGATGTGGAATTTGACGCTCATCAGATCACCTCGGGGGCGAGCGAAATGATTTTCATGAAGTTCTTGTCGCGCAGTTCGCGGGCCACCGGGCCGAAGATGCGCGTGCCGCGCGGATTCTTCTCGGCGTCAATGATCACGCAGGCGTTGTGGTCGAACTTCAGGATGGTACCGTCCGGCCGCCGGATGCACTGCTTGGTGCGGACGATCACGGCATCATGGACCTCGCCCTTCTTGACGAGGCCGACCGGCTGCGCTTCCTTGATGGCGACCTTGATGACTTCGCCGATGTAGGCATAGCCCTTGCGCTGGCCGAGGACGTGGATGCACTGGGCCACGCGGGCGCCCGTGTTGTCGGCCACGTCCAGCCTGGATTTAAGCAGGATCATGGGTTCAACCCTCCGCCTTCGGCTGGCCCTTGGCCACGGCGAGCACTTTGACGAGGCGCCAACGCTTGAGCTTGGAGAGCGGGCGCGTCTCGGCAATAAGCACGCGATCGCCCTGCTTCGCCTCGCCCTTTTCGTCATGCGCGTAGAATTTCTTGAAGCGCTTGATTTCCTTGCCGTATTGCGGATGGCGCACGCGGCGTTCGTTCTGCACCACGATGGTCTTATCCATCTTGGCGCTGACGACGACGCCTTCGCGCTCCTTGCGCACGGCTCTGGCTGGTGTATCGGCCATGATTACCTCGCAGGTTCTTTCTTCGTTTGCTGCTGGCGCAGGAAGGTGTTGGCGCGCGCGATATCGCGGCGCAGTTCGCGGATGCGCGAGGGTTTCTCGAGCTGGCCTTGCGTGCGCTGGAGGCTCAAGTTGAACAGCTCCTTGCGCGCGTCCTGCCGCCGCTGCAGCAATTCTTCCTCGGTCAGATTTTTCAGTTCAGTGCTCTTCTTCATGACAATCTCCACCTCACGCCAGGCCGCGCGTGACGAAGCGCGTCGGGATCGGCATCTTGCTGGCGGCGATGCGGAAGGCAATCTTGGCCATCGCCTCCGGGATGCCGCCGAGTTCAAAGAGGATGCGACCGGGCTTGATGACCGCGACCCACCCCTCGACCGCGCCCTTGCCCTTGCCCATGCGGACCTCGAGCGGTTTCTTGGAATAGGGCTTGTCCGGGAACACACGGCACCAGAGTTTGCCCTTGCGCTTAAGTTCGCGGTTGATGGCCACGCGGCAGGCCTCGATCTGGATGGCGGTCAGCCACACGCGCTCGAGCGCCATCAGGCCGTACTCGCCGAACTCCACCGTGTTGCCAGACGTGGCGTTGCCCTTGCGGCTCCCGCGCTGCGACTGGCGGTACTTCACGCGTTTAGGCATAAGCGGCATGGCTGGCCTCCTCGGAGGGTTTCTCCTCCTTGCTGCAGATCCACACCTTGATGCCGATCTTGCCGGCCATCGTCATGGCCTCGGCGAAACCGTACTGCACGTTCGCGCGCAGCGTCTGGAGCGGCACGGTGCCTTCCTTGTACCACTCGCGGCGCGCGAGTTCCGCGCCGCCGAGCCGGCCGCTGGTGTGCACCTTGATGCCGAGCACGCCCAGTTCCATCGCCATCTGCACCGCGCGCTTGAGGGCGCGGCGGAACGAGACGCGGCGTTCGAGCTGGAGCGCGATGTTCTCGGCCACAAGCTGGGCGTTGGTATCCGGGTTCTTCACCTCGCGGATGTCCACGTAGATTTCCTTGCCCGTCAGCTTGCTCAATTCCTCGCGCAGCTTCTCGACGCCCTCGCCCTTGCGGCCGATGACGATGCCCGGGCGGGCGGTGTGGATCGTGATGCGCGCGCGGTTCGCGTAGCGCTCGATGATCACCTCCGGCACCGCGCCGTCCTTCAGGCGGCTGCGGATGAAGTCACGGATCTTCAGGTCCTCGTGCAACATCGCGCCGTAGCCCTTTTTGTCGGAGTACCAGCGCGAGCGCCAGTCCTTGCTGACGGCGACCCGGAAACCGACAGGATTTACTTTTTGTCCCAAGTTCGGACTCCTTTCCTTCGCAACTTATTTCTTCCGCCGCGGCTTTTCGTCCGTGAGCGTGATGCGCACGTGGCTCGTCCGCTTCAACACCGGGCTGGCGCTGCCGCGGCTGCGCGGCCAGTAGCGCTTCATCACCGGACCCGGATCCACGGCGGCTTCCTTCACGTAGAGGTTTTCCGCCGCCAACTGATGATTGTTTTCCGCGTTGGCGATGGCGCTCTTGAGCGTCTTGCCCAGGTAGTAGGCCGCCTTGCGTTCGCTAAAGCTGACGATCTCCAGCGCCTTCGGCACCGGCAGGCCCTGTAGCGCATGCGCCATGTCCAGGGCCCGCGACGGGGCCAGCCGCACAAATCTTGTCTTCGCGATCACGTCCATCTTGCTACCCTCATTTTCTCCGCACGACCAACCGGTCGCCCGGTGCCGGCTGCTGGCCGGCGTAAACTTTTTCGATCACCATCCCGGTGAACGCCTCGCGCACGTCCGCCGCCCGCACATCCGCGACCGGCGTTTTCTCATGCACGACCACGAAACCCATGCCCGCCTGCATCCCGCCCTGCGAGCCCACGTCCACGATCAGCATCCGCAGCGGCAGGTTCACTTCCCGCACGCGGATCACCGGCGCGCTCAACGTCGTCGCCGGCGGGGGCGGCAACGCTTCGTCGCTGCCCGCCTTCGGCCGCGCCTTCCGCAGGGCCTCGGCCTCGCCCTGCGCGGCCTTCACGGCCGCTTCCAGTTCTTTCACGCGCTGCTGCGACTTTTCTCCGCCGCGTTGCACCGCGCGCAACTGCTCCTGCACCACCTCGAACCGGCCACCGGCATCCGCGAGCGACTGCTGCAACTTCATCCGCTGCTCGCGCTCGCGCTCGACATCCACCTGCGCCTGCAGCCGCGCCCAGTGGCGCCCCGCGAGCACGCCGGCGAGCAGCCCCACGGCCACGCCCGCGCCCAGCAGCATCGCGGTCCGGTTCATCGCACGCGCCCTTACTTGAGCGCCACCACCTTGTCCGTCGCCGCGCCGTGCTTGCGGAACGTGCGCGTCGGGGCGAATTCACCGAGGCGATGACCGACCATGTTCTCGGTGACGTACACGGACACGAAAGTCTTGCCGTTGTGCACGGCGAGGTTCACGCCGATGAACTCCGGGAGGATCATCGAGCGGCGCGACCAGGTCTTGATCGGCTTCTTGTCGCCGGTCTTGGCCGCGGTCTGCACCTTCTTGAGGAGATGCTCGTCAACGAACGGACCTTTTTTAATTGAACGTCCCATGGCTTACTTTCTCCTCTGCACGATCAGGTTCTTGGAAGGTTTCTTGCGGCTGCGCGTCTTCTTGCCCTTGGTGATCTGGCCCCACGGCGTCACCGGGTGGCCGCCGCCGGAGGTGCGGCCTTCGCCGCCGCCCATCGGGTGGTCAATCGGGTTCATCGCCACGCCGCGGACGGTCGGGCGGACGCCGAGCCAGCGCTTGCGGCCGGCCTTGCCGAGCGAGACGTTCTCGTGCTCGAGGTTGCCGACCTGGCCGATGGTCGCGTAGCAGTTGACGTGAATCTTGCGGATCTCGCCCGAGGGCAGGCGGACGTGGGCATACTCGCCCTCGCGCGCCATGATCGTGGCGACCATGCCGGCAGTGCGCACCATCTGCGCGCCGCGGCCGGGCACCATCTCGAGACAGTGGATCGGGAGGCCGAGCGGGATCGCGGAGAGCGGCAACGCGTTGCCGACGATCGGCTCGACGTCCGGGCCGGCCGCCAGCAGCGTGCCGACCGCGAGGCCGTTCGGCGCGAGGATGTAGCGCTTCTCGCCATCCTTGTAGTGCAGCAGCGCGATGCGGGCCGTGCGGCCGGGATCGTACTCGATCGCGGCAACCTTGGCCGGAACGCGCTTCTCACGCTTGAAGTCAATGATGCGGATGTGCTGCTTGTGGCCGCCGCCCTGGTGGCGGATCGTGATGCGGCCCATGAAATTGCGGCCGGCCTTCTTCTTCAGCGGCACGAGCAGCGACTTCTCCGGGCGCGACTTCGTGATGTCCGCGAAGTCCGAGAGTTCGGTGAACCGCAGGCTCGCTGTATTCGGCTTGAATGTCTTGATACCCATGCGTCGCTCCCTTAGGTCAGGTCAATCTTGTCGCCCGCTTTGAGGGTGACGATCGCGCGCTTCCACGCCGCCGTGCGGCCGTAGCTCATCGTGCGCAGGCGCTTGGCCTTGCCGAGCTTGTTCATCGTGTTGACCTTGACGACCTTCACGTTGAAGATTTTTTCCACCGCCTGCTTGATCTCGATCTTGTTCGCGGTGGGCATCACGTCGAATTGATATTGGTTGTGCTGCTCGGTCAGGCGCGTGCCCTTCTCGGTCAGCAGCAGCCGCTTGATGATGAGTCGCGGATCCTTCATGCCGTCCTCCGGCCCAGATTCTTCATGCGTTGTTCGATCTTCTCCAGCGCCGCCTTGCTGACGACCAGTTGCGGATAGCGGAGCACCTGGAAGGTGTTCACGTCGGCCGCCTGCGCGACCTCGACCTGCGGGAGATTGCGGGCCGCCAACAGCAGATTCTTATCGCTCGCCTCGTTGACGAGCAGCGCGCCCTTGGCCACACCAAGCTTCTTGAGCAACTCGGCCAGCAGGCGCGTCTTGGGCTGCGCCGGCGCAAAGCGCTCGACGACGAGCACCGCGCCCTCGGCGATGCGCTCGCTCATCGCGCGGGCGAACGCCAGGCGCGCGACGCGCTTGTTGAGGCCCTGCGAGTAATCCCTCGGCTGCGGGCCAAAGATCGTGCCGCCGCCGCGCCAGATCGGGGAGCGGATGGAGCCGGCGCGCGCGCGGCCGGTGCCCTTTTGCTTGAAGGGCTTGATGCCGCCGCCGCGGACCTCGCCGCGCTTCTTCGTCTTGTGCGTGCCCGCGCGCAGGTTGGCCTGATGGGCCACCACGGCGTCGTGCACCGCCTGTTCGCCGCGGTCGGTCACGAGCGCGGCAGCGGCGACTTCCACTTCGCCGGCCTTCTCGCCCTGCGCGGTATAAAGGTTCAACTTGCTCATTTCTTCGCCGCCTTCTTGATCGCCTTGCGCACCAGCAGGATGCTGCCCGTCGGGCCGGGCACCGCGCCGCGCACCAGGATGACGTTATCTTCTTCGCGCACCTGCACCACCTTCAGGTTCTGCGTCGTCACGTTCACAAAGCCCATGTGGCCGCCCATGCGCCGGTTCTTGAACACGCGGCTCGGCCACGTGCGATTACCGATCGAGCCCGGACGCCGGTGGGCCATGTGGCCGTGCGAGGCCGGGCCGCCGCCGAAGCCGTGGCGCTTGACGACGCCCTGGAAGCCGCGGCCCTTGGTCACGCCGAGCACGTCCACAAACGTCACGTCCTTGAACTGCGCCGCGCCGACCACGTCGCCGACCTTCAGGCTCTCGCCCGCGTCGAGCTGAACCTCACGCAGCGTGCGCTGCAGGGCGACGCCGGCCTTCTTGCAGTGGCCCTCCTGCGCCTTGCCCGCGTTCTTCGCCTTGCGCTCGCCGAAGCCGAGCTGCGCGGCGTCGTAGCCTTCCTTGGCCACGGTCTTGAGCTGGACCACGACGCACGGACCGACTTGCAACGCCGTCACGGGAACGTGAACGCCCTGCGCGTCATAGACCTGCGTCATGCCGAGTTTTTTACCGATGAGTGCTTGCATGACGTGCCCTTCAGATTTTGATGGTGATGTCCACGCCGGCCGGGAGGTTGAGCTTCTTGAGCTCGTCCACCGTGCGCGCCGTCGGCTCGATGATGTCGAGCAGCCGCTTGTGCGTCCGCACTTCAAACTGTTCCATGGACTTTTTGTCTGCGTGAACGCTACGGTTCACGGTGTAGCGCTCGATGCGCGTGGGCAGCGGGATCGGTCCGGCCACGCGGGCGCCCGTCCGCTTGGCGGTCTCCACGATCTCGAGCGCGGACGCGTCCAGCGCCTTGTGATCGTAGGCTTTCAACCGAATTCTGATGCGTTGCTGATTCATGCTGTCCTTTACCGATTGATCAAACCTGCCTGCAACGATTCCGGCACCACCTCGAAGCGGCCCGGCTCCATCGAATAGCTTGCGCGCCCCTTGGTGAGCGAGCGCAACTGCGTGGCGTACCCGAACATCGCCGCGAGCGGGACCTCGGCGCGGATGATCTGCGCCGCCTCGCGCGCCGCGATGTCGCGGATGCGCCCGCGCCGGCCGTTCACGTCGCCGAGCACGTCGCCGACGTATTCCTCCGGCGTGATGATCTCGAGCTTCATGATGGGCTCCAGCATCACGGCGTTGGCCGCCAGCGCGGCATCGCGCAGCGCCATCACCGCCGCCGAGCGGAACGCGATCTCGGAGGCGTCCACCGGGTGCGTGCTGCCGCCGGTGAGGCGCACGCGCACATCCACCAGCGGATAGTTGCCCACGACGCCGGTCATGAGGCCATCGTTGATCCCCTGCTCCACCGCGTCGCGGAACTCGTGCGGGATTTTCTCCGGCGAAACGTCCCACTCCATCGTGTTGCCCGCACCGCGCTCGGCTGGGGCGATTTCCAGCGCGACATGGCCATAGTGGCCGCGTCCGCCGATCTCGCGCTCGAACCGATTTTCGGCCTGGGCGGGCGCGCGGATGGTTTCCTTGTACGCGACCATCGGCCGGCCGGAATTCGCCTGCACATGGAACTCGCGCACCAGCCGGTCGCGGATGATTTCCAGGTGCAACTCGCCCATGCCGTTGATGAGCAGTTGGCCGGTTTCCTTGTTCGTCGAGATGCGGAACGTGGGATCCTCGCCCTCGAGCGCCGCGAGCGCGTCGCGCAGCTTCTCGCGGTCGGCCTGCGTCTTGGGCTCGACGGCCATCGCGACGACAGGCTCCGGGAATTCGATGCGCTCGAGCGCCACCGGCTGGTTCTCGCCACACAGCGTGTCGCCGGTGGTCGCCAGCTTGAGGCCCGCCAAGCCGCCGATCTCGCCGGCGTACAGGGCCTCGATGTCCTCGCGGTGGTTCGCGTGCAACTCGACGATGCGGCCCAGCCGCTCGCGCTTCGCGGTGCGCGGATTGAAAACGTTCGCGCCCTTCTTGAGCACGCCGGAATAGACGCGCACGAAGGCGAGCTTGCCGACGTACGGGTCGTTGGCGATCTTGAACACCAGCGCGCTCAAGGGCTCGAAGTCGCTGACCTCGCGCTTGATCACATCCTTGGTCTTCGGGTGATGGCCCTCGACCGCGGGCACATCCACCGGCGACGGGAGAAAATCAACGATGGCATCAATCAACGGCTGCACGCCCCTGTTGCGTAGCGCGGAGCCGCACAGCACCGGGACCAGCGTGCCGGCGATGGTCGCGCGGCGGAGACCGGCCTTGAGCAGCGGCTCGGCGACGTCGGGGTTTTCGAGGTAAGCGGCGAGGACAGCCTCGTCCTTCTCCGCGACCGCCTCGATCATCAGCGCGCGCGCCTGCTCGGCGGCGGCGGCGAGGTCGGCGGGGATGTCGCCCTCGACCACGTGCGCGCCCTTGCTGGCTTCGTCGAAGCGCAGCGCGCGCATGCGGATCAAATCAATGACGCCCTGGAACTGCTCCTCGCGGCCCATCGGCAGTTGCACCGGTACAGCCGGCGCGGCGAGCTTCTCGCGCATCTGCTTGATGACGCCCGCGAAGTCGGCGCCCATGCGGTCGAGCTTGTTGACGAAGGCGAGGCACGGCACGTGATACTTCTTCGCCTGCCGCCACACCGTCTCCGACTGCGGCTGCACGCCGCCGACGCCACAGAAGACGCCGACGACGCCATCAAGCACGCGCAGGCTGCGCTCCACCTCGACGGTGAAGTCCACGTGGCCTGGGGTGTCAATCAGGTTGATCTGGTGGTCGCGCCAGAACAGCGTGGTCGCGGCGCTCGTGATCGTGATGCCGCGCTCCTGTTCCTGCACCATCCAGTCCATCACCGTGTTGCCCTCGTGGACCTCGCCCATCTTGTGGACGCGGCCCGCGTAGAACAGGATGCGCTCGGAGACCGTGGTCTTGCCCGCGTCAATGTGGGCGACGATGCCCATGTTGCGGACCTTGGCCAAGGCGCGGCGACGGCCCTCGGCTTCGCGCGCGTGCGGCGCGGCCGGCGTCTGCTTGGCTTTCGGTTGTTCCACCACGGCGACCATTGCTCGTCTCAAAAATTACCAGCGATAATGCGCGAACGCCTTGTTGGCCTGCGCCATCTTGTGCGTGTCGTCGCGTTTCTTGATCGCGTTGCCCGTGTTCTTGAACGCGTCATTCAGTTCCAGCGCAAGCGCGCGGCTCATGCCGACGCCCTTGCGGCCGCCGGCGTAATCCAGGATCCAGCGCATGGCGAGGGCCACGCCGCGCTCGGCGCTGACCTCGATGGGGACCTGGTAGGTCGCGCCGCCGACGCGCCGGCTCTTGACCTCGAGCTGCGGCTTGATGTTGTCGAGCGCCTGCTGGAACACCTGCATCGGGTCCTGCTGGGCCAGCTGCTGGAGCTGGTCGAACGCGCCATAGACGATGCGCTCGGCCGTGGACTTTTTGCCACGTTCCATGATGCAATTGATGAGCCGCGCGACCAGCTCGCTGCCGAAACGCGTGTCGGGCGTCATCGGCCGTTTTTCCGCTCTGCGCCTTCTAGCCATGTCGTTCTTCCTCGCAACCGCAGTTCAGCGCGGCGTGTTCCCAGGATGGGAAACCCGGCCGCGCGTTTTTTCCAAGGTTTGGAAAAACTGACGGTTCAGTTTTCCAAGCCTTGGAACGCAAAATTTATTTTTGTTCCTTCGGGGTTTTCGCGCCATACTTCGAGCGCCCGCGCCGCCGCGTCTCGACGCCGAGGCAGTCGAGCGTGCCGCGGACGATGTGGTAGCGCACGCCGGGCAGATCCTTCACGCGGCCGCCGCGCACCAGCACCATGCTGTGCTCCTGCAAATTGTGCCCTTCGCCGGGGATATAGGCCGTGACTTCCTGGCCGTTGGTCAGGCGCACGCGCGCGATCTTCCGCAGCGCGGAATTCGGTTTCTTCGGCGTCATCGTCTTGACGATGAGGCAGACACCGCGGCGCTGCGGGCAGTTCGCCAACGCGGGCGACTTGCTTTTCGCGTGCGGCGGACGGCGTCCGCTGCGCACCAACTGATTGATCGTCGGCATAGTTTCGTGTCCTTTTCGCAAAAGAGCGGGCGACAGTAACAAAGCGCCCCATCCTTGGCAACTGTTTGCTTACGTCGCTTTCGCCGTGCCCTCCAGCACCTGCGCCACGGGCATTTCCTCGATGGAGATCGGCTCGGCCAGCGGCACGAGCCGGGCGTTCCGGTACATCCCGAAGCCGCAGCCGGCCGGGATGAGGTGACCCATGATCACGTTTTCCTTGAAGCCGCGCAGATAGTCCACGCGGCCTAGGCTCGCGGCATCGGTCAGGACGCGCGTCGTGTCCTGGAACGAGGCGGCGGAAATGAAGCTCTCGGTTTCGAGCGAGGCCTTGGTGATGCCCAGCAGCACCGGCGCGGCCTCGGCCGGCCGTTTGCCCTCGGCGATCGCCTTCTGGTTGACGTCCTGGAAGAGCTGGCGCTCGACCTGGTCGCCCCAGAGGAACTCGGTGTCGCCCGGATCGGTGATGCGGACCTTGCGGAGCATCTGGCGGACGATGATCTCGATGTGCTTGTCGTTGATCTCGACGCCCTGCAGGCGGTAAACCTCCTGCACTTCGTTGACCAGATATTCCTGCAATTCCTGCGGGCCGCAGACCTCGAGCACTTCCTGCGGGACCACGGGGCCTTCCGTCAGCGGCTGGCCCTTCTTCACATGGTCGCCCTGGAAGACGACGATGTGCTTGCCCATCGGAATCAGATGCTCTTCCTGATCGCCCGTGCTGGGATCCTTCACCAGCAGGCGGCGCTTGCCGCGCACCGTGCCGGAGAATTCCACGAGGCCGTCAATCTTCGCGATTTCGGCGGCGTCCTTCGGGCGGCGCGCCTCGAACAACTCGGCGACGCGCGGCAGACCGCCGGTGATGTCCTTCGTGCGGACAACCTTGCGCGGCGTCTTGGCGAGGATCGCACCCGCGGGCACCGCGACGCCGTCCTTGACCATGACGTGCGCGCCGGTCGGAATCGAATAGTTGCC
>CAISWQ010000053.1 GCA_903889245.1 uncultured Lentisphaerota bacterium | reverse complement strand
TGCTGGTGCAGAAAGCGTGCGGCTATCGGAATCGCGAGAGACTCAAAGCAGACATCCTCTTTCACTTGGGCGGCTTGAACCTCGATCCGGTTCGCGCTCAATGAAAAATCACCCCATGAACCCAGAAGAACCATGAAAATAGAGAAACGAATCGCTGTGGTAAAAGGAGGCATGGCATAATGAAAACATTGACACGCATGTTCGCATCCAAGGAGGTTAAAGCGGTACTCGGTGTGCTCGATGAGGCTGACCAACGGTTTAATTGCCCCATTTTTGAGAGGGTCAAAAAGCAAATCGAGCAGGAGGTGCTCGCGCACGCTGATGATGTTACAAATCTGATCGTGAAAGGTAACTCTGCCAGAGAAATCGTTTTCACTACGATTACGGACATCACGGGTGACTTAGTTGAAAGTGGGCAATTCCATATTTATCGTGGCGTTCTCAATCCTATGAATGGAGGTGAAGACCTCCTTCGCATTTACGATGCCGCTGTAGATGAGCTGCTTCAGATTGGTGCTGTAACTAAAGATCATGCCGCCAACTGCAAGGAATCACTCCGGAGGAACATCAAAAATGCTGGTTAAAGGGTGTCGGCCACTTCCGCTATTTCTAATATTACGTGCATGAGATGACAAATGAACAAACCTGATTGGTTCTTGATTGTCGATCATTGGAAGTCCGAGGGTATGGGGGACAACGGCGTTACGCTACCGTTTATTATCGGTGCGTTGGCGATAAAATCCGGCCGCATAACATTAACGCCGCGTGAGTTATTAGCAGGAATGATTGAGCATCCCGTTGATGGTTGCGTTGTGCTTATTTCTTGGTGTTCGTTTATAGAGGCACCTGTTTTGAGTATTTGGACAGATGAAACTGCAAGAACGATGAAACCAGAGATTGCATTCAATCGCCCGTCGGGAGAGGGCGCGTCTCTTGCAATTGGGATCAATCTAATTTCACATTGGAATTGCAACGATCCTCAGATCATTTTGCAACGTATTATTGACGATGCCAACAAGCCTGTGTTGGAGCAAAGATTTTCCCGCCGATGCAAGCCGGGTTCAAGTGAGTACGAATATGGTGATTTCTCGCCTAAAGAAATCGACTATATTCGAAGAGTTCTTCACGCTTAAAACAGTTCCGCGCTCCATTTATTCGCTATGGCATCAGCTTCACGATCTGGTCGGTGCGGATGGATTCTTCCTCGGCTTCGCAGATTTCCACGGCGCTGGCGGCGTCGCGCGCGGTGACGACGGTGGGCGCGCGGCCGGCGGCGATGCTTTCGACCATGTGGGTGAGTTCGTTGAGGTAGCCATCGCCGGGGGCGGGCTTGATGACCTGCGGGGCCTGGCCTTTCACAAACAGCTTGAGCGCGTCAGCGCCGCGGGCGAGGTCATAGTCGGCGGTGGCGTTCTCGAAGAGGACGGTGTAGGCCATATTGAAGCCGAAGCCGGGCGTCATCGCCCAGCCGCCCTCGGCCGCAACATTCGCGCCGCCGGCGACGGTGAACTGCGCGCTGACGTGGTCAATGGCGGTGCTGACGATGTTCCGGCCCTGTGCGTAGACGGCCAGCGGGCGGCCGAAGCAGTGCTGGACGAAGTCCACGTCGTGGATGTGCAGGTCGAGCAGCGCGCCGCCGGACTTGGCGCCATCGAGAAATTCCTTCGACCATCCGGGCGGCTCGGAGACGCGGCGGAAGCGCGCGTTGAGGACCTGGCCGTGCGTGCCGGCGGCGATAAGGTTCTTCAGCCAGACGTAGTCGGGCCAGAAGCGGATGCACATCGCGGGCATGAAGTAGCCCTTGGCCGTGGCGGCGGCCGCGGCGATCTCGCGGGCGAGCGCGGCGGTGCGCGCGAGCGGCTTCTCGCAGACGACGTGCTTGCCGGCCTTGAGCGCGGCGATGGCGAGCTTCGGGTGCGCGAGCGTCGGGACGCAGAGATCAATCAGGTCAATGCCGGGATCGTTCAACAGATCGTCGAGGTTCCTGGTCGCCCTGACCTGCTGCATGTCCAGCTTGAGTGCGTCGCCGGTGCCGATGTTGCCGCCGATGGAGGAGAAGTCGCCGTTCTCTGGCAGGCGGACGGCGTCGCAGATGGCGGCGATGCGCGCGCCGGGAATTTTCTGGTAGGCCTTCAGGTGCGTTACGCCCATGAAGCCGAGGCCGACGACCGCGACGTTGACGGTTTTCATCCCTGTTTCTCCAGCAGGTTGCGGACGAACTGCACGCCGGCCTTGATGTCGGCGACTCTCTGGTTATCGGCCTCGCGCTCGAAGCAGAGCCAGCCGGGGAACTTGATTTCGGCGAGCGTGGCGAAGAAGGCCTTCCAGTCCACCTCGCCTGTGCCCACGGTCAGCTCCGAGCCCCACGTGCCCGGCACCTTGGTGACGGCCGCGTCCTTGACGTGGACGCTCTTGACCCACTGGCCGACGACGCGCAGCGCGGCGATGGGATCGCCGTTGCCGTAGAGCAGCATGTTGGCGGGATCGAAGTTGATCGCCACGTTCGGCTCGTTCAGGTGCTCGAGAAACGCCTTGAGCGCGGCGGCGGATTCCTGGCCGGTCTCGCAGCCGAGCGTGATGCCGTGGCCGGCGAACAGGCGCGCGATCTTGCGGATACGCTCCGTCAGCTTGGCGAAGTTCGGGTCCTGGTGATCGTGCGGCAGGAAGCCGGCGTGGAACATGACGAACTTGAGGCCGAGCTTCACGGCGTTCTGCGCGGTGACCTGCGCGTTGCTCCAGTTCTGCTCCCACGTGGCGTCGGGCACGATGCCGCCGGTGACGCGGATGGCCTCGAGCGTCGAGTAGTCCTCGCCCACGGTACGGAACATGCCGGAGACCGGGACGATGCCGTGCTGCTTGAACAGCGCTGGCGCGCCGCCCCACACGGCGGCGTTTTCGCGGAAGGGATCGAGATCGAGTTGGACGTGCTTGAGGCCGATCGTTTCCAGGTCGCGGACGAGATCGGTGGGGGCTTTCGGTTGCAGCGACCAGCCGCAGACCGCCAGCTTTTGCAGGAACGGATTCATGTTTTCGCCTCGTGGTTCGGTGTTGATTCCAACAACGCGCTGCTTATAGCGCAGGCCCGCCGCCACGGGCAATGGGAAATTGGCGCTCTCACCAGTCGTCGGCGCCAAAGTCCGTGCTCCAGTCCACATGGTCTTCGTGAATGACCGCGTAGACGCGCACGTCATAGACGCCGCCCCACGCATCCACGTGGAAGGAACCGAGCACCCGGCCAGTGTCGTGGTCCAGCACGGCGAAGTCGTCATCAAGGCTCACGCGGCAGTCGTCATCGCTGCCCGGCGCGAGGATGAATTGCAGGTCGCCGTTGCGATAGACCTCCACGGCATAGGGGGAAGTGTTGGCGAAGTCCGCGCGCCAGCCGCGATAGTTTGTCTCGCAGCCGAACCCAACCAGCCCCAGCAGCATGACAAGAAGTATTTTCTTCATGGCGGCACCTGTTCTGCCGTTGCAGTCGCAGACGGGCTGTCGCCGGTTACAGGAAAGTGTGCGTGAGTGGGGCGGCTGGTGACAGGGTGGCGGCCATGCTCACCTACAACCACAAGGGCATGGAACCCGGCGAGTCGGTGTCCAGCCGGTGCGCGGCCAGCAGACGGTCGAGTTCCGCGACGAGGCGCGCCTGGTCGTGCGGCAGGCGGCCCTCGAGCGGGACCACGTTCGAGGCATGGTTGGCGCGGAAGACGGTGTTGGTCAGTTCCAGCCGCGCGAGGAGGTCGCGCACCTCCTGTACCGCGCCGCGCTCCGAGACCTGCCGGAAACTTCCAGCCCGCACCTCGGCGTGCAACTCCGTGCCGGGCACGGGCACCACACGCAGCGCGGCCAGCAGGCGCGGCTGCATCCGATTCAGCGCGTCGGCTGTGGCCGCGACGTGTTCGCGGGTGCGCTCCACGCCACCGAGACCGAGCAGGATCATCAGGGAAATCCGCAAGCCCGCGGTCTGCGCGCGCCGGCCCGCCTCGATCATGCACGCGGCGGTTTCGCCTTTCTTGACGCGCCGCAGGATTTCCTCGTCGCCGCTTTCGAGGCCGAGGTAGAGCGTGTGCAGCTTCAGCACGCGCAGGGCCTGCAACTGTTCATCGGTCTTGGCGGCGATGGCGCTGCCGGTCGCATATACGTTGACGCGCGCCAGCGCCGGAAAGCGGGCCGCCAGTTCGGAAAGCATCCCGTGCAACTCCTCGAAGGGCCGGCGCATCACGTCGCCATCGGCGAGGAAGATGCGGCGCGTGTCGGGCGCCTGACGCGCCTCGGCGGCGATCAGGCGCCGGATTTCTTCTGCGCTGCGGCGTTGGAATTTCACATCCCGATACATGCCGCAAAAGGTGCAGCGGTTATACGGGCAACCACGGTCCACCTGCAGGATCAGGCTCTCCGCCTCCGCCGGTGGGCGGAAGAGCGGATTGTTATGGAGGAGTCCAAGCATAATCCTTCATCGGCCGGCGCATGATAGCGGGCGGCGGGGATGGGTCAAGGCGTTGCCAGCATCCAATTAAATCCGGCCTGTTTCGTTATTGTGGCGGCGATGATGAACCAACAGGAGCAGGCCATGAACAACAACGTTTCGCGCAGGGATTTTCTCAAGACGACCGCCGTGGCGACCGGGGCGCTGCTGGCGGCGGGGTCGTCGCTGGCGGCGGCGACGCGAGCGCGCGCGCTGGGCGCCAACGACCGGATCCGCATCGGCCTCATTGGCACCGGCCATCGCGGCATCGGCGTCCACATGGCGAGCATCCACAAACACGCCAAGGCGGAGAACCTGGAGGTCGTGGCCCTCTGCGATCCGTGGAGCAAGGCGCGCGAGCAGGCGGCGGCCAAGGCGAAGGAATGGTTTGGCGCCGACGCGAAGCAGTGCCGCACCTACAAGGAACTGCTCGACCTGCCGGAGGTGGATGCCGTGATGATCGCCTCCTGCGACCACTGGCACGCGACGCAACTCGAAGCCGCCGCGCTGGCGGGCAAGCACGTCTACGTCGAGAAGCCGATGGCCATTGAGCTGGACGAATTGAACCGCGCCTATGACGCCGCCAAAAAATCCGGCGTGGTGATCCAGGTGGGCACGCAGAGCCGCAGCAGCGCGCTGGCGGGCGGCTGCCGGGAGCTGGTCAAGTCGGGCAAGCTCGGCAAGCTCATGCGGCTGGAGCAGGTCCGCAACGCCGAGCGGCCCTACTGGTACGGTTACATGAAGCCGGACGTGCAGGCCGCCGATCTCGACTGGAAGGAATTCACCAAGGGCCGCACCAAGCTGCCGTTCGACCCCATCCGCTATTCCGGCTGGTACGGTTACTGGGAATTCTCGCAGGGCCCGGTGCCGCAGCTCGGTGTGCACTTCCTCGATCTCATGCACTTCATCACCGGCATCGGCTTCCCGGAAACCTGCGTCTGCCTCGGCGGCATCTACACGTGGAAGGACGAACACAAGTTCACGGCGCCCGACCAGGTGCAGGCGCTCTGGCACTACCCCGAAGGCGTGCTGGTCAGCTACTCCAGCAACTTCGGCAACAGCAGCGGCAACCTGATCCGCATCAGCGGCGACAAGGGCACGCTGAACATGGAGGCGCTCTGGAGCAACGAGGTCACCTACACCGCGCGCGGCGGCATCAATCGCGATGGCGGCATCCGCGGCGAGAACAAGGTGACGCCGGTCGAGCAGGAGGACCACTGGGTAAACTGGTATCGCTGCCTGCGCACCGGCGGCGCGCCCAACGCGCCGCTGGACGCCGGCTACCAGCACTCCATCGCCAGCATCATGGCGACCATGGCCTACGAAAGCGGTCGCCGCGCGCGCTTCAACCCGAAGAAGCGGAAGATCACGCTCGACTAAGTCTTACTTCTTCGGCTGTGGACCCATCTCGAAGACGAGCGTGCCGCCGCGCATCACGTCGGCGTGCGCGAGCTTGAGGCCGGTGACGGACTGCCCGTTGAGCGTGATGCCCTGCACGTACTTGTTTTTCTTGGAGAGTCCGCGCGCCTCGACCGTGAACGTTTTGCCGCCGGCGAGGTGCAGCGTCACCTTCGGCAGTTGCGGCGCGCCGAACACGTAGCCATCGTTGCACGGATTGAACGGATAGAAGCCCATCGCCGAGAACAGATACCACGCCGACATCTGGCCGCAGTCGTCGTTGCCGCAGAGGCCATCGGGCTTGTTCTTATACTGCGTGTCGAAGATTTCGCGGATAAGCTCCTGCGTCTTCCACGCCTGGCCCGCGAACGGGAAGAAGTAGGCCACGTGATGGCTCGGCTCGTTGCCGTGCGCGTACTGGCCGATCAGGCCGCTGACGTCGAGCACGAACCCGCTGCCCTCGACCTTGGATTCCAGCTTGAAGAGCGTGCTCAACTTCTCCCCGAACGCGGCCGGACCGCCGATGAGCTTGATCAAGCCCTCGGGATCGTGCTGCACGTGCCACGTGTACTGCCACGCGTTGCCCTCGGTGTAGTCGTTGGCCGTGTCCGCGCCGTGGCCGAGCTGCATCGGGTTGAACGGCGTACGCCACTGGCCTTTCGAGTCGCGGCCGCGCATGAGCTTGGTCTCGGGATCGAACACGTTCTTATAGTTCTCCGCGCGCTTGGCGAAGAACGCCGCGTCGCCAGCCTTGCCCAGCGCCTGGGCAAGCTGCGCCGCGCAGTAGTCGTCATAGACATATTCCAGCACGCGCGAGACGCTCTCGCCCTTGATGAGATCAAAGGGCAGGTAGCCATACTTGTCGTAGATGTCCCAATCGGACTTCTGGTGCTTGACCGTCAGCGAGGTCTTGATGCCGGCGAACGCGGCCTCGGCATCGAAGCCGCGGAAGCCCTTGAGGTAGGCGTCGGCGATCACCGGGATCGAGTGGTTCGCGATCATGCAGTGATTCTCTTTGCCCCACAGCGTCCAGATCGGCACATAGCCCTGCGCCTGCTGGTGTGCAATCATCGTGTTGATAAACCCATCCACCCGCTCCGGCGTCAGGAGCGTGTAGAGCGGATGCGCCGCGCGGTAGGTGTCCCAGAGCGACAGCGTGGAATAATAGGCCTTGCCCGGCGCCGTCAGCACCTTGTCATCGGCCCCGCGATACTGCCCATCCACGTCGGCGATGTTGTTCGGCTGGATGAACAGGTGATAGAGCGAGGTGTAGAAGTTCTCCTTCTGCGCCTGCGTGCCCTCGACCGTCGCGCGCGCGAGCAGCTCGTTCCACGCGTCCTTCGCCTGCTGATGCACCGCCGCGAAATCCCAGCCCGGCACCTCGGCCGCGAGATTCTTCTTCGCGCCCTCCACGCTCACGGTCGAAAGCGCCACCTTCACCTGCAGCGTCTCGCCGGGCTTGAGGTCGAAGTCCAGCACGTAGCGCGGCGCCTTCTCGCCCTTCTGCGCGGGCAGCGTCTTGATCGCCATATAGGGCCTATCGAACTTGAGCACATAGTAGTAGTGCCGCGTGACCCACGCCCGCGCTTGGTTGTGCCCGCTGATCGTGTACTTGTCCTCCAGCTTCACATCGCTCGCGAGGATGTGATTCTTCAGCGACTCCTTGCCACCGACGATGCCGTACTGCAAATCCACCAGCAGCCGCGCCGGCGAGGCTTGTTTATAGGTGTAACGATGGAACGCCACGCGCGGCGAAGCCGTCAGCTCCACCTCCACGCCGCAGTCCGCCAGCGTCACCGCGTAGTAGCCCGGCTTCGCCGACTGCGTGTCCTTCTTGTACGCGCTGTGGAAATTCTCGCGCTCGACCGCGCCGGTGAACGGCATCAGTTGCACGTCGCCGAGATCGGGGCAGCCGGTGCCGTTCAGGTGCGTCTGCGAAAAGCCCCAGATCTTCTCGTCGAGGAACATATAGCCGGAGCAGTACTGCCACGTGCAGTTGCCGGTGTCCGGGCTGGCCTGAATCAGGCCGAAGGGATAGCACGCGCCGGGGAACGTGTGCCCGTTATCCGCCCCGCCGACGAACGGATTGACGTACTGCGTCAGATCCTCCGCCTTCCCGCACTTGCACGGACAGGTACACGCCGAAACCAACAGCAGCAAACCCACACACACCAAGGCTAACTTTTTCATGAGGCTCCTCTGGATGAAGCGAAACGCGCGGGATTAAACCAGCCTGCTCCCGCCATGACAAGCCCTGCTCCACGGCGAAGAATTTATGATTTACGATTTATGATGGATGATTTGCGGTAGGACAGCATCAGGTAGGGCGCGCACACCGTGCGCGCCGCCAAAGCTCCGGCCCGGCTGTAGCGGCGGTCTGCGACCGCCGACGGCGACCGCAGGTCGCCGCTACAGCAAGCAGACCACCAGCCATCCCCTTCCGCCTTGGCGGCCTTGGCGCGAAACTTTTTCCAAGGCTTGGAAGCAGGAACAGCCGATTCTTCCAAGCATTGGGAAAAATAAGACGTCGGCGTTCCAAGGCCGCTGGTTGTCAATGAAAGTGAGACACATTTTCCATCATGATTTAGTCGTGTTTGGCTGGGGTGGATTGATCCAGACCTGATCCGGCACCCGCCTGGGCACCGGCAGTCCTTTGACAAAGCGTTCGGGGTG
>CAISWQ010000052.1 GCA_903889245.1 uncultured Lentisphaerota bacterium | reverse complement strand
CCCTCCCTACTTCGCAAACCAAAACCATGGGAGGGCGAGCGTACCCGCGAGCCGCACTTCCCGCACATCGCCTTGGCGCCGGGGGCGGCCTTTTGTTTAGACTCCCGCCGGTCGTTGTGCCATAAAATCGGGCCGCCTGATGAACTTGAACGCGCCCAACCTGAATCTGCTCGCCGCCGAATTGCTCATCGAGGAACTGCTGCGCTGTGGCGTGGATTGTTTCTGTGTGGCGCCCGGCTCGCGTTCGGCTCCGCTCGCGCTCGCCGTGGCGCGGCGCGCGGCCGACAAAGCGCACGTCCACTTCGATGAGCGCGGCGCGGCGTTCTTCGCGCTCGGCCATGCGCGCGCCACCGGCCGCCCCGCTGCGGTCATCACCACCTCCGGCACCGCCGTCGCCAACCTGTTGCCCGCCGTCGTCGAGGCCTCGATGGATGGCGTACCGCTGCTGCTGTTGACCGCCGACCGCCCGCCCGAGTTGCGCGCCGCCGGCGCGAACCAGACGATCGAGCAACCCGGCATCTTCGGCCGCTATATCCGCTGGCAGTTCGATCTGCCGTGCCCCGCTGAAAATTTTCCGCTGACCGCACTGCTGACCACCGCCGACCAAGCGGTTTTTCGCTCGCAATATCCGCTCGCCGGTCCGGTCCACCTCAACTGTATGTTCCGCGAGCCGCTCGGCCCGCAACGCGTCGCCTATCCGCGCCGCGCGCTGCTCAAGCCGCTCGCCCGCTGGCTGGCTTCAGCGCAGCCGTTCACGCGCTATGCCGCGCCGCAGGCCGCACCCGCTGCGGATGATGTCGCCAGCATCGCGAAGATCTGCGCCGGCGCGCGGCGCGGACTGGTGATCGTGGGCCGGCTGCTGTGCCGTCCGCCCTCGGTGGCGCTGAAGAAATTTTTGCAGCAGCTCGGCTGGCCGGTGCTGGCCGATATCCAGTCGCAACTGCGCGGCACGGGCCTCGCGGAAGTCATCACGCACGCCGACCTGCTGTTGCTCTCGCCCAAGCTGCGGAAAAAATTCCAGCCGGACGTCGTGTTGCACCTCGGCGGCGGCTACGTCAGCCGCCGCATCGCCGACTTCCTCCGCGACTCCGCGCCGCAGCAGCACATCCTTATCAATCCCAGCCCGGCGCGCCTCGATCCCGCGCATCAGGTCACCTGCCGCGTTGTCGCCGGCGTGGACGAATTTTGCGCCGCGCTCGCCCGACGACTGCCGCGCCAGACTCGCAGCAACCTCGCCGCGTGGCGGCGCGCCGGCGCCGCGGCCGGCAAGTTGCTCGCCGCTCAATCCGACAAGCTGACCGAGCCCGCCATCGCGCGCTGGCTGGCCTCGGCGCTGCCGGCGGAGCATGCGCTGCTGCTGGGCAACAGCATGCCGATCCGTGACGCGAACATGTTTGCCGCCGTGACGCGCGTCGTCGCCAACCGCGGCGCGAGCGGCATCGATGGACTCATCGCCACTGCGGCGGGTTTCGCCGCCGGCCGCGGCCGGCCGGTGACCGCGCTCATCGGCGACCTTGCGTTGCTGCACGACCTCAACTCGCTCGCGCTGCTGGCCACGGGCAAAGCGCCGGTGGTACTGATCGTCATCAACAACAACGGCGGCGGCATTTTTTCGTTTCTGCCGGTCGCGCAAAGCGGCGCGGCGTTCGAGCGCTTCTTCGGTACGCCGCACAACCTGACCTTCTCCGCCGCCGCGCAGCAGTTCGGCCTCGCCTATGCCGCGCCCAAAACCATCGCGGCGCTGCACGACGCCTACCGCGCCGCCTGCGCCAGGGGAGGCCCGGCCCTGCTCGAACTCCGCACCACCCGCCGCCAGAACCACGCCGACCACCTCGCGCTGCAACGCGTTTTCCAAGCCTTGGAAAACAAACGCTGATTTTTTCCAAGGCCTGGAAATATTTTGGCGAACTTTTCCAATCCTCGGAAAACTCTGCGCCTGCAGTTTCCAATCCTTGGAAGGTGGAGCGTGACCTCCGGGCAGGCTCTCCAACGCGCCCGGAGATCGCGTTCCACCTTGCGGCTCGCGAGTACGCTCGCCCTCCCGGTCATCTGAACAAGTGAGAGTGTCACCAGGCGCGCCCGTCGTCATGATACCTAGAACTACTAGGTATCATTGCCTGCCCTGAATCGTTCTGGCTGTGGGAGGGCGAGCGTACTCGCGAGCCGTCCTTG
>CAISWQ010000051.1 GCA_903889245.1 uncultured Lentisphaerota bacterium | reverse complement strand
TTCCAACCCCGCGAATAGGCTGTGGTTGGGCTCGCGGGGTTGGAAACCCCGCCCACAGGGGAGCGATACCCTGCCGCAAATCATAAATCGAAAATCATGCATCATACATTTTTCCCGTGGGCTTTGAGCAGCCGGATGCGCTGCTCCTCGCGCGGCAGGAACAGGGTGAAGGTCGTGCCGGCGCGGGGCTCGCTATGGATTTCGATTTGTCCGCCGTGGTCGCGCACGATGCGCTGGACGATCATCAGGCCGAGGCCGGAGCCCTCGGCCTTCGTCGTGTTGAACGGCTCGAACATGTTCGCCAGCCGCTCCGGCGCAATGCCCGGCCCGGTATCCTTGAAGGCGATGGCAAGGAACCGGTCGGTCGCGCGCGCGGCGATCTTCAGCAGCCCGCCGTTGCTCATCGCCTGCACGGCGTTGCGGATGATGTTGAAAAACGCCTGCCGGATTTGCTGGCGGTCGAGCGGGATCGCCGGCAGGTCGTCGGGCAGCTCGACTTCAACGAGCACATCGCGGTCGCGGATCTCGTGCTTCAGGAACTCCAGCGTCTCCTGCACAATTTCGCGGACGCTGGTCGGTTCCAGCTTGAGCGGCGCCGGCCGGATCGCGCGCAGGAATTGCGTGATGATGCCATCGAGCCGCTGGACCTCCTTCTGCGTCACGTCGAGCAGGTCGCGCAGCGTCGCGCGCTGGTCATCGGGCAGCGCGGCCAGCTCGCGGCCGATGAGTTGCAGGTGGATGTTGAGCGAGTTGAGCGGATTACCGATCTCGTGCGCCATGCCGGCGGCGAGCAGCATCAGCGCGTTCAGCCGCTCCGACTCGATGGTCTTCGCCTCGTGCTCGCGGTCACGCGTCACGTCGCGCAGGATGACCACTGCGCCGGCCTCCTCGGCGTTGACCATCGCGAGCGGCACCACATAGAAAACCACGAAGCGGTGTTCGGGGTAGGTGATTTCGATTTCGCGGCTGACGAGGCGCGACCATTCCTTCTCGTCGAGCCGCATCACGCCTTCCCAGTCAATGCCGCGCAGATAGCGTTCGATGGCCTGGCCGGCCATGCCCTCGGCGTCGGTGCCGAGCAACTTGGCCGCCGCGCGGTTCGCATAGGAGACGCGCCCGCCGCCATCGAGCACGATGATGCCTTCCTGGATCGCGTGGAAAATGGTCTCCAGCAAACCGCGCTCGCGCGACATCCGCAGGAAGAAAGCCTGCAGACTTTCCGGGTCCAGCCGGTCCATCCGCGCAATCAGTTTTTCGACGAATCCAGGTTTCATGGCGTGCCAATCTGCCCCATCTTTGGCCGGGGGATGTGCGTCACAATGGCCGCCTTCATACGCCATTTTTCACGGGAAACAAGCGGAATCTGGCGGTGCTGGCGCCGCGCCCCGGCAGGGAGAATTACATTGCACACTTGCGCAAGTGTGCAATGGAACTTTCAGAACCTATACACTTTTCCAATCCTTGGAAAAAAGCTGTTCCTGGTTTCCAAGCCCTGGAAAAGTTTCAGTCCCACGTGCAGAGTTGTTCGACGCGGGCGGCGGAGCCGTCACGGAGCCAGCCATCGAGCTGGGCCTGTTCCTTGAGCTGCTGGCCGCGGAGGCGCGGGACGACGAGGAAGCGGCAGTCCACCTCCGGCAGCGCGGTCATGTCGCCCCAGAGCTTCTCGAACTGCGCGACCGGGAAAACGTCTTCCTGCCCGTGACCCCAGCGTTTCTTGACGTCCTTGAGCGTGATGTAGGTGGGCATCCGCGCGGCGACGGCGCGAATCGCGGCGGTAACCTTCGCCTCGTCGGCGAGGTCGGCGCGCGTCAGGCCGAAGACCGCGAGCAGCTTGGGAATGCTGATCCATGTGCTCAAGGTGTTGTAGAACGAGAGATTGAACTCCAGCTCCTCGCGCGGCATGGCGAGGCCCTCGACGAGGCGGACGCGGCCATCCACGCGCGCAAGCCCGCCGCCGCGGTCCTCGATGCGCCGCGTAATGACCTCGAAGCTCAAGCACGCGTCACTCTGGATGTGCGTGCCGAGCAGCGCGGCATCCACGTCGGCGCCGACGGTATCGATGTTGTGCAGGAACAGCCACTCGAGCTGCGGCCGCTCGGCGAGCAGGCGTGCGAGCGTGCCGTTGCGCAGCAGGTTCGGAATCTCGAACCAGTGGCCGACGGGGTGCAGGCATTGGAGCGGCAGGTTGTCGGTGTAGTCGCCGCCCTCGCCGGCGCCGAGCGCCCAGCCGATGAGCGCGTGGTGCAGGCTGTCGCGGACCTTCTGCGCCTGTTCATCGAGCCGCTGCTGCGCCATTTCCTCCCACGCAAAGCGCAGGTCGCGCACCATCGGGATCAGGCGCAGGCCGATTGCGCGGCCGGGCGAGAAGATGACCGGGCCCTCGTAGCCGTAGTTTTGCCGCAGCGCGAGGAACTCGCGGATCGGTTCGTGCGTCAGGTAGCTGGTGGTGATGAGGTGCGGCAGCGGCGCGCCCGCCTCGCGGCCCACACGGCGGCTCTTGGCCAGGTGGACCTCGATGAAGCTGCGGTGCTTGCCGCCCAGCCGGCAGAACGGGTGCAGCGCCTTGACGACGCCCGCGCCCTGCGTCCAGCGGCTGCCGGCGCCGGCGGCGAGCGAGACCACCGCCACCGCGCCGCGCGCGAGCGCATCGCGGCCGAGCTTGGCGCACGCGCTGTCGGGCTGGCTGGTGAGGTCGGTGACATCGCCGGCCTGCACATCCTCGATGGTCGTGTTCGGCGGCAGCCGGTTCTGCGCGAGGCCGAGCCGGTTGTTCTTGAGGTCGGCGCGGACCTGCTCGTGCAACTCGGCGTCGAAGCCGCACTGTTCGAGCAGCGTCGCCAGCGAACGCTCCTCGCGCGTCTCCGCCTTGGGCCGCGGGAAGAGCCGCTCGAAGAGCACCTCCACCATGCCGCGCAGCTCGGGCCGGACGCGGCACGCCGCGCCGAAGCGTTCGAGTTCCGCGCGGATGGAATTCGGCAGGCTGCGCGGGTCGGCGCGCAGCCACTGCGGCGCCATGCGCGCGTAGTAGCCGGCGGGCATCAGCGCATCGGCGCCGGCGAGCAGCGTGGCAAAGGTGCCGTGCGGGTTGATCGCGAAGTCGTAGACGACCGGCTCCATTGCGAACGGCAGCGCGGACTCCAGCTCGCGCTTGGCCGTGCGCATGATGGTGGCGAGCGCGTCCTGGCCGGCGGCGCGCTGCGCGGGATCGAAGATGAAGCCCATGCCGCCGCCGCTCATGCCGCCGAGCATCCAGAAGCCCCAGAACGACGCACCGAACTGCGCGCGCACGCGCTCGATCAGCGTCTCGGTGTAGTAGTTGCTCGCCCACGGGATGATCGCCTGGATGGGCCCCTCGAAATTTTCCGTCGTCGTGCGGCCGATCGCACGGATATCGCCGCCACGCAGCGCCGCGAGGATGCGGTCGAGCACGCGGATCGCCTCCTGCCGGCCCTGCCACTCGGCGGCCGAGCGCAACAGATATTTCTCCGTCACCATTTCCAAAATCGGTCCGACGTTCTGCGCCATGCCGCCGTGGACGAGCACGAGGCTCTGCTGCAATTTTTCGCGCGTCGCGGTCGAGGCTTCGCTTTCGGTCAGGATGTGGTGCTGCGGCAGCAGCCGGCCGCGGCTGATGCCGAACTCCGGATCGCCCTCCGCCGCCGGCACGCCGCAGATCAGCTTCATCGCCGGCCAGAGTCCGCCGGAATCCTGCCAGCCGCCGCCGGAACCCGCGAGCCACTCGCCGAGGATCGCGCGCGCGGCCACGAGCCGCCGCTCGCCGTCGCTCAACTCGCCGGTCAGCGACGCCGCCTGTCCGGTTGCGCGCATGATCACGGAAATCAGGCCTGCCAGCAGGTTCGTCGAGACGGCGAGGCGTGAGCCCTTCGGGATGTCGTTGACGCAGCTGACGATTTCCAGGCCGAGGCCCGGCCCGACGACGCGCGCGAGCAACTCGGTCAGCTCCTGCCCCGAACCCTCGAGGCCCGGCGGCACGAGGCCCGCGGCGATCACCGCGGCCTTGAGCAGGCCGAGGTAGTCGCGCGCGAAGTCGAACACCTCGGCGAGGCTCGTAATGTCGGCGTTCGCGCCAAGGTCCACGCTGACCAGCCGCAGCACGGGCTGGTCAATGACGCGCAGATAGACCTCGATCGGCGGCCGCGGCGCGGCATCGCGCCCGCGCACGCCCAGATCAATCGAGACGTTGAGGACGCGCGCGCCCTCGGGATAGTCCATACCGAGAAAGAAGATGTCGCTCCACGCGGAGTGGCTCAAATCCATGCGCACGGGCGTTTGCTCGCGCAGCACAGGGAACGGCGCGCCCGCCGCCAGCCGCGCGCACAGCTCCGGCCGGATGCGCAGCGGCTGGTCCGCCGGATGGCCGGTGCGGAACATCCACTGGTTGCCGCGCACGCTCTTGACGCTGCGCCGCACCTGGCTGACCAGCGTCTGGAACGCGAGCCCGTGATAGGCCGCCGCCAGCGCGCTCGCCAGCGTATCGCTCGGCCCCTCGGTGGCGACGACGCGTAGGAAAAGCTCCACCGCCTCCTCGTAGCGGCGGTCGAGCAGGTACTCGTAGCCCGTGAACGGCATCCGGCCCGAGGGCTTCAGGTCGGCGCACTTCGGCAGATGAAAGCGATGGATCGCGTAAAGGAAAAACAACGCGCGCACGCGCTCATAGAGATTCGGACTCGTCCGGCGGAACGCATCGAGCAGACGGCACTGCTCCAGCCATTCGCCCAGCGACGCGCCCGCTCCCGCCGCCTCCAGCGAAAGATTACGGATGGCAGGGTCGGTGGCGGTGATGATTTCGATTAGATTCTTCACACTTAATCCTACTCTTAATCTTAATTCCTAATCCTAATCGCTCTTCGCGTCCGACATTTGTCAGTCGTCAGTGGTCAGTTGTTTCTTGCCCGCAGAAACAACTACTCGAGCATACCCTTTTTCTTGATGTATTCAGAAACGTCCTTCACGACTTCGTCATACTCCGCGCGATGTACTCGCCGTGCTTCAAAATCGATTTTTACATCCTGAAGAAATTTTCCGAAGTCGGTATTTTGCGCGCAAAGTTTGTTGATGGTTTCCCAGTCCAAGGCACTCTTGAACCGGGCCGGGAACAAGACCCTGGAACCGTCAATGTCCTTCGGGTCAAGGTGGATGATTCCGATTCCGAACGAAGAGGCAAGCCGTTCAAGCTCGGAGAGAAATTCATCGTCTTGAAGAATGTTGGCAGCCACGAGATAGCCCTCGTGCGCCCACGAGGAGTTCGAGACCGCTTGAAAATAGGCTTCGCGGTAATTGCCCTTCGTGAGCGAACGTTTCAGTTCAAAAGAAAAGAGCCGGAGCGAATTGTTGTCCACGAGGCGATTCAACTCAATGACATCGGCATGCCAATCCTCCAACGGCAAATGGAAACCGACCATGTCGGGGTGAATCCATTCGTTGTAGCCAGATTTTTGCGACTTCTCGTGAAAAATTGTCTTGGTGAGGATGGAACGGCCGCGATTAAACTCGGGGTTCGCGTAGGCGAAATAGGTCAACAACGGATGTAAATCGCGCTCAAGGTAGGCCGACGGTTTTTCGCTTTGTTTGGCTTCTGCCTTCTCGATGCGGCTGATGGTATCGGGAGCCAATTCTTGCTTGCGCTCCTTCAGAAAAAATCGCACAGGGCGGTTGCCCACCTTGATAAGATTGGAGTCCAGATTGTCGCGGACCTCTACATACAGGCGCGCACCCAACGATGCCCAAGGTGTTTTTCCGGTAGTCCCAATTTTTTCCGCCAATCCGGTTTCCTTGCCGAGTTGCCAGATTTCTTGGTACGTCAGAGGTGTAGCAGCCTTCTTCAACACATCACACGCCAGTTCAAGATATGAATAACTCATGTTTCACTCCTTGTTATTTCTGCCTTTGCGCGAGCACCTCGACGAGCTGGGCGAGGACTTCCTCGCGGTCGGCGCCTTCGAGGGCGAGGGCGAGTTGCGCCTGCAAGAGGCCATACTTCAGGCCCATGTTGTAACGGCGGCCGGCGACCTCCAGCGCCAGGTAGCGCTCGCGCGCCGCCAGCTCCGTCAGCGCGGGCGAGAGCGCGATGTGCTTACCGTCCGCCGCCGCGAGCTGCGCCTCCAGCAGCGGCATGATGCCCGGCGTCAGCACGTGCATCCCGAAGAAGCAGAGGTAGTGCCCCGCGCGCAGCCCCGGCACCACCAGCTCCTGCTCGGCCTGCGTTGGCGTCGGCTTCTCGCGGACCAGTTCCACCTGGTAGAGGTCCTTGCTCTTGGGTACGCGCCGGCCGCCGACCGCGCCGTAGTGGGGCAACATGTTCTCGCGCGTCGCCTGCACGGCGCTGACCGCGCAATGCTCCGCCGCCGCCACGGCGACGAGCTGCTCGGCACAGCGCTGTGCCTGGGCGCTGACGTAGAGATGATCGCTGACCAGGTGCAGGAACGGCTGCTGCGCGGTGAAGTCGCGTGCGCAGAGCAACGCGTGGCCGTAGCCGCGCGGCTCGGTTTGTTCGAGGAACGTCAGGCGCGCGGCGTGCGCGCCCGCCGCTTGGCGGAACGCGGCCTGGTCGCCGGGCGCGATGACCAGCCCGAGTTCCTCGATCCCGGCGGCGAGCGCCTCCTCGAGGATGATCTGCAGCGCGGTCTTCTTGACGCCGTCGCGGTCCACCAGCATGTGGAGGGGAAGCGTGTGTTGGTCGCGGCCCGCGGCGGTGATGACGGCCTTCGTTATTTTCATGATGTGCCCCAGAGAATGCGCGCACGATAGTCAAGCGCCCCCGCAGCGTCAATGCCCCAGCGCCGCCATCGCCGGCCGGCAGCCGAGGCGGAGCCTTGGAAATTATGGAACAGTGGCTACACTGTGGGCATGAAAACATTGCTGTGGACAAGGGTGGGGCTGCTCATCGCGGCGAGTCTGGCGCGGGCGGCGGAACTGCCGGTGGTGGACCTCTCCGGCGACGCGGCGCGGCAGGTGGTCATCGCCGCCGGCACGCCCGAGGTCTATCAGGGCCATCCGACGACGGCGCTGCTGCCGGACGGCAAGACGATGTTCTGCGTGTGGTGTCTCAAACACGGCGGCGCGGCCGGGCCGATGGCGCGCAGCGACGACGGTGGCAAGACGTGGGCGCGGCTCGATGCTTCCTTGCCGCCGGGCTTCAAAACGCACCAAAACTGCCCAAGCATCTATCGCATCGTGGATCCACAGGGCAAGGCGCGGCTTTTTGTTTTCTCGGCGTTTCGCGGCAAGAAGTCCGACGGCGCCGCGATGCCCGCCATCATGAGTGAGGACGATGGCAAGACCTGGAAAGAACTGCCGCCGCTCGGCGAAAAGTTCCGCTGCGTGATGACCTTCAGCAGCGTCGTGCGCCTCAAGGACGGCTCGACGCTCGGCCTTTTCCACCGCGGTCCCGGCGGCGCGGACCGCACACCTCTGGAGGTGTTGCAAACCATCACGAAAGACGGCGGCTTCACTTGGAGCGAGCCGCGCGTGGTCGCGAGAGTGGAGGGCAAGAATCCGTGCGAGCCGTTCGTCTTCCGCTCACCGGATGGCACCGAGCTGTGCGCGCTGTTGCGCGAGAACACGCACAAGGGCCGCAGCCTTGTCATGTTCAGCCGTGACGAGGGCGCCACATGGAGCGAGCCGCGTGATACGCCGTGGGGCCTGACCGGCGACCGCCACATGGGCGCGTTTGCCAGGGATGGCCGCCTTGTCGTCGCTTTCCGCGACCAGGCGCTGGAGAGTCCGACCAAAGGTCACTTCGTCGCATGGGTCGGCCGCTACGAGGACATCGCCGCGGGCCGGCCCGGTCAATACCGCATCAAACTGCTGCACAGCCACGCCGGCGGCGACTGCGGTTATCCCGGCCTTGAGCTGCTGCCCGACGACACGTTCGTTGCCACTACCTACATCAAATACCGGCCGGGCACGGCGAAACATTCGGTCGTGAGCACGCGCTTCACGCTGGCCGGGACCGATAAGCTTGTTGCGGCGCAGGCCAAATGAACAGGAACCCCGCGCGAATCAGCCAAGCTGCCAACCGGCGCGGTAGTTCGGTGTGAGGTAGGCGTTGGCCTCGGCGTCGTTGGTGACGGCCATCTGCTCGCCGTTCCACATGATCTTGCGTTCGGGGAAGCGCACGGCGAGGTTGCCCATCAGCACCATCTCGGAGAGCGGGCCGGAGTAGTCGAAGTTGGAGCACGCGGACGCGCCGCCCTTGCAGGCGCGCAGCCAATCCTGCTCGTGGCCGTTCTCGCCGCCGGAGATGCGCGCGATGGACTTCGCGGGTTTGCGGTAGGCGCGCATCGCATCGTCGGGCAGCAGGCGCGGGTTCTTGCCGTAGCAGCCGCACATGAGCACGCCCTTGTCGCCCAGGAACAGGACACCGCCATCGTCATCGCCCATCTGCTGGCTCGGCGCGAGTTCCTCGGGACGCGGTGGCATCAACCCGCCATCCCACCACGTGAGGCGAACCGGCGGCAAGGCGCCGCGCGCGGGGAATTTGTAGCGGACGATGGTGGAGCGCGGATACTGCTCGTTGAGCGGCTGCGTCTTCTTCCAGAAACCGCCCCAGTAGGTGGAGATGTTGCCCTCGACGCTCGTGGGATATTTCAGGTCGAGCACCCAGAAGGGCGCGTCCATGATGTGGCAGCCGAGGTCACCGAGCGAGCCGGTGCCAAAGTCCCACCACGCGCGCCAGGCGTTCGGGTGATAGGTGGGGTGATAGGGCCGCAGCGCGGCGGGGCCGATCCAGAGATCCCAGTCGAGCCCCTCGGGCACGGCGGGCGTCTCGGCGGGCCGGCCGACCTCGATGCCCTGCGGCCACACAGGCCGGTTCGTCCAGCAATGCACCTCGCGGACCTTGCCGATGGCGCCATCGAGAATCCACTCGCGAATCTGGCGGCAGCCCTCGCCGGAGTGGCCCTGGTTGCCCATCTGCGTGACGACCTTGTATTTCCGCGCGGCCTCGGTCATCAGGCGGACTTCCTTCACCGAATGCGCGAGCGGCTTCTGGACGTAGACGTGCTTGCCGCGCTCCATCGCCGCGAGCGCGATCGGCGCGTGCGTGTGGTCGGGCGTGGCGATGATGACGGCCTCGATGTCCTTCTGCTGGTCGAACATCACGCGGAAATCCTTGTAGACCTTGGCACCGGGATAATCCTTGAACGTCTTGGCGGCGAGTTTGGAGTCCACGTCGCAAAGCGCGACGATGTTGTTGCCCTCGGCGGCGCGCTTGAGGTTGTTGCGGCCCATGCCGCCGACGCCGACGCCGGCGATGTTCAATTTCTTCAGCGGCCTATCGGCGGGCAACTTCGCCTGTGGCTGCGGTGTCGTGGCGCAGCCGCCGAGCGCGAGCGCGGCGGTGGCGAAGGAGGCGCGTTGCAGGAAGTGGCGGCGCGAGACGGCGGTCGGCTGCTGGTCGTTCATCGTGTGCTCCTCAAGGGTTGAACGGCTTCACGGGCGCGCAGCATACCGCCGCCCGCCGACGCTTGGCAAACCTTGACATTCCGCCGCCGGCGCGGCTACATGCCGCGCGAACACAAAGGAAAACCATGAGCGCACTGCCGGAAAAATTCGACAACGTCACCGCCGTCTGCAAGGCCAACGTCTACTTCGATGGCAAAGTCGTCAGCCACACCCTCAAGTTCGCCGACGGCACCCGCAAGACCCTCGGTCTGATCTACCCCGGCGAATTCAAGTTCAACACCGGCGCGCCGGAAAAGATGGAGATGATCGCGGGCCAGTGCCGCATCAAGCTCGCCGGCGAAACCGCGTGGCGCGAGGTCGCCGCCGGCACCTTCTTCCGCGTCCCCGGCAACAGCCACTTCGAGATCGCGGTCGCCACCGGTATCGCCGAATACATCTGCTCGTTCGAGTAACACGCAGCCTTTTCCAGGGATTGGAAACTGACGTTCCCCCATAAAACTGGAGCATGTTCAAAGCGAGTTCTCTGGTCTACAACAGCAACGAAACGGAGGACAAGCGATGAAAGGAAAGCGGTTCAGCGAAGAACAGATTATCGGGGTATTGAAGGAAGCCGAAGCAG
>CAISWQ010000050.1 GCA_903889245.1 uncultured Lentisphaerota bacterium | reverse complement strand
CAACCGGCGGCGGAAACATTCCGCACTCGGCTTTAAAAGCCCCGTAGACTTCGAAACCCAATTCAGGTATCAACAAAACTAATCATGACCCCCGCGTGTCCATCAACCCGGGGCAACCTCAGACCCCGGCTTGGCTTCGCGTCTTCCCGTCTTCGCTGTTTTCCTGCGGACGCGACAGAGTGCGTCCCTCCACGGACAGGTAGTGTCAGACCTTGAATGGTCAATACATCCGCCTGGCGGCGGGGCTACCAACGGCGCTGGGAGGAGAAATACGTATGGCCGCGGGATGGCGTCGTTTGTAGCGCGCCCGCCAGGGCGCATTCCGAGGCAGACAGGGCCACCCCCTACGCATGTCCGTTTCTGTTTCCCGGCCTTCCAGATTTTTGCATGAGGAAAGCAGGAAGGCTGGAAAAGAGGAGAGGCATAGGAATGGAGACAGGGGAATGCGGAGGAGCCCACGTCAAAAAACATTCCTTTGTCCCCATTCCTTTGTCTGAATCGGGGCTGAAGAGTTCGTGGCAGAAAGATGGTGGGCAGAAACATGGGAAACAGAGATCAGAAGTCAGAGGTCAGCGAGCAGAGGGCGGGCGATTTTTCTGCCAGCCTCCGGTTTGGAGGGCCACGCTCCGTCGTGGCCGGTACAGGGCGGGAGGGGTTGTTTTTCTGTCTCTGGTTTTTCTGTCCACCTCTGCCTTTCCATCCGGCCGCTCTTCCCGCCTCGCTTTTCTGGTTGACCAGCGGCGCGGCTTGCCGCGACACTCCGCGCGTGGCGGTTTCGATCCAGATCAGGGATGTGAGCGCGACGCTGGGCGGGCGGCGGATTCTCGATGGCATCAGCGTGGAGATTGCCGCGGGTGAGCTGTTCTTCCTGCTCGGCCCGAGCGGCTGCGGCAAGACGACGTTGCTGCGCAGCGTCGCCGGCTTCGTCAAGCCTTCGGCCGGCACCATCCATTTCGGCGACGAGGATGTGACCGCGCTGCCGCCGGAGCAGCGCGAGGCGGCGATGGTCTTCCAGAGCTACGCGCTCTGGCCGCACCTGACCGTGGCGCAGAACGTCGCGTTCGGCCTCGAGCTGCGCAAGCTGCCGGCGGCGGAGATCAAGCAGCGCGTCGCCGAGTCGCTCGAGGTGGTCAAGATGGGCGACCGTGCCGCCGCGCGGCCCAACGAACTTTCCGGTGGCCAGCAGCAGCGCGTGGCGCTGGCCCGCGCGCTCGCCGTCCGCCCGCGCTGTCTGCTGCTCGATGAGCCGCTCTCCAACCTCGACGCGAAGCTGCGCCACGAGATGCGCGGCGAAATCCGCCGCATCTGCAAGCTGGCGGAGCTGACCGCGATCTATGTGACGCACGACCAGAAGGAGGCGCTCGCCATCGCCGACCGCCTCGCCGTGCTGGAGGAGGGGCGCATCCAGCAGTGCGGCTCGCCGTGGGAGGTCTATCGCAAGCCGGCGAAGCAGTCGGTCGCCGCGTTCATTGGCGAAGCGAACTTCATGGCCGGTACGCTGCAAGCGGCAGTGAACGGCGTCTGTGCAGTCGCCACGCGGCATGGCGTGTTGCGCGTGGCCGCGCCGGCAAACGCGCCGGCGGTGGGGCAGGCGGTGACGCTGTGCATCCGGCCCGAGGCGCTGCGCGTGGGCGAGGCCGCGGGCGGCGTGAACCAGCTTGCCGGCACGGTGCGCGATTCGGTCTTCCTCGGCGAACTCGCGCAGCACCTGGTGCAGCCCGCCGGCCGCGACGAGGAGTGGCGCGTGTTGGAACTGCGCCCGCAGCGCGCGGCGTTTCCGGCGGGTACGCCGGTCACGCTCCACTTCGCGCCCGAGGATGCTGTGCTGCTGACCGGGTGACGCCATGCCCAAACGCCTCGGCTATGTGGTGCTCGTGCTGCTGCTCGTCGGGCTCCCTCTCGTTTTGCGCCGCACGTCCACGGAGGGCGGCGCGCGCGCCGGCGATCCCGTGCTCGTCATCGTCACGCCGCACAACGAGGCGATCCGTTACGAATTCGGCCGCGCGTTTTCCGCGTGGCATCAGACGAACTTTGGCAAAGCGGTCCGTGTGGACTGGCGCGTGCTCGGCGGCACGACGGAAATCAGCCGCTATCTGCAGGCGCAATACACCGCCGCGATGCAGGCGTGGTGGCGCTCGCAGAAGAAGGCTTGGCCCGCGGGGATGACCGACCGGCTGTTCGATCCCGCGCTCGATGCGCCCGCCGCCAAGCTGCCCGCCGCCGACCGCGCGCTGGCCGAGGTGCGGCAGGCGTTCCTGAAAACCGATGCGGCGGCGGCGTTCACCTGCGGCATTGATGTTTTTTTCGGTGGCGGCTCGTTCGATCACGGCGACGCCGCGCGCAAGGGACTGACCGTTTCGCTGGAAGCGGTCCTGAAAAACAGCGGCGATCTGGCGTTGCTGCCGGAGCAGGTCAGCGGCGAGGTTTGGCGCACGCCGTATTTCGCCGGCAACGCGTTGAGCGTCTTCGGCATCGCCTTCAACCTCGACCGCCTGCGCGACCTTGGCGCGCCGCCGCCGGCGCAGTGGAGCGACCTGACCAGCCCGAAATTCTTCGGCCAGCTTGGCCTGGCCGATCCGACCAAGAGCGGCAGCGCGGCCAAGGCGTTCGAGATGATCATCCAGCAGCAGTGCCGGCTGGCGGTACACGCGGCGCACTATTCGGACACGGAACTCGCCTTCTTCGAGCGCATGATCGCCGCCGCGAAGACCGCGCCGGGCGTCATCCCGCAGGGTGTGCCGCAGGCCTACCAGCGCGCCATCGAGGATGGCTGGCGGCGCGGGCTGGCCCTCATCCAGTTGCTCGGCGCGAACGCGCGCTACTTCACCGACATGTCCAGCCGCGTCCCGCTCGACGTGGGGCAGGGCGACGCGACGGCGGGCATCTGCATTGATTTCTATGCGCGCTTCCAGGCCGCGCAGGATCGCAAGCCCGGCGCGCCGCCGCGCATGGCGTTCGTCACGCCGGTCGGCGGCACCAGCGTCTCGTGCGATCCCGCCAGCCTGCTGCGCGGCGCGGAACACCGCGAGCTGGCGGAACGGTTCCTCGCCTTCACCTTGAGCGACGCCGGCCAGCGCCTGTGGAGCGCGCGGCCCGGCACGCCCGGCGGGCCGGAGCAGTACGCACTCTGGCGGCTGCCGATCCGCCGCGATTTCTATCCCTCGGACGAGCCCGCGCACCAGAAGCATTTTGCCGCCGAGCGCCCGCTGATGGCCTTCGACCTCGGCGAGCACGCGAACAACGCCTATGCGCTGGCGACCAACTTCACCTATGAGGCGCGCTGGACGGGCAAGCACTTTGGCGTGCACCGCGACCTGATCAAGGCGATGTGCCTCGACTCCGGGCATGAGCTGCGCGCCGCGTGGAAAACCATCATCGCCCAAGGCGGGCCGGAGAAACAGCCGGAGGCGATGCGGCTGCTGACGCAGTTGCCCGATCAGCCGGAAAAATTTACGTGGGCCTCCGCGCTCGACATCGCCAAGCGCCACGACCGTCTCGACTATCTCCGCGCCTGGACCGACTGCTTCCGCCGCAACTACCGCGCCGCCGCCACCGCCGCCCAGAAGCCGCGTTAAACGTGACAAGCAGGAAGTATGGCTCGGCACCCTGCATCAGGCGTGCCCGGCCCATGAGGGAGGCGAGACCTCGCGGTGCCTCACAGTCGGGTCTTGCGCAGGCGCAGGGCGTTGCCGACCACCGAGAGGTCGCTGAAGCTCATCGCGGCGCCGGCGAGGACCGGGCTCAAGAGCGTGCCGGTCAGCGGGTAAAGCGCGCCGGCGGCCAGCGGGATGCCGAGCGCGTTGTAGGCGAAGGCGAAGAACAGGTTCTGACGGATATTGCGCCGGACGGCGCGGCTCAAGTGGATCGCGCGGACCAGCCCGCGCAGATCGCCCTTCACGAGTGTGATGCCGGCGCTCTGCATCGCCACATCGGTGCCGTGGCCCATTGCAATGCCGACCTCGGCGGCGGCGAGCGCGGGCGCATCGTTGAGGCCGTCACCCGCCATCGCGACGCGGCGGCCGGCGGCGCGCAGTTCCTGCACCACGCGGTGCTTCTCCACCGGCGAGACGCGCGCGCGGACTTCGTCAATACCGAGTGACCTGGCGACGTTGTGTGCCGCAGCCTCGACATCGCCGGTGAGCATGACGAGCTTCAGGCCGAGCCGGTGCAGTTCGCGGATGGCCTCGGGTGTGGTCGGCTTGATCGGGTCGCTGGCGGCGAGCCAGCCAGCGAGCCGGCCGGCGAGGGCGACGCCGATGGTGGTCTCGCCGCGCGCGTGGCAGGCGGCGACGGCGGCGTGCTGCGCGTCGAGGTTCGTGACGCCGCGCTCCGCGAGCCAGCTTGCGCTGCCGACGAGAAGGGCTTGTCCCGCGACGTGGCCCTCGATGCCGCCGCCGGGCGTGGCGTTGAAATTCGTCGCGTCGAGTTCCGGCAGATTGCGTTCCTGTGCCGCGCGCACAATCGCCGCCGCCAGCGGATGCTCGCTGTGTTTTTCCAGCGCGGCGGCGAAGGTGAGGATTTGTTCTTCCGCTGTTTTCGTGGGCGGGGTTTGCAACCCCGCGGCCATATGGTCCGGTTGGGTTCGCGGGGTTGGAAAACCCGCCCACATTTCGGCGAGGTGGATGGCGGTGACGGTGGGTTTGCCCGCGGTGAGTGTGCCGGTCTTGTCCACGGCGAGGGTATCCACGACGCCGAGCGCCTCCAGCGCGGCGGCGTCCTTGACGAGGATGCCTTCCTGCGCGCCGCGGCCGACGCCGATCATGATGCTCATCGGCGTCGCGAGTCCCAGCGCGCACGGGCAGGCGATGACGAGCACCGCGACGGCGCAGACCAGCGCGTTGGCCCAGCGCGGCTCCGGTCCGAGCAGCAACCAAAGCACAAAGGTCAGCGCCGCAATGGCGACAACCGCGGGGACGAAGACAGCGGCGACGCGGTCGGCGAGGCGCTGAACCGGCGCGCGGCTGCGCTGGGCCTGCGCGACGAGCTGGACGATCCGCGCCAGCAGCGTTTCGCGCCCGACCTTCTCCGCGCGCATGACGAAGGCGCCGGTCTGGTTGAGCGTACCGCCGGTGACCGCGTCGCCGTTCTGCTTCGGCACCGGCAGCGGCTCGCCGGTCAGCATCGCCTCGTCCACGCTGGAGCGGCCTTCGAGGACAACGCCATCCACGGGGATTTTTTCGCCGGGGCGCACGCGCAGTTGATCGCCGACGACAATCTGGTCCAACGGCACCTGCTCCTCGACACCCGCGCGCAGGCGCGCGGCGGTCTTGGGCGCGAGGCCGATCAGCGTGCGGAGCGCCGCGCCGGTGCGGCGCTGGGCGCGCATTTCCATGACCTGGCCGAGTAATACGAGCGCGGTGATGCCGGCGGCGGCCTCGAAGTAGAGGACGGCGTGGCCGCCGTGCTTGGCGGCGGCGGGCAGGACCTCGTCGAGCAGCAGCGCGGCGAGGCTGTAGCACCACGAGGTCACCACGCCGAGGCCGATCAGCGTGAACATGTTGAAGTTGCGGGTGACGAGCGAACGCCAGCCGCGTGCGAGCAACGGCCAGCCTGCGAGGAAGACGACCGGCGCGGAGAGCGCCAGTTGAAGCCAGCCGGAGAGGTGATGGCCGAGCAAGCGCATCAGCGGCTGACCGGGCAACAGGTGATCCATGCCCAGCACGAGTACGGGCAGGCCCGGGACGAGCGCGAGCCAGAAGCGGCGCGTCATGTCGCGCAACTCGGCGGCCTCGGCGGGCGGGACCTCGAGGCTCGGCAGCGCCGGCTCCAGCGCCATGCCGCAGTGCGCGCACGCGCCGGGCTCATCAGCCTCGATGCCGGGGCACATCGGGCAGAAGTAAGCCTTGGTCGGCGTCCAGCTTGCGCCGGCCGCTTCGTGACAACAACAACATGATGGTTTTGTTTCGGACACGCGCGACTATAACATGCAATCGCGCTTTTTCTTCCGCGGCCGGCTGCTATCATCCCGCGCCATGAAACACATTTCTCTTTGGCTGATGCTCGCGCTGGCGGCGCAGGCGGCGGACTGGCCGCGGTTCCGCGGGCCGAACGGCGCGGGCTGCGGCGAGGCGCCCGGCCTCCCGATATCGTGGACCACCAACGACTGTCGCTGGATCGCCACGCTACCGGGCGTCGGCCACTCCTCGCCCGTCGTCGTCGGCTCGCGGCTGTTCGTCACCTGCGGCGAGAACGCGAGCGCCGCGCGCATTGTCGTCTGCCTTGATGCGGCAAATGGGCACACGCTCTGGCAGCGCGCGTTCACCTCGCAATCGTTCCAACAGAACGGCGACAACAGCTATGCCTCTGCCACGCCGACGGCGGATGCCAATGGCGTCGTGGTGGCGTGGACGACGCCGGAGCAGGTGACCTTGGTGGCGCTCGACAACGACGGGCGCGAGGCCTGGCGGCGCGACTTCGGCAAGTTTGTCGGCATCCACGGCAGCGGCGTCTCGCCGCTCATCGAGGGCGATCTCGTCATCTATTTTGACAATCAGGAAGACCCGGCGTCGCTGCCCAAGAGCGTCTATGCCAAGCCCTATGCGCCGAAGGGCACTGGGAAAAGCGCGCTGCTCGCGCTCGACCGCCGGACTGGCGCGACGCGCTGGCAACTGGAGCGGCAGAGCAATCAGGCTTCCTACATCACGCCGTGCGTGCGCAAGGGCGCTGGCGGCCGCGCGGAAATCATCCTGGCCGATACCGCGCACAGCTTCACGGCGGTGGATGCGGCGACCGGCAAGGTGACGTGGCAGGCACCGGGTATTTTCAAGGAGCGCTGCGTGGCTTCGCCGGTGCTCGCGGGCGAGCTGGTTATCGCCAGCGAGGGGCGTGGTAATGCCGGTATCCGGTGTGTGGCTGTGCGGCCGGGTGCGACGCCGCAGATCGCGTTCGAGATCCCCAAGCCCGCGCCGCTCGTGCCGACGCCGGTTGTCGTGGGCGAGCGCCTGTTCTTCGTCACCGATCAGGGCGCGATGGCGTGTGCGAATGCGGTGACGGGCGCGATCCTCTGGCGCGAGCAGGTCAGCGGGAATTTCTACAGCTCGCCGGTCTGCGCCGATGGCCGTTTATATTTTGTCACCAAGCTCGGCGACGTGCTGGTGGTGGCGGCGGGCGACCAGTTCAAGCTGCTCACCCGCGTGCCGCTGGGCGAAAAATGTTTTGCGACGCCGGCGCTTGCCAACGGCATGATTTTCTTCCGTACCTACTCGCGGATTTTCGCGCTCGGCCTGCGGCCGGGGGATTGATACGGGCTGGCTCTGCAAGTATTCCGGCCACGACGGAGCGTGGCCCTCCAACTGGCAACCCATACAGGCATCCCGCATCGCGTATCCCGCATCCTTTTCGGTGGAAACCGGTGGCGGGCTTGCTATATTCGCGGCGCGATGAAAAAAACCTACGTCCTCGACACCAACGTTTTGTTGCATGATCCCACCGCCATTCATCACTTTGAAGATAACGACATTGTCATCCCGCTGAAAGTCATCGAGGAGATTGACCAGTTCAAACGCGACATGAGCGAGCTGGGCCGCAATGCGCGCCAGATTTCGCGGATGCTCGACGCGATGCGGCAGAAGGGCCATCTCGCCAGCGGGGTCACTTTGGAGAAGGGCGGCCTGCTGCGCATCGCCTTCCCGCGCACCGATGATCCGCTCCTGGCCGCCGGCTCGGCCGATGATCAGATTTTGCGGATGGCGATGGAGGTTCAGCGTGCCTCGCCGCAGCAGCCGTGTCTGGTCGTCAGCAAGGACATCAACCTGCGGCTCAAGGCCGACGCGATCGGGCTGAAGGCCGAGGATTACGAAACCGATCGTGTGGACCTCCAGGAGCTGTACACCGGCCAGGGCGAGAAGCTTTTGCCGGCCGCCGGGCTCGAGGCGATCCGGCAGGGCAACAAGGTCGCCGTGGAGGATCCCCACCTCTATCCGAACCAGTATCTGCTCGTGCGCGACGAGGCCGACCCTAACCGCACCGTGCTCGCGCGCTACGAGGGCGAGAGCAAGTCGCTCGTGCCGCTGATCGGCACGCCGGAGGAACTGCGCCACGTCCAGCCGCGCAACAAGGAACAATTCTTCGCGATGGACGCGCTGCTCAACGACGCGGTCAAGGTCGTCACCATCATCGGCAAGGCCGGCACGGGCAAGACGCTGCTCGCGGTCGCCGCCGGGCTCTACAAGGTGTTCAACTCAAAAACCTATCGCAAGATGCTCGTCAGCCGCCCGACGTTCGCGATGGGCAAGGACATCGGCTTCCTGCCCGGCACGGTCGAGGAAAAACTCAACCCGTGGATGCAGCCGATCTTCGACGCGCTCGACCTGCTCGCCAACGGCCACGGCCCGATCCGCCGCGGCAAGGACGGCCTCGACGAGACCGGCCGCATCAGCATCGAGCCGCTCACCTACATCCGCGGCCGCAGCATCCCGCACCAGTACATGATCGTGGACGAGGCGCAGAACCTGACGCCGCTCGAGGCCAAGACTGTGCTCACGCGCGTCGGCCCCGGCACGAAGATCATCCTCACCGGCGACATCTACCAGATTGACAACCCCTACGTGGACAGCATGTCCAACGGCCTCTCGACCGTGGCGGAGAAGTTCAAGGCCTACGGCGTCGCCGCGCACATCCTGCTCGCGAAGGGCGTCCGCTCCGACGTCGCCGAGCTCGCCGCGAATCTGCTGTAAGCAAGCTATCAGCCTTCAGCGATCAGCCGTCAGCCGGAAACTTCCAAGCCTTGGAAAAAAAGCGGCGAAATTTTCCAAGGCTTGGAAAAACAGGGTGGGGGACGTTCCAATCCTTGGAAACCGGCGCGGGCACACCATGCGTCCTATAGGTCCTATGAGACCTATACCGCGACAACCGTCACCCGGCTCCCTGGCTTTTGTCACGGCGCAGCGCGGCGGTGCATGGTCCGCCGCCAGCGGTGGCGCAGGGCGAGCGCGGTGCAGCCGAGCAACAGGATGGCCGCAGTGCCGGGTTCGGGGACGACGGTCAGCGTGATGTCGTTGGCCGTGCCGCCGCCGGCGGGGCTGTTAAAGTCGTACGCGATCTGGAAGAAGTTGGTGGCGCCGCTGCCGGCATCCAGCGCGGAGAAGATGCTGCCGTTGAGCAGTTCGCTGTCGCCCGCAAAGCCGTGATACCAGAAGTGCCCCATGTCGTCCGCGGACTGGCTGGAAAGGTTGTCCATGATCAGGATGCGGTCGTTCAGCGCGAGGCTGGCATTGGTCAGCGCGAGATTCAGAAAAGTTTGCGAACTGTTTGCGCTGACGTGCACGCCGTTGCTGGAGATGACCAGGTCATGCGTGCCCACGTCCATGATCTCGACCTTGAAGGTGCCGCCGGTGAAGGTCAGGCTCGAAACCGTTTGCGTGCCGGGCGAGTTGCCGGGCGCATAGGTGCCGTAGTTGATCGAGACCTGTCCCAGCGTGCCGGTGCCGCCGAGCGTGCCGCCGCCGAGCACCGCGACCGGCCCGCCGAGCGGGCCGTTGACCGCCAATGAGCCTTCCCAGATTTCCGTGGTGTGGGTGTAGCCGCTGCTGTTGCCCACCAGGTTCATCGAGCCGGGGCCATACTTGATCCAGCCGCTGTTGCCGGCGAGCGCGCTATTCAAGGTCAGAGCGGAACCGGAGAGCACGCGCACCGAGGCGTTGTTAGAAAGGTTCAGCACGCCGCCGACGGTCATGCTCTGGTTGCTCTGTACCGTCAGCGAGGTGCCCAGGATGGTCGCATTGCCGGCGACCGTGATGCTGCGCTGGAGGGTCGCGGAGGTGCCGCCGCCGGTGATGAGCAGGTCGTCGTAGCTTTCGCGCGCGCGCAGGGCGGCATCGAAATTGCGCCCGGCCGCCACGGCCAGAAAGACGCCCGAGGGCAGGGTGTTCGTGTCGTAGTTGCCGCCCCACGCCGCGATGGAGCCATCGGAGCGCAACGCGAGGCTGTGATAGAGATTGGCCGTCACTTGGATAAAGCCAGTTCCGGTCGGCGCGTTGGAGGCCTGACCGCCCCACTCATTGCTGCCCCAGGCATAAATGGAGCCATCGCTGCGCAACGCCACGCTGTGCTCACGACCGGCGGCAACCTGGGTGTAGTTGCTGCCGGCCGGGGCGGTGGCCTGGCCGAAGTTGTCATAGCCCCAGCCCGCAATGGTGCCGTCGTTGCGCAAAGCCAGCGCGTGGCTGCCCGCGCCGGAAGCGGCGACCTGCGCGAAATTATTTCCGGCCGGCGTGTTGGTCTGGCCTGCGCCGGCATAGCCCCAGCCCACGAGCGTGCCATCGTTGCGCAGGGCCAGGCTGATGTCGGAGCCGGCGGCGATTTGTTTGAAATCATAGCCGGCGGGTGGCGTCGCCTGCCCATCATGGTTATAACCCCAGCCGCCGATGGTCCCGTTGCCGGCCAGCACCAGGCCGTGCTGATAGCCGGCGGCGATCTGCACATAGACGCTGTCACTCGGGGCAAAGCTGACCTGCCCGTAGGTGTCCGACCCCCACGCCGCCACGGAGCGATCGCTGCGCAGCGCCAAGGCGAAGTGATCGCCGGCGGCCAGTTGCGTATAGGTGTTGCCGGCCGGCGCATTGGTCTGGCCGAGATCGTTATTGCCCCACGCCACGAGGGCGCCTTCATTCAGCCGGCCTTGCGCCACGACCTCTGTGATGGCGGCCAGACTCACGACAACGCCCGCCAGCAGACTAGGGACGAGTTTGGAACAGCCGGGAGCTTTCATGTCTCACCTTCCGTGTGGGAGCCCATCGCAACATGGGCGGCATCATTGTCAGGCAGGGAGGTGAGTCAAGTTCTATTTCGCGGCGGCCCAGCGCAGGGCGTTGAGCAGCAGCGTCTGGTAGTTCGGGTTCTGCCACGCCTTCTCGTCGTGGCCGAAGATCAGGTAGCAGACGCGGCTCTTGCCCGCGGTCTTGGTCCACGCGACGTCATGCCCGCACTTGGGATGCTCGGTGGTCATCAGCACGTGCACGCCGGGCGCCACATAGAAGTTGCCGTAGGCCTCGTCGTGGATGGTGAAGTCCTTCACGCCGCGCGTCACCGGGTGCTCCGTGTCCACGACCTTGACCGCCAGGTCCACGCCGTGGGTGAAGCTGCTCTTGCCGTATTTCTTCCCGGCGACTTCCTCTTCCTTGTGCATGTAGTGGCCGCCGATGATGTCCCAGTAACCGCGCCAGCCATCGTGTGCGCCGAGCGTGTGGTGCGTCGGCACGAGCCCGATGCCCGTTTCGAGCAGCTCCAGAAACGCCTTCTGCTGCTCTGGCGTGATGCCCTTGACCATGTCGAAGAACATGATGGCGTCGAATTGTTTCTCCAGCCCCGGCTTGAGCATGTCGGCCTGCTGCGGCACCTGGCATTTGGCGTAGGTGACGCCCGGCAGCTTGTCCCACATCGCCCAGAAGGCGTTGGTGTTGAAGCCGTGTCCGCCATAGACGACCAGCACACGCAGGGGCTTGGCGTCGGCGGCATGCGCGACGGCGGCGCAACACAGGGCGGCGAGGAACAACGCTATCTTTCTCATGGTCATTTTCCTTTCTTGGATGGAATCAAAGCGTGCAGGATCGGTTCGACGAACGCGTCGCGTTTCATGTCCCAGAGGATGAAGTCGCCGTCGAACTGCCAGTAGCCCCAGCTCCAGCCGCGCGCCTCGGCGGCGCGGGCGACGGCAGCGGTGTAGCGGACGCGCGACTCCAGCGGAGCCTTGTCAAAGGCGCCGAACTCGCCGAGATAGATCGGACGGTTGTGCGCCTTGGCCCATGTGGCGACCTTGTCAAAATTCTTGTCGAGCGCCGCGCGGTCCTTCTCATTCGCGGGCCATGGCACGTCGCGCTTGTCCTTCTGCCCGGCCCACGACGCGCCCTGGTGCGTGAAGCTCATCGGGAGGTAATAGTGGACCGTCACGATCAGGTGGCGGTCGTTCTCCGGCAGCGCGAGCTCATCGAGGTGATCCACCGAATTCCAGAACGCCGGGCCGAGGATGACCGTGCGTGTGGGATGCTTCTCGCGGATGATGGCGAGTACCTCGGCCAGATATTTGTTCCAGAGTGCGGGCGTCAGCTTTTTGTTCGGCTCGTTGAGGATCTCGAATAGCACGGTATCGGGCGCGCCGGCGCAGTGCGCGGCGAACTGCCGCCAGAAGGCGAGGAACTGCTCCTTGTTGCCTTCGGGATTGTCGGCCATGGCATGGAATTCGTGGCAGTCGAGGATGACCATCAGCTTCTGCGCGCTTGCCTCGCGCACCGCCCAGTCGAGCGTCTGCCACCAGCTTTCCGGCAGCGCCCAGTGCTTCTCGCGCTGCATGTGCCGGAACGGATGGAGGTTGAGGCGGACGTGCTGGAAGCCCGCCGCCTTCAGCGCGGCGAAATGCTTTGCCTTGAAATGCGCCTGCTCGAAGTTCTTCCAGAGCGGGTCATAGCCGATGATATTCACGCCGCGACCGAGCTGCCGGTTCTGCTCGAACACCTCCGCCGCCTGTACCCGCGCCAGCATTGTGAACAGGACCGTCAGCCAAAAAAGTTTATACATGTGAAGCTCCGTGTGATTTCAGGAACGGGCCGCCGCCAACAGCTCCGGCAGCGTGACGCGGTTTTCGTAGATCGCCTTGCCGACAATCGCGCCGACGAGGTTCGGGCAGCCGAGCGCGCGCAGCTTGCGGATGTCTTCCACGGAGCTGACGCCGCCGGAGGCAATCACATCGCAGCTCACCGACTGGCAGAGCTTCAGCATCGCCGCGCAGTTCGGCCCCTGCAACATGCCGTCGGTCGCGGTGTCGGTATAGATGATCGTATGGACGCCGAAGGCATCGGCGCGCCGCGCGAGATCCACGGCGGGCAGGTCGGTGGTCTCCGTCCAGCCCTTGATCTGCACGCGGCCGTCGCGCGCATCGATGCCGAGCACGAGCCGTTCGCCGAAGTGCACGATGAGGCGCTCGAGCACGTGCGGCACTTCCCACGCAATGGTGCCGACGATCGCGCGGCGCGCGCCATCGGCGAGCACGGCCTCGATGGCCTCCTGCGTCCGCAACCCGCCGCCGATCTCCACCGGCACGCCCACCGCGGCGATCTTGCGCAGCACCTCGCGGTGTGCGCTCGCGCCCTGGAACGCGCCGTCGAGATCCACCACGTGCAGCCACTCCGCGCCGAGTTTTTTCCAGTGCTGCGCCATGGCGGCGGGATCGTCGGAATAGACCGTCGCGTCCTCGGCGCGGCCCTGCCGCAGCCGGACGCAGCGTCCGCCTTTGAGATCGATCGCGGGAAAGATGGTGAAGTCGCTCATTTCGCCAGTTCTCCAAAGTTCTTCAGCATTTGCAGGCCCCACTGTTGACTCTTCTCTGGATGGAACTGCACGGCCATCAGGTTTTCGCGCCAGACGGCGGCGGCATAGGTCACCCCGGCGTAGTCGCTCACGCCCGCGGCCACGGCGGACTCGGTGGTTGCGGCATAAAACGAGTGCACAAAATAGAAGTAGGTCTGGTCCGGCACGCCCTGGAAGAGCGGACATTCCGCGCGCTGGTAGCGCACGCGGTTCCAGCCGATCTGCGGCACCTTGCAGTCCGGCGTCGGTACGAACTTGCGGACGCGGCCCGGCAGCACGCCGAGGCCCGCGACGCCCGGTGACTCGTCGCTGCCCTCGAACAACGCCTGCAGGCCCACGCAGATGCCGAGAAACGGTTTGCCCGCCGCGATCCACGCGCGCGACGCCTCGACGAAGCCGTGGCTGGCGAGATGTTCCATGCAGTCGCCGAACGCGCCGACGCCGGGCAGGATCAGCCCGCGGCACGCGCCGAGTTCCTCCGGACGCGTGATGATGCGTGCGTCCAGGTTCAGGAACCGGCACGCGTTCGTCACGCTGCCGAGATTGCCCATGCCATAGTCAACAATGCCGATCATGCTTCAACTCCGCGCGGGAGTATAAGGGCCGCAAGCCGTTTTCCAAGCCGCAAACCCGCCGCCAGCCGCGGGCTGTAGGCCACGTGACCTCACGTGGCGAAAATCCGCCGGGTCGGGTGACCCGGCCTACAGCCGGCAGGCAGGCCATCCGCACGAAGCGATATCCCGTAGCCGCGTTCGTCAGAACGCGGTCCACAGAATCAGCACGGGAGGGCGAGCGTACTCGCGAGCCGCAGGATCAGTTGGTGTCGCAACATTCCAAGGCTTGGAAATTTCTCCGCATTGATTTCCAATCCTTGGAAACACTGACCCGCCTGGCGGCGGGGCTACAAACGGCCAGTTTCCATCCCACGCCGTTTGTAGCGCGCCCACCACGGCGCAGCGGAGTGACGAGGGCGGCCCGCCCGTGGCCGTGGCCGCGGGGGTCAGAACGCGGTCCACTTAAGCCGCGCTTGGGACGGGTGTTTGGACTGCGGCGACGAGTCGCCGCTTTGCTCCGCCGTGATGCGTCACGGCGGTGAAAGCGCGGACACGTCCGCGCACTCCAAAATGCTTCTCTCAACGCTCGGAAAACGCGGGTGGCGGTTTGCCAGGTGATGCCTTAGGATGCCGCGCAACGAAAGGCGGGCCTGATGAAAAAGTTCTTCGTTGTTTTGCTGTTGGGCGGTGGCGTGGCGCTGGCGGGCGATGCGCAGATGGGCGTGGAGCGCATTGCGCGGTTTTCCCCCGTCGGCTATGTCGCCAAACCCGCCGACAAGGACGGCGTGATCCGTTGGCTGCAGGTGGACCTCGGCAAGTCGGTTGCGATCGAACAGGTCAAGCTGCTGCCGCGCCTCGAAGGCTATGGCACCGCCTCGCCGGGTTTTCCGCTGCGCTTCAAGCTCGAAGCCTCGGCCGACCGCGAGTTCAAAACCGCCGCCTGCCTCGTGGACCGCACCACATACGACACGACCAACCAGATGGATGTCGTCGCCAGCTTCCCCGGCAACGGCGTGAGCGGACGCTACGTCCGCCTGACCGTGACGAAGATGCGCAAGAAGATGTTCGACCTCTCCAAGCTCGAAGTCTGGTCTGGCGGCCGCGACGTGGCCGAGGGCCGGCCGGTCAGCGATTCAATCACCGGCGACCTCGGCAAGACTCTGCTGACGCGTCGCCCGCGGCCGCAGGGCGAGAACGTCGTCACCGACAATCCGGGCAACATCATCCCGGCGGACCTGTGGAAGCCCGTCGCCTACCAGGCGCAGGCGCCGCTCGGTGGCGTGCGGCTGGCTGGCGGCGTGTTCGCCGACGCGATGAACCGCAACGCCGAGTACCTGCTGAAGTCGTTCACAGTGGACGAAATGCTGCGCGAGTTCCGCACGCGCGCGGGCAAGCCGAATCCGCCGGGCATCCGCGCGCCGCATAAGTTCTGGGAGGCGGCGCTCGCCGGCTCCTGCGCGGGCCGCTTCCTGATGGGCGCGGGCAACAGCGTCCGCTGGATGGACCACGCCGAGCTGCGCGCGCGCATGAACGCCATCGTGGATGGCATCAAGGACTGCCGTCAGCCGAACGGCTACATCATGGCCTATCCCGAGGACACCATCTTCGTCAGCGAACGCGCCGCCTACACGCGCTCGTGGCTGACGCACGGCCTGATTGACGCGGGCTTCGCGGGCAACGAAAAGGCGTTCGGGTTGTTGCGCGGCTACTACGACTGGTTCGACAAAAATCCGTATCTGCCGGAACTGCTGCGTCGCGGCGGGCAGGGTGTGCAAGGCATGATCGCCAACGCGCGCATGTACTTCACGCCGGTCGGCAAGCCGGAGGATCTGCAGGTCATCCAGCGCTACTTCCAGGAGAACTACTGGCTCAAGCAGCTCGCCGCGCGCGACCCGGAGGCGATCTGGAAATATCCCTATGACCATCCGCACAACTACCTGATCACCTCGCTCGAACCCTACCTCGACCTCTATCGCGCCACCGGCGACAAGCGCTACCTCAAGGCCGCGCAGGGCGGCTGGGAGCTCTATCACGACTTCTGGGAGCACGTCGGCGGCAGCATCGCGATTTGCGAGATGGATTCCTATCCGCCCAAATCCTACCTGCTGCACAAGCACACGGGTGAGCTGTGCGGCAGCGTCTTCTGGGTCCGCTATAACCAGCGCTTCCACCTGCTCGACCCCGACGAGGAAAAGTTCGTCAACGAGATCGAGAAGTCCATCTACAACGTCGGCCTCGCCGACCTCGTCGGCACGCGCATCCAGTATCACACCCACCTCGTCGGCAAAAAATTTGACAAGGAATATGCCAACGTCGGCAACACCTGCTGCGAGGGCCAGGGCACGCGGCTCTATGGCTCGCTGCCGGAATACATCTACACGCTCGCCAACGACGGCCTGTTCATTGACCTCTTCGCCGCCTCCACCATCGAGCACAAGCTCGGCGGCCAGACGCTGAAGCTGAACATGGCGACGGAATTCCCGTACCAGCCCGGAGTGAAGATCAGCGTGAACCTGGAGCAGCCGCTGGCCGCGAAGCTGCGCCTCCGCGTGCCTGCGTGGGCGGCCACGCGGATGCCGATCCTCGTCAACGGCGAGCAGGTCGCGAAGGGCAAGCCCGGCACCTACGCCGTGCTCGACCGCACGTGGAAAGATGGCGACGTGATCTCCTTCGCGCTGCCGATGGAATTCACGGTCTCGCACTACGAGGGCGCCGAGCGCATCAAGGGCCAGGAACAGTACGCGCTGGAGTACGGCCCGATCCTGCTCGCGGTCGTCGGCCCGATGGACGAGAAGACCGGCGTGCGCCTCGCGATCAACCCGAAGCAGCTCATCGGCAAGCTGACGCCCAAGCCCGGCGCGCCGCTGCACTTCGCCATCGCCGGCGACGCCGAACACGAATACATCCCCTACTTCGAGGTCGCCGACCAGCTCTTCTCCTGCTACCCGATTCTGGACGACGCGCAGCACTGACCAGCCCAAGCGCGACGGAAGCGAAAGGGAATGGCCAGGGCGAGCTGCGTGACGGGTGGTTGCAGACCGCGCGACCTCACGCGGCGCAAAAAACGCCGGGTCAGGTGACCCGGCCTACAGCCGGCAGGCAAACCAACCACACGCATCGATATCCCGTAGCCGCGTTCGTGAGAACGCGGCCAACTCGACGGCGGTTTTTCCAAGCCTTGGAAAATTTCGCCGGATTTTTTCCAAGGCTTGGAAAAGTTTATGCCGAAACTTTCCAAGGCCTGGAAAATTCCCGGTTTCTGTTTCCAATCCTTGGACATGCGAACCCGCCTCGCGGCGGGACTACGAGCGCCCCAGCTTCGCGCCAGAAGCTGTAGGCCGCGTGACCTCACGCGGCGTAGAGATCGCCGGGTCAGGTACAGCCAGCAGGCGGACATTTCGTAGCCGCGTTCGTCAGAACGCGGCCAGCTCCAACCATCGCCGCGCTCTCACGAGCGCAGCTACAACAGCAAAAACCATCCAACAATCCCATCACTCCATTTCTCCAATACTCCAGTACTCCAGTACTCCATTCCTCCGCTCTTCATCTCCGCCTTGACTCCGCGCCGCGCATCGGGAGAATGCGCCGCGACTTTTGGGCACCATGAAAGAAATCCTGTTCATCTGTAGCGGAAATTATTATCGCAGCCGGTTCGCCGAGGCGGTGTTCAACCATCTCGCCATCCAGCGCGGCCTGCCGTGGCGCGCGTTCTCGCGCGGGCTGGCCACCTGGATGGCGGAGGGCGATCTCTCGCTCTACACGGAGGAGGCCCTGCGGGCGCGCGGCATTGCCCGCAACCTGACCGGGCCGACGCGCAGCAAGCTGACCGAGGCCGATCTGCAGCGCGCCCACCTCGCCATCGCCGTGAAAGGGGACGAGCATCGCCAGATGATGCGCGAGCAATTCCCGGCGTGGGAGAAGCGGATCACCTACTGGGCGATCCACGACCTCGACTGCGCGCTGCCGGAAGAGTCGCTGCCGGTTTTGGAGCAGCACGTCCGCGCGTTGGCCGAGCGGCTCACCGCGGAACAGCAGCGCGCCTGATTCTGTGCGGACATTCTCCTTGACTCCCTTCGTTGCGGTACGAGAATACGCGCGTGAGGATTTTATGAACTGGGCAAACATCAAGGCCACGATCAAGGCGCATGTCTGGGGGCCGGTGGGTTCGGCCGTCTTCCACGTAATCCTCATCGTCGTGCTCGTCAAGTTCGCGACGCACAGCGGCGAGATGGCGCAGGTGGCGCAGCAGGAGATCACGCTCGACACGACGGACTCCAAGCTGCCGCCGGACGAGAAGCGGGTGGAGGACCAGATCAAGCCACCCGACCAGCAGCAGGATTTGAGTACGCTGCCGACCGACGTGCCGACCATCGGCGCCGACGATACCATGGTGGGCGAGGCCGTCGCCGGCAACGACCGCGGCCCGGCCGACCTCGGCTTCGGCGGCCGGGAAGGCAGCACGGCGTTCGGCCTCGACATGGCCAGCACCATCAAGAGCCCCCTGATCCTCAAGGGCATCGCCAAGGGTTATGGCGGACGCTTTGGCGCCGGCGGCAAAGGCAAGGGCGGCCGCCGTCCGCCGGGCGTGGATGACGCCATCCTGCGCGCGCTGCGCTGGCTCAAGGCCCATCAGCGCGGCGACGGCGGCTGGGGTTATGGCAGCAATCCCGAAGGCACGAGCGGCCACAACGACGTTGCCGTCTCCGGCCTCGCGCTGCTCTGTTTCCTCGGTTACGGCAAGACCACCTCCGATGCCGAGTTCGGGCCCACCGTCGAGAAGGCCATCAGCTTCCTCAAGGCCAAGCAGAACGCCGAGGGCTACTTCTGTCCCGTCAAGGCCGAGAACGCGTTCCAGCAATATCCCTATATCCACAGCATGGCCGCCTATGCGGTCAGCGAAGCCTACGGCATGACGCGCATCCCCGACCTGCAGCCCGTGATGGAAAAGGCCGCGCAGATCATCATCGCCGGCCAGCAAAAGGAGACCGGCGGCTGGGACTACCAGTATGCCAAGGCGGCGCGGCGCGACACCTCGGTCGGCGCGTGGCAGGTGCAGGCGCTCAAGGCGGCACTCATCGCTGGTTGCACCGTGCCGGGCCTCAAGGAGGCGCTCGAAAATTCCATCCGCGATTTCAAGAAGATGCTGGACCCCAAGACCAGCCACTTCGGCTACGAAAAACCCGGCGACCGCGGCAATCAATACCTGGGCATGACCGCCGCCTCGGTGCTGTGCCTGCAGTTCGTGGGGCATGGCAAGGACCCGGAAACCATGGCCGGCCTGCGCTCGCTGAAGGAAGCCAAGGTGGATTGGGAAAAAGGCGGCGGCGAAATGTTCCCGCTCTACGCCTTCTACTACATCACCCAGTGCCGCTTCCAGGAAAGCCCGCAATCGTTCGACGCCTGGAAGAACAAGTTCGTGCCCGTCTATCTGAAGGCCCAAGACCCCGACGGCCACTGGCCGGCGATGGGCGGCGGCCAGAACTGGGGCGACGAAAGCAAACTCGGCCCCGTCTATACCACCACCTTCTGCTGCCTGACCCTGGAAACCTTCGTCCGCTTCCTCCCCACCTACCAGCATGTGGAAGAAGTCGCCGCGCCGGCCGCCAACCCCGACGATGTGGTCGTGAAGGTGCTGTGAGCGCCGCTCACTTTTGCCCAACCTCCTGAAGCTCGCGTGCTTTCGTGTCGTTCAGGTTTACCCGCCTGGCGGCGGGGCTACAAACGGCGCGGCTCTCATCCAGCGTCGTTGGTAGCACGCCCGCCAGGGCGTCTGCGTGACCAGTGATTGTAGGCCGCGTGACCTCACGCGGCGACGAAACCGCCGGGTCAGGTGACCCGGCCTACAGCAAACAGATCAAGTAGCCGCGCTCGTGAGAGCGCGGCTCAACCCAGCCGCACTCTGCCGAACAGGGTGTTTGGGCTACGGCGACGCATCCGCGCACTCCAAAATGTATTCACCCGCCCAAAGCTTGACCGCTCCCTCTGCGCCCCCTACGCTCCCGCGCGTGCAAATCCTGATGAAAACCAATTAGGGAGAAGCCATGAAATCAGTGCTCACCATCCTGGCGGGTGCCGGGTTGCTGTTCAGCTTGCGTCTCGTCGCCGCGGAGGTGCCGGAGAACCTGGTGGTCGAGGGGATTCCGGCGCACACGCCGGAGCTGCGGGCCGACGTGGGGCGCTACCTGGAGTTCCGCTCGGCGGCGTTCTGCTCGTGGCATCCGCTGCGGCGCGAGCTGCTGATCAACACGCGCTTCGCCGACGCCGCGCAACTGCACCTCGTGAAATTCCCCGGTGGCGCGCGCACACAGCTCACGTTCTCCCCGGAGCCGGTCGCGGGCGGCAGCTTTCAGCCGCGCGAGGGCCGCTGCATTGTCTTGGCGCAGGACAAGGGTGGCAGCGAGTTCTACCAGCTCTATCGCTTCGATCCCGATACCGCCCAGGCGACGCTGCTGACCGATGGCAAGTCGCGCAACGGCGGCGGACACTGGTCGCGCGACGGCCGGTGGCTCGCCTATACCTCGACGCGCCGCAATGGCAAGGACACCGATTTCTATCTCGTGAATCCCGCCGACCCGAAGAGCGACCGCCTGCTCGCGCAAGTCAACGGCGGCGGCTGGGGCGTCTGCGACTTCTCGCCCGCCGGCGCGACGCTGCTGGTAATCGAGGAGCTTTCCATCAACGAGAGTTACCTGCACCTCGTGGATGTGAAGACCGGCGCGCTCCAACCGCTGACGCCGCGCGGCGGCGAGAAGGTGAGCTACGGCGAGGCGCAGTTCGCGGCCGATGGCCAGTCGGTGTTCGTCACCAGCGACCGCGGTTCCGAGTTCCAGCGGCTCGCGCGCATCAAGCTGGCATCCGGGAAAGAGACACCGGTGACGGCGAACATCCCGTGGGACATCGAGGGCTTTGATCTCGCGCGCGACGGGAAAACGCTCGCCTTCGTCGCCAACGAGGATGGCGTGAGCCGGCTGCACCTGCTCGATCCGCAGACCGGCAAGGAGCGGCCCGCGCCCGTGCTGCCGCTCGGCGTCATCAGCGGCCTCAAGTTCCACGAAAACAGCCGCGACCTCGCCTTCACGATGAGCAGCGCGCGCTCGCCGAGCGACGTGTTCTCGCTCGATGTCCAGAGCGGCCGCGTCGAACGCTGGACCGCGAGCGAGTCCGGCGGCCTGAACACCGCGACGTTCTCCGAGCCGGAACTGGTGAAGCTCAAGAGCTTCGACGGCCTCGGCCTCTCCGCCTTCGTCTACCGCCCCGATCCCGCGCGCTTTCCCGGCCCGCGCCCGGCGCTGGTCATCATCCACGGCGGGCCGGAGGCGCAGTCGCGCCCGCAGTTCCTCGGCCGCAGCAACTACCTGCTGAACGAGCTGGGCGTCGCGCTCATTGTCCCCAACGTCCGCGGCAGCGCCGGCTACGGCAAAACCTTCCTCACGCTCGACAACGGCTTTAAGCGCGAGGATTCCGTCAAGGACATCGGCGCCGTGCTCGACTGGATCGCGCGCGACAGCCGGCTCGATGCCGCGCGCATCGCCGTCTATGGCGGCAGCTACGGCGGCTACATGAGCCTCGCCTGCATGGAGCACTTCGCCGACCGCCTGCGCTGCGGCGTGGACGTGGTGGGCATCTCCCACTTCGTCACGTTCCTGAAGAACACGCAGGACTACCGGCGCGACTTGCGGCGCGTCGAGTATGGCGACGAGCGCGATGACCAGATGCGCGCGTTCCAGGAAAAGATCGCGCCGCTGAACAACGTCGCGCGCATCACCAAGCCGCTGTTCGTTGTGCAGGGCCAGAACGATCCGCGCGTGCCGGTGACCGAGGCCGAGCAGATGGTCAAGGCGATCCGCGACCGCGGCGGCGCGGTCTGGTATTTGATGGCGAAGGACGAGGGCCACGGTTTTGCCAAGAAAAAGAACGCCGACTTCCAGTTCGCCAGCATGATTCTCTTCTTCCGCGAGTTCCTCGTGAAGTGACGCGCGGCTTTTTCCAAGGATGGGAAACGCGGGCCCTCGTTTTTTCCAGACCCGCTGGTTGTCAATGAAAGTGAGACACATTTTCCATCATGATTTAGTCGTGTTTGGCTGGGGTGGATTGATCCAGACCTGATCCGGCACCCGCCTGGGCACCGGCAGTCCTTTGACAAAGCGTTCGGGGTGT
>CAISWQ010000049.1 GCA_903889245.1 uncultured Lentisphaerota bacterium | reverse complement strand
CAGTTCCTTTTCCAAGGCTTGGAAAGCGGCTCGCGAGTACGCTCGGCCCTCCCGCTCGCTTAATCGAGTGTCCAGCGCGCCGCACTCTCACGAGTGCGGCTACATCTGCTGCGTAGCCGCGTTCGTCAGCACGCGGCCAATCCTAACCGGAGACCTGCGGCTGACCCTCACACCGCCGGCACAATCGCGCCGTGCGCCTTGAGCGTCTGACGCAAATCGGCCCGCGGGACGTTCAGCGGTGTGCAGCCCGCGCGTGCGGCGAGCGCGGCCGCCGCGCCGGCGGCCTGGCCCATCGCCATGCAGGAGGCCTGTACACGCAGCGCCGAGTTCGCGAGGCGGTCGCTGCCGAGGCAGCGGCCGGCGACCAGCAGATTCTTGGTGCCTTTCGGCACGAGCGCGCCCAGAGGAATGGTCGGCACAATGCCTTCCTTCAAATGCTCCGGCTTCACGCCGTGCTCCACGTGGAGATCAATGGGGTAGAACGTATACGCGATGGCATCCTCGAAGACGCGGCCGCTCACATAATCAGCCACGGTCACGGTTGCCTCGCCGACGATGCGGTACGTTTCGCGGATGCCGGTCTCCGGCTGCAAGCGCTCGATACGCAGCTTTTCAAAACCGGGCAGCGGCTTCAGGAAGCGCAGCATGCGCAGCAGCGCCGCCCGGCCGCCGATGTTCGTCTGTGTATGCAGCGCCGCGGTGGAGGAATCCGCGCCGGGCACGTGCATCGCGTTCTCGCCGCCGCTGCGCAGGAACCCGGCGATCTGGCCATTGCAATCCGTCTTCCTGACCGCGCCCGTCTTGATGGCCGCGCCCAGCTTGGTTTGCAACGCGGGCAAATCCAGCTTCTGCACGTCATAGCCGCCGAGGCGGAAGATGAGCGTGCCCGGCTGCGTCTCGCGCTCGCGCTGGCGCGGCAGGCCCAGCAACCCGACCACCGCCGCGTTGCCGGTACAATCCACCAGTTGCTTTGCGGTGATCTCCACGTTCGTACCCTTTCCGGCCAGTCGGACTTTCCAGCCGCTGTCCGCAGGCGTGATCGCGCCGGGCGCTTCGTAATAGCGCAACTGCACACCCGCCAGCACGCACGCCTCCTCCGCCAGCGTGGCATAGAGCGCGCCGCAGATGCGGACCTGATGTTTCCAGTGTTGCCGGCCGGGTGGGACGGAAAAATCCGGCAACGGGTCGCTGTTGAGCGCCGCGGCCTGCCGCACCAGCTCCCAGCCCAGGCCGGCGATGACCTGCTTGCCCCAGGCGTGAAACAGGCCGGGGAAATCCACGCCCGCCGTGGTCGTGGTCCCGCCAAGCTGGCTGCCGGCCTCGACCAAAATCGTCCGTGCGCCGAACCGTCCCGCTTGCAGCGCGGCGATCGTCCCGGCCGTGCCGCCGCCGATCACCAGCACATCGGCGGTGAGGGCGTGCCCGGCCTCCTCCGCGACGGCGGCGCGCGGCAGCACCGCGGCGCCGGCTGCTGCCGCGCCGACGCTGCCGAAGAATTTCCGGCGGGAAAAAGTGGTCGCATGGTTCATGGTTGCTCCTGCTGCGGGCGGATGTTTCCAGGCATTGGAAAGTTCACGGGCGTATTTTTCCAAGGATTGGAAAAAATTGACAGTTCCTTTTCCAAGGCTTGGAAAGCGGCTCGCGAGTACGCTCGGCCCTCCCGCTCGCTTAATCTGCTGTGGGAGGGCGAGCCTCCCGGCAAGCTGAAGTTGGGCTTGAGTTTAGCGCGCCGCACTCTCACGAGTGCGGCTACGGAGTCTCACAAAATCATGACTACAAAATCATAGAGGAGCGTTCCCCTCTGCATGATTTTGTAATCATGATTTTGTGATTCCTTCTCCGATGGTAATGGAGATCGCCGCGTGAGGTCACGCGGCCTACAACGGGCGGTTCGGTGTAGGCCCGGTGACCTCACCGGGCGGTTTGTAGGCCGGGTCTCCGACCCGGCGAATTAGTTCCGGGGTGTCAGGTCTTCGCAGGCGCGGCGGCCGGTTTCTTCTCCACGTCCACGCCGAGTTGTTTGAGTAGGAAGGCCATGACATCGCCCTTGGGCGATGAGTCGCGCAGATAAATCTCGCACTTCACGCCGGTTTCGTCGCAGCGTTTCTTGATCACCTGCGCATGGCGCGGGTGGTGGACCAGTTCGCCGCGGTTGGTCGGCTCGCCATCGGGCACCGAGCAAGTCATGATGATCGGGGGATCATCCTTGGTGATCTGGCTGCTCATGCTGCAATCGGCGAGAATTTTCTTCCCGGCCTCGGTCTTGAAATCGTCGCGGCTCTTGAAGTGGTAGAACTGGACGTCCTCCGCCTCGTTGCGCGCCCAATCGGCCTTGAATTCGCCGATGAGCTTGCCCCATTCGGTCATGTCGTAGGTGGCCTGGCCATTCATGCAGCCGACGGCGGCGATGCGCGACGACTGCCGCAGCACGGGGTCGCTGCTCTTGGGATCGGCGAGGTCGTCGTGGACCGCGAGCCAGAGCGAGGTGCCCGCGCCGGCCGAGCCGCCGTGCGAGGCGATGCGCTTGGGGTCGAGGTTGTACTTTGCGGCGTTGAGCCGGACGAACTGGATCGCGCGCGCGGCGTCGCGCAGGATGTCCTGGATCGGCGCGCTCTCGCGGAAACGGTAGTTGATGCTCATGAACGAGACGCCCGCGTCGAGACAGCGGCGGATGGCGTCGGGGCTGGCCTTGGACTTATCGCCACCCACGAAGCCGCCACCGTGGATGAAGACCACGAGCGGCGTGGGCTGCGCGGATTTCGCGAGCCAGAGATCGAGCACGTTGCGCTCGTGCGGGCCGTAGGAAATGTTGGCGTGCGTCGGCGCGGGCAGATTCTTGGTGGCCTCGACCTTGCCCTTACCGCCAAGCTTGCCCTTCATCTTTTGCCAGTAGGCGCGGGCCTCCTCCATCGAGAGCACGCCATCCTTGTTCGCGTCGGCCTCCGGGAACCGCTTGAGCAACTGCTGCAACTGCTCCGGCGCAACCTCGCGCTGCGCCAGCGCGGCCGTACCCGACAACATGAGCACGAAGCTCAACAGGCTGATGATATTTTGTTTCTTCATTTCGCCTCATGCTCACGGATGGAAAATTTCTACGCGGTCGAGTTCGGCGGGGCCGGGCCAGGTGAGGCGCAGGCGTTTCTGGCCGGGCGGCGGCGTCAGGGTGTATTCGAGCAGCGTCCGGTTCTGGCCGCTGGCCGCGCCGCCGGAAATCTTCGGCAGCACGCGCGCCTGTCGCTCCACGGCCAGCGGGGTGAACGTCGCGCCATCGGCCGACGTGGCGCAGACCAGGTCCACCGGCTGCTTGGCATGGAAGGCCACAATCCGCACGCGCTCGATCGGCGCGGGCGCCTCGTACTCGATCCAGTCGTTGGTGCTGCCCTTGGCGCGGAACAGGAACTCGGCATAGAGCGCGTTGTAGTCGTTGTTCAGCTTCAGGCCGGCGGACTTCGCGCGGCAGCGCGAGAAATCCTGGAGCTCATCCACCAGGCAGACGCGCTTGACGGCGACCGGGCCGACGACGTTCGAGGGCGGTGACGCGCCCGAGGCGCTACGCGCGGTGACGCGGTAGAACCACGTCTCGCCGGCGTGCGCGGTCGCGTCGCTGAAGAGTGGGCGATAGGCCACGTCGCCATCGCAGACGTTGGCGGCGAGCACCTGCCACGGCCCGGCGGCGGCGGGCGCGCGCTCGATGTCGTAGCCGGTCGCACCGGCGGAGCCGCGCCACGAGAACAGCGGCACATCCTTGAACGGCAGCAGCTCCGGCGCGATGGGCACGGGCACCGGCGGCACGGACAGCCCCTGAATCTTGAACGCGGCCGCGCGCATTGTGGCCATCAGCTCGCTCTCGCGCTGCGCGTCGGCGCTCGGGAAGCCGGGCCAGTGATAGGACCAGACCGCGGGATAGGTCATGATCTGGTGCCAGTAGAAGCCGCCCTCCTGGTGATGGAAGTACATGCTCCAGATCAGCGCGCCGCAGATCGTCTTCTCGGCGCACACATAGTCGAGGAAGTCGCGCAGCTTGGCGACGACGTTGTCGTGCGTCAAATCCTTGCCATCAATGTAGGGGCCGAACTCGCCGATGTAGAGCGGCCGCGGTTCCTTGAGCGTCGCCAGTTCCTTGGTGATGGCCGCCGGCCAGCCGCTGCCGACGCCCTTGTAGTTGCCGTAGAGGTGGCGCGTCACAAGATCAATATTCTGGCCGGTGAACATCTTCGCCCGGCCGGGGACGTGGCGCGTCTCGGAGACGAGGTGATTTTTGTCGAGGCTCTTCATGAACGCCGCCATCTCGGCAAGCCACGCATCGGGCGCGCTGTCCATCTCGTTGCCGAACTGCCACGCGAGGATCGCCTTGTCATCGCAATAGCGCACGCCGGTGAGGGTGTTGACGCGTGTGAGCACGTGGCGCACGGTCGCCTTGTAATCCTCCTTGAGCTGCGGATCGGTCCAGAACTCCGCGCGCTTTTTGCCGCGATACGAGGCGTAGGTGCCGATGCCGCCGAGGTAGTCGCCCGACTCCGCCGTCAGCGGGAGAATCACGCGCACGCCGTACTTGTTCGCCAGCGCGAGCAGGCTATCCACGCACCGGAATGCCGCCTCGTTGAACTCGCCGGGGCCGGTGACGTAGTGCCAGGGTTGGGCGTCCGCCTTCGCGCCGCGCATCGGCAGGTTCCACGTGCGCACGACGCGCAGGTTCATCTGGTCGAGCGTGCGGAAACCATCCTCCTGCTCCCACGGGGTCGGCAGGCGCAGCCGTTCCGGCAGGAACAGCGTCCAGTCGTAGGGCAGCACCAGCCCCGGCATGTTCGCGCCGATGAAGCGGAACTCCTTGTTGCCCTCCATCAGCCGCGCGCCGTCGCGCGTGATGAAGTGCTGGAACTTTTCCGGCGCCGCCGCGGCCAGCAGCGGGACGAGGCACAAGAGGGCGAGCAGTCGTTTCATGTCGGTTCTCCGTTGGTCGAACTTTGGTTGCTATAGCGGCGGGAGTTTTCCAAGGATTGGAAAAAATAACCAGTCCCTTTTCCAAGCCTCGAAAAAGGATGGGACGCGCACTCCGTGCGCGTCGAAACAAAAACCGCGTCAGGCGGCTTGGCGGTCAGGCCTGCGCCTCTTCGAGCTTCACATCCTGCGGGAGGCAATTGGCTTTCGCGGCGAGGGCGGCGACGCGGCCGGCGGCCTCGCCGAGCGCCACGGAGTTGCCGGTGACGCGGTAGCTGGAGTGCGCGAGGAAGTCGCCGCTGATGTTGCGCCCGGCCATCATCAGGCCGCCAACGTCCTTGGCGATCAGCGCGCGCAGCGGAATATCGTAGGGCTTCGGCCGGAAGCCGGCTTTCTCGATACCTTTTTCCTTCTTCGGATTGGTCGCGTGGACATCAATGCCGAACGTCGCGCGGCAGACGGCGTCGGCGTGGCGGCGGCCCTCGCGCAGGTCCTCGGCAGTGACGGTGTAGAGTCCGTGGATGCGCCGCCCTTCGCGCACGCCGATCTGCTCGGCGGTGGCCACGAGGCGCAGGTTCTTCCAGATGCCGCCGAGCCCGCGCAGGCCATCGAGCAACGCGTTGATCTCTTTGCGTGCGTGAACCGTGGCGCGCGAGACATCCGCGGCGCTCGTGCCGAGCACGCCATACTCGTGGTTCGTCATCAGCGCGAAGAGGTCGCCGCGGATGTGGAACAGCGTCGGCTTGGCGTAGGAGGGCGAGTGCCCGCCGCGCTCCATCTCGGCGCGCAGGTTGTCCTTCGTCAGGTTCCAGTTCGAGGCCGTCTCCTCGCTGTGATAGTACCGGGTGATCTCGCCGGGCACGAGGCCGGCGACCAGCGCCATCAGCGACATCGGCTGCGTGAGCTTCGTCTCCGGGTGGCCGAGGTCGAAGCCACAGCCCGCCTGCGCCGCGAAGTCACCCTCGCCGGTGCAATCCACGAACATTTTCCCGCGCCACGCCTCGCGGCCGGACTTGGATTCGGTGATGGCGTGCTCGACGCGGCCGGCGGAATTTTTCAGCGCCGCGCAGACGCGCGTATGCAGGCGGATCGTCACGCCCGCGCCGGCGCACAGGTCTTCCAGCATCAGCTTCATCGCCTCCACGTCGTAGGCATTGGTGCCCTTGCCCGTGGGCGTCACGCTACGCGCGCCGCGCTGCCCCAGCTCTTTCCACAACTCGGCCATGATGCCGGTCTTGTTGCCGGAGTCGAGAATCCAGCTCAACGCACCCGCGGTCCAGATACCGCCGAGGCAGCCGTGGACCTCGATGAGTTGCGTCTTGGCGCCGCGCCGCGCGGCGGCCAGCGCCGCCGCCACACCCGCCGGCCCCGCGCCGCAGACGATCACATCGAACTCGCCCGCAACCGGCAGCTCGCGCGCGGCTTCGGTCACGCCACCCGGCTTTTCAATCAGCGCCTCCGCGCCGTGTGCCAACGGCGCGCCCAGCGCCGCCGTCCCCGCCAGTTTAAAAAATGATCTACGTTGCATGTGTCACCTGCTTTCCATGTGTCATGTTTCCAGAGCTTGGAAATCAGCGCCATCACTTTTTCCAAGCCTTGGAAAATTTCACGCCAACTTTTCCAAGGCTTGGAACGTCCGCCCGCATAACGCGAGAGGGCAGCCGATTGTTTTGCGTCAGAGCGTGAGGGTCCAGGTGTTGCCGCCGGCCTTCTTCAGCGGCAGCGTCTGCTGCTTCGTCTTGCCGCCTTGCTCGAGGGTGACGCGATAGGTGCCGTGGAAACCGCGGAGCTGGGCGCGGCCCTGCGCATCGGTGGTGAGCGTGGCCTGCGTCGTCCAGTCGCGGTTGATGAGCTGGTCGAGCGCGGCGTAGGCAGGCTTGGGGTTGAAATCGGCGTCGAGCAGGCCGCCCATCGCTTCGTTCTCGCCCTTGACGGCGGTGCCATCGCCGAGGTTCCACCACGTGATGCCGGCCATGTTCGGCGCGGCGAACCAGAGGCGGTAGTGGTCGCGCACAACCTCGGCTTGCAACTCCGCCCCGCCCTCGCCGGCGGAGGCGATGGTGATCTCGGTGATGTAGAGCGGCAGCTTGAACTCGCTGAACTTTTCGTAGAGGTCGAGCAGCTTGTGCGGGTCGCTCTGCGCGCTGGCGAGGTAGGCGTCGAGCGCCTTGCGCCGGAAGAAGTGATATTGCAGGCCGATGCCGCGGACCTGTGCGCCCTGCTCGAGCAGCTTCCTGATCTGCGCGACGTAGGGATTGCTCTCGTAGGGCTTGAAGTTATAGGAAGTGACCTCGTTGATCATCGTGATCGTGCCGGCGGCGAACTGCGGCACGGCCTCCTGGAACGCCCAGCGGACATAGTCGTGGTCGGGCGTGTAGAGCGGGTAGGTCTTGGGGCAGACAAGTGACTCGTTGACGATGTCCACGACGCCGAGCTTGTCGCCGAACCGGCTGGTGATTTCCTTGAAGCGCTTCTGGTAGAGGGCGCGCAGCGCGTCGGCGTCCTTGGGCAGCCACTTCGGGTTATAGGCGTGCCAGAGCAGCGGGTGGCCCTTGAGCGTGATATTGTTTTTGGCGGCCCACGGCAGGAAGCGCTCCGGCGGCGGACGGCGCCAGATGTCGCGCGAGCCCTTTTCCATGTAGCGCAGTTCATTCTGCTCCGGCTCGGTGCCCTCCCAGTAGAACGGGACGGTGGCGAAGTTGAACAGCTTGGTGAACGCGGCCTCGTAACGCTGCCCGGCCTCGGCGGGTTGGAGCTGGCCGAGCACGAACGCGTTGCAGCCGAAGAGAAATTCGTGGCCGGTCTGCTGCACGGAAATTTTCGCGCCGCTGACCGGCTGGCCCGCGGCGTCCACGACCGTGATCGCCACGTCGCCTTTGCGATACTGCTCGATGTTGCGCTCGATGTGCGCGTTCAGTTTCTCGTCGCGCCAGAGCTTGGTATAGACCTCCGGCGGGGCGGCCGACACGGTCAGGCATACCCCGGACATCAACACCACGGCAGACTTCATGTTCATCGGTTTCTCCTCTTGGTTCTATTTCTTGGGGGGATTCGGAACTTTGCTGGCGGTGTACTCGGCCTCGTCGAGGGCAGCATCGCCGTTGACATCGCGCGCGGCGAACCACGCCTTGGCGTCGTCGGGGTTGCGACCGCTGCTGAACTCGGCGTAGCTCAACTTGCCGTCGTGATTGGCGTCGAGCTTCTTGAACTGCGTGGCGCGGCCTGCCTCACCCTTGGCCTTGGGTTCATTCTTGGCCTTGCTCTTGCCATCCGCGCCGATGGGCAACGGCAGGTAGTCGCAGTCGAGGATCATCTTCTCCTGTAGCGCGGACTTCAGCTCGCGCGTCACGTCCTCGAGCCCCTTCTGGCCATAGAGATTGTGCAACTCACCGGGATCCTTCTCCAGGTCATAGAGTTCATAGACGGCGCGCGGGCTGGTGAACCACAGCTTCTCGAATTCGGGTGCGAGCTTCTGCTCCTCGTGCGCGCGCGTGATGTCCTTCCAGCTTGGATCGCCGGCGCTATCCACCGGCGCATAGCGCATGCCCGGCGTGACGTTATAGATCAGCTTGAACTTTGCGCTGCGGACGCAGCGGCTGTAGTCCACCGTGTTCGCCAGGGTATTTTCCGTAAACGTTGCGCCGCCGTGCGGGCCGCGCTCGGCAAAGATGTACCGGCGCTCGTTCGGGAACGGCTGCCCCTTGAGCAGGGGCAGGAAACTGATGCCGCTCATGCGCGCGGGCGGCTTGAGGCCGGCGGCTTCGAGGCACGTCGGGCCGAGGTCCTCGCCGGAGATGAGCGCGCTCGCATCGCCGCCGGGCTTGATGACGCCCGGCCACCACAGCAGCAGCGGCACGTTCAGGCCGGGATCGTGCAACGCGCCCTTGCCGTTGGGGAACGCCATGCCGTTATCGCCCATGAAAATGACGAGCGTGTTTTCGAGACCGGCGCGTTCCTTGACGAGGTCGAGCACCTGCTGGAAGTCGCCGTCGCAATGCTCGATCTCGCCCACGTAGCGCGCGAGGTCGGCGCGCACCCCCGGCAGATCGGGCAGGAAGCCCGGCACCTTCAGCTTCGCGGGATCGGGCGGATTTTTCCCGCTGTTCCACGGATGATGCGGATCGCTGAAGCCGACCCAGAGGAAATACGGCTTGTCCTTCGGCCGTTGGTCGAAGAAGTCCTTGATCCGGTCCGGCACCTTGTCCTGACCGGAGGAGTCCACGTAATCGAAGCGCTCCTTGAAGGTGACCAGATGATGTTCATCAAACACCTTCGCCGAGGCCTCCGGCCCGCGCCCGGAGCCATCGAGATGATAGGTGCGGCCGCAGCAGCCGACGAAGTAGCCGCCCTCCTGGCGCAGGATTTCCGGGAAGGTGATCTCGTCGCGCGGCAGCGGCGCGGAGAAGCGCGTCATGCGGCACGCCACCGCCGAGCGGCCGGTCATGAAGCAGGCGCGCGAGGGCACGCACTGCGGCGCGCCGGTGAACATGCGGCGGAACATGATGCCTGCGGCGGCGAAGCGGTCGAGGTTCGGCGTCTTCATCTCCTCGCGCCCATAGCAGTGGAGGAACGGGTAGCTGTGGTCATCGGAGAGGATGAACAGGATGTTCGGCTTCGCGGCTTCGGCCGCGCCCGGCGCGAGCCAGCCCAGCAGCGCCAGAGTTAGCACCATGCGGGAAAGTTTCATGACCAGCCTTCCTTTGCTGTTAGCCGTTGTGTTTTGACGCCCGTTGCGCAAGCGGCGGCACGATAGCAGAACCCGCCGCGTGCGCCAAAAACAAACCACAGCCCGCCGGGTCGGTGACCCGGCCTACAACCCAACCGCGCCGTTCCGTTGTAGGCCGCGTGACCGCACGCGGCGTCCGCTGTCTTTTCCAAGGCTTGGAAATTTTTCCGCGAGCTTTTCCAAGGCCCGGAAAAACCGGCCATTCCGGTTTCCAACCCTTGGACGGGCGCCAACGCCGGTGGTTGCTTGGGGCTGAACATCCGCCTTGACTCGCCGCCCTTTCCCCTGACAATGCGCGGCCATGCACTTCCTCCCGAATCGTGTCGCAAGGGAAAACACCGGTGCCAGCAACCGGTCCCATTGGTACTCGCGCCCGGGGCGGTGGCTGGTCGCGCTGCTGGCCGGGCCGGCGCTGCTGCTCGCGGGCTGCGAGGGCAGCGGGGGCACCGAGGCGGGCGCAGTCAACCTGGGGATCGCCGACCGGGCGTGGGCGCCTGGCCACGAGGACGTGGGCTGGTGCGGCGAGACGTGCATCCAGATGGCCCTGGCCTATTACGGCCGCGAGGAAACGCAAACGGCGATCAACGCCGCCGCCGGCAGTCCAACGGACATCACCGAGGACGACATGGACCGGGCCTTGCGGACGCTCGGGGTGGCGTACGAGGCCTGGGATGCGGCGAACAGCGATGTCGGGCACTTCATCGGCTGGGTCAAGGCGCATGTGAACAGCGGGCATCCGGTCATCTGCGGCACCAAATACTACCCGGACGAGGCGCCGGAGTGGTACGTGGACCACTTTGCGCTCGCCGTGGGTTATGACGACGCCAGCCTGATCCTGAACACGCAGGCGAATTGCGACGGGCAAATCGCGGTCTCCGACGCGCAACTGGCCTCCCAGAGCGATGGCTACGCCTTTGCGAACCGCTACCAGCGCTACTTCGGCCGCGCCATCACCGGCGTCCGCTGATTTTTTTCCGAAAATTCAAAAGGTAGGGCGGCCACGCCGTGGCCATCGCTTTTCTGTTGGATGAACGGCGCGCCGCGCCGTCCCTACCTGCCGACCTCTGCGGTTCAGGCCTTGGTCGTGTAGCTCCACGGCGCGCGCAGCGGGACCTCGAGCAGCGCGGCGGCCTCGTCGTCGCCGATGATTTTTTCCGTCTGCGGGTCGAACTTGAGCTTGCGCTTGAGCAGCATCGCGATGTTGCCGAGGTGGCAGAGCATCGAGGTGCGGTGACCGGTCTCGACCGGCTCGACGCCGTCCTTCCGCGCCTTCACCGCATCGAGGAAGTTGCGGTAATGGTTCGGGCTCACGTAGAGCCGCTGATCGCTGGCGCCGATGGCGGAACCCTTGATGCTCGCCGGGCCGGTCTCGAATTTCTTCGAGCCGAGTTCCAGCCAGCCCTCGGTGCCCTCGAAGCGGACGCCGAAGCTCTTCTTGTCCGTATGGCAGAACAACTCGACGCCATCCGGGAACCGCGCGCGGAACGCGACCTTCGTCGCCGTCGTGAACAGGTCGCCCTTCTCCGGCCACTCGGAGCCCGCGTCCTCGAACTCGGTCGGGAAGAGATCATCGCCGAGGCCCCAGCGGACGACGCCGTTGGCGTGATGGCCGAAATTCGTCGTCTGGCCGCCGGAGTAGTCGCGGACGAAACGGAAGCGGTAGAAGCAACGGTCCTTGTGATAGGGCGCCTGCGGCGCGGGGCCGAGCCACAGGTCGTAGTCGAAACCTTCCGGCACGGGGTCTGGCTTCCAGCCAGGGCCGGGGCCGGTGGCATTGTTCGCCGCGACATAACTCTCGATCTTCTTCAGCTTGCCCAGCCGCCCGTTGCGGACCAGCTCGCACGCCTCGCGGATGTGCTTCGTCGAGCGCCACTGGCTGCCGCATTGGAGGATGCGGTTGTGCTTGCGGACGGCCTTGATCATCTCCTGCCCGTCGCGCACGGTCAGGCCGAGCGGCTTCTGGCAGTAGATGTCCTTGCCCGCCTCCGCGGCCATGATCGTCATGATCGCGTGCCAGTGGTCGGGTGTGATGATGACGACGGCATCCACATCCTTGCGCGCGAGGACCTCGCGGAAGTCGGCGCACATGTCGCAACCCTTGTAGGAGTCCTGTCCGGTTTTCTTCGCGTAAAACTTGTTCACCATGTCGCGTACCGGCTCGCGGCCGAGGAACTGGTCGGCGCTCTTGTAGCCGCGCCCGGCGCGGTTGACGTCGCAGACGGTGACGATCTGGCAGTCATCGTTCTTGAGGAATTCGGGGATGTCCACCGTGCTCTGGTTGCCGCAGCCGATGATGCCGAGCGTGATGCGCTTGCTCGGCGCGTTCTGGCCGAATACCGACGACGGCACAAGGGTGGGCAGCCCCCACGCCACCGCGCCGAGCGCGGCGGACGAGCGGAGAAAGTCACGGCGGGAGAAGCGGCGGCCGGTCGGGTTGTTTTTCATGGTCAGTTCCTTTGCTTGCGTTGCACTCTACCAGAACGTGCCTGCATCAAAAAGATTGTCCTGCGCGGCAGCGCTCCCGGCCCGCGCCGGTTTTCCAGGGCTTGGAAAAGTTGCGCGCTATTTTTCCAAGCCTTGGAAACTTTTCCGCGCGCCGCAACATCCCGGACTTTTAAAAGTCCGGGATGTTCACGGCGGGTCAGGGGGCCCGTCCGATGAAATAACCGCAGGGTTCAAGGGTAAGTTCACGCGGCTCGCCGACCGGCGCGAGCGTAGCGCCGGAGGATAGCAACGGCGTCAGCCTGGCGGGCAGCTTCACCCGCACCTTGACCTTGCGGTTCGAGAGGCTGGCGATGGTCACAACCTCCGCGCCGCCTGTACGGCGGGCGAAGGAGAGAACAGCCTCGGTTTGATCGTTATCGAGCCACACCACCTCGCCGGCGGCGAGCGCGGGCTCGGTCCGCCGCAACTGGCAGAGTTTTTGGTGGACCGCAAATTTGGCCTGCGCCTTTGGCAGGCACGCGGCCTCCCAACGGACCGGCCAGCGGGCGTAGATGCTCTGGTGCGAGGTGTCGCCGATTTCCTGCCCGTTGTAGAGCAGCGGGACGCCATCAAGCGTGAAGTGGATGGCGGTCAGCGCCGCCGCACCGCGCTCGCCCATGACGACCTCGGCGCGCAGCAGGTCGTTGACGATGTCGTGGTTTTCGGTATAGCGGATGAAGCGCGCGCCACGCGGGCGCTCATCGTGCAGCTTCTGCCAGAGCGCGCGCAGCGACGAGGCCGGCTGGCCCTTGGTGAACACGGACTGCACCGCGGAAAGCCATGTGAAACTGTAGTTGAGATCAAAGGCTTTGAGCTGGTCTTCCTTGCGCTGGCCCTCGGCCAGGATGACGAGGTCGGGGCGGATTTTTTCGAGCCGCGTGCGCGCCTCCTCCCAGAAATCGAGCGGCACGGCGTCGGAGACGTCGCAGCGGAAGCCGTCGGCGTCGAAGTCCTTCACCCAGTGCTCCATGTTCGCCCAGAGATATTCGCGCAGCGCCGCGCACTTGAAGTTCAGGCGCGGGAAATTCCAGCCGCCGGTGACCGCCTGACCCGCCGCGTCGCGCTGAATCCAGCCGGGCTTGTCCATCAGGACGGCGGTCGGCCCGCAGTGGAAATAGACGAGGTCGAGCAGCACGCGCATCCCGAGCTTGTGCGCGGTGGCGATGAACTCGCGCAGGTCGGCCTCGGTCCCGTATTCAGGATCAATCCGGTTGTAGTCCTTGATGCGGTAGGGATTCCGCGGGTTGTTCGTGTGCGATTCCTTCTGGCGCTTGCTCCAGAACTCCGGGCGCAGGTCGTCATCGGCGAGCTGCACGGGACAGAGGTAGATGATGTTCGCGCCGAGGTCGGCGACCTGCGGCAGGCGCGCGGTCGCCGCCTTGAGCGTGCCCTCCGGCGTGAAGCCGCGCAGCCAGATTTGGTACAGCACGCCGCGCGTCATCCACTCCGGCGAGGGCCGCGCCGTTTGCGCAGCAAGGTTCTGTTTAGCATCGGCAGCGTGAATTGCGGCCGACCCAAGGGCGACAACGCACAGGAGGTTGAGCAGCTTGGTTTTCATGGTTTGTCCTCGCGCAGTTCGATGAAGATCGCTGCCGTCGGTTCAAGCTCGGTCGCAAATTCCTTCGGCAGCGTGACGCCGGACCACAGCGGCTGGAAACCGGCGCTGGTGGTCGAGCGATGGATTTCGGCGGTGCAGGTTTTGAAGGCGGGCGCGTTGCGCGTATCGAGGCGCACCTTCAACGGCTGGCGGGTCTCGGCAAAATTGATGAACAGATGGCCGATCCGGCCATCAGGCGCCTGCCACGAGCTGGTGAGGATGGCCGGCGTCTGGATTTGCTCGCGTACCCACTTGCCGCCGCGCTGCGCGGGGACGGTGGTGGTCAGCAGGGGCGTCTCCAACTCAAACGGATGCAGCATCTGGCCCAGCATCAGGCAATCCTTGGCGCGCGTCTGGAGCAGCCGGCTGTGATTGCGCAGCATGGCGAGCTGGTCGGCGTGCGCCTCGAACATGCTCTGCTGCGCCGACCACACCGACGCGCCCGGCGTGCGGCCGGTGAGGAAGTTCAGTGCGTGACAGCGGACGTGCCAGCGGTTGTTGTCCTTGCTCAAGCCGGCGCTGTCACCGCCATAGCCGGGCGCATACTCGTGATAGAGGTAGTCGAACAGCGGGAGGCCCACCGCACCCGGCGCGCCGCGATACCAGCGCTTCTCATAGTATTCGCGCACATGGAAGCCATCGAGGTGCGGAATCAACTGCTCGTGCGGCTCCTCGTGGAACAGGACGAAGTCCGGCACGCGTTGCTTGCCATGCGCACGCAGCGCGTCGAGCAACTTCCAAAACGCGTGGCTCTGATAGAGCCCCACCCCGGACACGTGACCATGCGCCGCCGAGGAGCAGGCGTCGCCCGCGCCGCCGGTGGTCTGGTCCATTTGCAGCACGTCCACGCCGAGCGCGTGCGCCTGATCAAGCACCGCGCAGAAAAACTTCTCCGTCTCCGGCGCGCCGACGCAGAAGGCGTAGGAGTGGCGCTTCCAGTCGCCCTGCGGATTGGATTCGTTCAGGACATATTCCTTCGGTTGGCCGGTCTTTGGGTCAATGACGTAGCTGGCCTTGTGCTTTTGCGCGGCAGGGATTTCGCCGCCATCGCGGCCCTCGTTGCGGAAGGTGTAGTAGAGACCCGAAAGGAAGAAAAAGGGCCGGATGCCGTCCTGCTTCAAGCCGGCGATCACCGGCTGCGCGTGCTCCGCATCGAAGACAGGGAAGTAATCGCCGCCGGTCCAGCGCCGGTGATTCTCCCAGCCGGCGAGCATTGCGACCACCGGGCCTGCGATCTTGTCGCGGAAGGTGCGCTGGTGTTCGCGCAGCTTCGGATAATAGGAACCATTGCAGGTGCGGCTGCCGTCATAGGTGCGGACGCAAGCGACATGCACCGCGGGGCCGGCCTTCCACCACGCGGGGATGTCCGCTCGTTCGACCAGTTTTTTGGCGCACCAGCTTTGCCGCTCGGCCCAGCGCTTATACTGATCGGCCGTGTCGCACCAACGGCCCTGCGTCACGCCCAGCACAACCGGATACGGGCTCTGCCAGATCGCGGCCCGATCAACGACGATGAACTCATGCCAGCAGCGGTAACCATCCGGCTGCTTGAAGACCGTCAGCGACATCGGGTGGGCCAGCGTGTCGGAGCCCGCCAGATAGACGCCCGCTGTCCGATCCTGGTAGGCGAGAAATTGCGCCGAGAGATCGCCGGGATATTTCAACGTCATGCTCTGCCCGTTCTTCCAGTTCGCCGCCGGGTTCTCGATCAGCGTCCCGGCATAGGCGGGCAGCACCAGCACGTCGTCCCCGGCCTCGCCCAGCGCCGGCACGGCGAGGAATTGCGGGAAGCGGACGACCTTGAGTGGCAGCCCAGTCTTGTTCTCCACGCGCAGCGACCAGAACGACTGCGTCCCATCCGCGGCGCAGGTCACGGTGGCCACAGCCTTCACCTCGGCGCCCGGGAATTTTCCGAACTCCAGCGTGAGCTTGTCACTGTCCTGACGCACCACCGACTCACCCGCCTGGCTGCTCTCCAGCGTCACGGTGTTGCCATCGGCCTTCGCCAGCGTGAGGGAGAAAAGGTTTTTATGCGCCGGCGCGGCGATCACCGCCACGCCACTCGCCTTGTGGGTCAACCGCGCGATGTAAGCTGCCGGCTTGTTGCCGATCTCCAACCGCAGTACGCGGTTCTCCAGCGTCACCACGTCCGCGGCGTACGCGGCAGCGCAAGTGACCGCCACCAACCTCATGATGAGTTTCTTCATGGCAAGCTCACTTTCCGAACACGACGCGGCGGATCGCCTTCAGGTAGGCCCCGTCAGGATCCTCCTTGCACGGCACGAGCCAGCCGCCCTCGCCGATTTCGTTCCACGCGTAGATGAGCGCCAGCCGGTCCTTGGTCACCTGCGCCGGATGTGCGTCCATCCACTGGACCATCTTCGTCAGCATCCCGCCAAACGCCTCAGGCGTGCCCTTCTCGTAATACCACGAGACCGTCGAGCCTTTCGGGCCCAGCCCGCCGAGTCCTTCCCACGGGCGGCGGTCCCAGCCCTGCGTGACCACCGGAATATACGGCTGCTCGGCCGTGCCCTGCCACGCCTTGAGGTTGGCCTCGACCAATTTCTGGTAGGGATAACCCACCGACTGCTTGCTGCCCCAGGTCCCCGGTGGCGTCACGTTGTAGTGCGTCTTGAGGGCGTAGCCCTCGGCCGGCGTGCCGCTGCCGCAGCAGGCGACCGCGACGCCGGGGAAGCCCGCCTTGCGCGCGGCTTCCTGCAAATAGGCGAGGCCTTCCTTGTTCGCGCCACGCGGCGAGAAAATCGTCAGCAGCGGTTTGCCATCGATGCGCAGATAACGCGGATGCTTGAACAGTCCGATCCAATAATCGGCCGCCTGTTTCCACGCCGCGAGCCCGGTGATTTCATAGCCGCCGTGGTTCGCCACCAGCAGGCAGAATTCCATCCGCTGGTTGTTCCGCGCCTGCATGAAGAGCTGCATCGGCACGTGCTTCGGGTCCGCGTCAACGGCGGTGAGGTTGAGCGGCCCCTTGTTGTCGTGCCAGTACCAGCAGAACGAGAAGTAGGCGACGCCGTGATCCGCCGCGAGGTCAATCTGCCGTTCCATCAACTCGCGCGTGTCGTCACGCCAGCCCCAGAGCGGCCTGCGGCCCGCGAACTCGGTGGCGAGTTTCTTGGTGTAATGGGTCGGCATGCCCTTGGCCCACGCGTTCTCCGGCATGCCATCGTCGAACGCGCTCTTGCCCGCCCAGCCGGCGAAGTAGTATGCGCCGAGCTTCACGCATGGCCTGGCTTCTTGCGCCGCCGCAGTCCCTCCGCCACCAGCCAGCAGCAGTACGCCCGCCATCACCAGCAGGTTGTTGATCGTTTGTCGTGTGCTCATGTTGCTTCCCTTCCGAAAACCTTTTGCGTGGCGCGCAGTTGTTCAAACACGCACTCGGCCATGAAGAACAACGCGGTGTGCAAGCGCTCATAGCGGAAATGCGTCAGCGCCGCCTGGATGTCGGCGCGGCTGGCGGCGCTGATCGGGACGTGATCCGCCAGCGTCACGATCCACGCGGCGAACAGCGGGTCGCGCATCTGGTCGGCCTCCAGCAACCGCCGCGGCGACTGCTTGTTCCAAGCCCGGTATTGCAGCGTGGCCAGTTTGACGGCCTCGCCAATCTCCGCCTGCGGTTTCCAGGCGGTCTTGAGCTCGCGCCAGTTGATGTCGAAGGCCGCCGTATTCGCATTGTCATAGCGTTTGTGGTTCACGACGAACCGCGCGGCGCTGGCCGCGTTCGCCGCCAAGCCAAGCTGGAACTGCTCGCGTACGGACGCCTCGCTCTCCATCTCCGCCAGCGCCTTCAGGCCGCCCTGCGAGCTGGCGGAGGTCCAGATGGGCGGGCTTTCGGGGTAGCGCGGCGGCTCGCCGGGCGCGACATAGCTCACGCCACCGGCGCAAACCTGGAGGCGGGTTTTGGTCGAACCGCGCGGGGCCTCGGCCAGCTTCGCGCGGTAGGCCGCCAGCCAGCGCGGCTGGCCCGTGAGCTGATGCAGTGCGCGCAGGACAAACAGCAGCCGCACGGCAGCATCGAATTGCGGCTCTGCGCCCGCCAGCGTCCCGCGCGTGCCGGCAAAGCCGCCGGCCCAGTCGCCGAAGTGGCCGAAGCCCTTCCGGTCGCACGGCATCTTCCAGCCGTTCGCCTCCAGACCGAGCGCCACCCGTTCGAGCGTGGCCGCCACCTGCTGCCGCTCGGCGGCCTCCGGCAGACCGCTCGTGGCATAGCGCCAGAGCCCGTAGAACCACGGGAACGTCTGGTCGCTGGAACTGGCGACCCAATGGCTGCGTCCATCCGTCGCCAGCCCACGCGCGACAAAGCCCGGCGTCTCGCCGACCTCCGCCAGCTTGAGCAATCCGCCGGCCACCTTGCGCGCCTCCGCCGCCGCCGCAGAGCCCGGCGCGGCCCGCCAGCGCTTGCAGAGCGCATCGAGATAAAGCCCGCCGAAGAACGCGCCGTTCTCGATCGGCGACCACCAGCCGAGCGTATTCGGCTGGTCCGCCTGACACTCCTCCGGCGTGGGCAACAACACCTGCCCATCCAGGGCGGTGTAATCGAGGAACTGGCCGTGCTGGTTGATGAAACGCCGCCAGAGCTCGGCATGGGCCTGCTCGACAGCCGCGGCCACAGCGTCAGCGCCACGGGCTGGCCGACCACTCAACGCACCGCCGGCCGCGGCCAGACTCACCTTCATGAAACTGCGCCGGTTGAGGGAATAATTTTTCATCATCAGTCACGTGCCGGTTGCATCGTTTCGTGTCACGGCGCACCGCGCGACGCCGGGCGCCCGCCGAACTCGGCGGGAAATTCCTTCGTCAGGCCGATGTTTGCGTAGTCCATCAGGTCCGCGCGGAAGCCGGGCTGCCAGCTCACGTTTTCGAGGCGGGCCGACGCCAGGTTCTCCGGCTTGTTGCTGCGCACGGGCGTCCCTTGCGCGCGGACAATCTGCACGTGGCGGAAGGTCTGGTCCATGGACATCCGCGGCCAGTCGAGGAAGATGCCGTCCGGCGGCCAGTCCTTCACCGAGGCCACCGCGCGGGTATCGGCCACGGTGATCTGCTCGAAGGTGTTGGTGCTGCCGCCGCCGGGATTGTTCAGGTTCGCGCAATGCAGCGCGCCCATGTCGCCGCCATCCTGCCCGCACCGCTCCACGCGGATGTGGTGGAAATAATTTCCCCGCGTCGGCGGATGCGGCGTCCAGACCGGCGGGCCATATTGCGCCCCCGTGTTGCCGCGCAGCGTGATCGCGTAGCGCACCGAGTTGTCGAGCTGGCAGTGGTCCACCTCGTTGTGGCTGACGTTGAACACCGTCACGCACTCGGCGTAGGTGTGCAGTTCGCCCACGTGGGAGATGCGCGTGTTGTGGACGCGGTTGCTCTCGCAGCGATCAAGCGTGGGCCCCTGCTTGTCGGGCGTCGAGAACTTGTTGCACAGGCTGACCCCGTTGAGCCCCATGTGCTCGATCCAGCAACCGCTGACGAGATGGCCCACGTTGTGGCCGATCAGCATGACGCCGCTGCGGCCGCCGTTCTTGAGGTGACAATTGCGGACCTCGACGCGCGCCGCGTTATGCAGCCAGACCAGCGCGCCATCGTGCAGCCCCTCATAGGCCCAGATCGGGCGCGGCGGCGCATCGTCCGTCTCCTCCAGCGCGAGCCCGTCCAGCACGATGTTCTCCACGCATTGCGTGCGCGACCGGCCCTGCATCTGGATCATGCGGCTGATGCACGGATAGGCGATGCCCAGTTGGTCGGGATGCCCCTGCCCCACCGGTTTGTAGTAGAGCGTGTGCGCCGGCTCATCCAGAAAAAATTCGCCGGGCGCATCCAGGAAACCAAGCTCGTCCTCCAGAAAGTACCGCGCGCCCGCGCCGATGCCGAACACCGGCGTATCGGCCAGCACCAGCCGGTTGCTCTGGACCTCCACCGCGGCGATGGGATGAATCTCCCGCGACCAGTCGCATTTGCCGCCGGGATAAAGCTGGATCTTCATCTTCGTCACCGTGGTCACCGGCGGTGCCTCCTCCGGCCGGAACGCAAGCCAGCTCGGACCCTTGGGCCGCTCCAACTTTGTGTCGGTGCGTTTCGATGTGCCACTTACCGAGACCAGATAGCGGCCGAGCGCCGTCGGAAAATCAGCCTCACATTCGTAGTTGGGGAACCGCGCCTTGTGTACGCGCCGGCCGTTTTCATAGAGCGTGTGGCAGACCGTCTTTGGCGGCAGCGCGATTTTCCAGAGGCCGTCGCGATGCGGCTGCCAGCCGGTCAGCACCTGGCTGCCCAGCAGCCGCGCCTGCCCCGGCCCCGCGGCACTGCGCCAGATGACGCGGCCGCCGTGGCGGCCGGAGTCCGCCTCGGTGAACGCCAGCGTCCGCGTCAGCCGGTACGCGCCCGGCGCGAGGCTGACCACCACGTCGCCGCGCATGTCCCGGACCAGACCGCGCGCCAGCTCCTGCGCGCGCGGCAGCGTACGCACCGGCGCCGCCGCCGTCCCCGCCGCCGCATCATCGCCCTGCGGACTGACAAAAACCGTTGCGCCGCACACCGCCGTGGAAAAAAACGCGGCCACCAGCCAGACGCTCACCGCCGTTTCCAAGCCTTGGAAAAATCGACCGCCGTTTTCCCAAGCCTTGGAAAAAAATGTCGGAATTTTTCCAAGCCTTGGGAAAAAGCGCAGCGAAACAGGTGGAACGCGACCTCCGGGCGCGTTCAAAGCGTGCCCGGAGGTCACGCTCCACCCGCCTTTTTCCAATGCTTGGAAAAAACCATGCGCCGCGTTTCCAATCCTTGGAACTGGTTGTTTCATATTCAGACTCCTGAAGAGGCCAGGAAGCCGCCATCCACGGGGAGGGTGATGCCGGTGACAAAGCCGGAGGCCTCGCCATCGAGCAGCCAGCAGACGGCGCCGAGTAAATCCTGCGCCTCGCCGAAGCGTTTCTGCGGCGTGTGGTTCAGCACGTTCTGGCCGCGCGCGGTCAGGCCGCCCTCGGGTGTCAGCAGGATTTTCCGGCTGCGGTCGTTGAGGAAGAAGCCGGGCGCGACGGCGTTGACGCGCACGCCGGCGGGCGCGAGGTAGGTGGCGAGCCATTGCGTGAAGCTGACCACGCCGGCCTTGGCCATGCCGTAGGCGGGCACGCGGGAGAGCGGGCGGTAGCTGTTCATCGAGGCGAAGTTCAGGATCGCGCCGCCGCCGCGCTGCGCCATACCGCGTCCGAAAATCTGGCAGGGAAGCACCGTGCCCATCGTGTTCGCGCGGATCACATCGAGGAAGCGGTCGGGCGCGAGGTTGAAGAAGCCGCGCGTATCCGGCGCGCCTGCCAGCTCGGCGGGCGCGAACTCGGTGAGCGTGGTGACGGCGTCGGCCTGGTTGCCGCCCGCGCCGTTGATGAGCAGCTCGCACGGGCCGAGTTCCGCGGCGATGGCCCGGCTGACCGCGGTCAGCGCCGCGGCGTCGGTGACATCCGCGCTGACGGGCAGCGCCACGCCGCCGGCCGCGCGGATGGTCGCGGCGACCGGCTCCAGCTTCGCCGCCGTCCGGCCGAGCAGCGCGACCAAGGCGCCGCGCCGCGCCAGCTCCACCGCCACCGCCGAGCACAGCGTCCCGCCCGCGCCGGTGACGACCGCCACTTTGCCTTTGAAGAAACTCTCACTCATGATTTTTTCTCCCTCTGGTGGACAGAAAAACCGGGCAGATCTCTTGGCGGTCTTTCTGTGATTTTTCTGTCTCTCATTTTTCTGTCCGCTTCTGCATCAGCCACTCGCGCGCGTTTTCATAGCAGACGGCGCGGACCAGCGCGCCTAAATCCGCCGGCAGCTCGCCGGCTGCCACCTTCTCGCCGAGCCACGCGCAGAACACGCGGCGGAAATACTCGTGGCGGCTCATCGAGAGCAGGCACCGCGAATCGGTGGTCATGCCGATGAACGTCGAGAGCAGCCCGTAGTGCGCGAGCGCGTCGAGGTGCTGGCGGATGCCGAGCGCGTGGTCGTTATACCACCACGCCGGGCCGAACTGGATTTTTCCGCGCACGCCATCCTCGGCGAACGAGCCGGTCAGCGTCGCGAACGCGGCATAGTCGGCGGGATGGAGCGTGTAGAGGACCGTGCGCGGCAGGCAGCCTTCCTGTTCCAAGCCATCGAGGAAGCGGCAGAGGCCGGCGATATCGCAGGCGTGGCCGATCGTGGCGTAGCCGCCGGCGGGTCCGGCGAGCCGGCGCAGGCGCGTGCTGGTCTCGCGCTGCGCGCCGATGTGCAGGTGCAGGCTCCAGCCGCGCTGCGCGTACTCGCGCGCGCAGGCCCACAGCACGGCCGAGTCAAAACTGTTGACCGCGTGATCGGCCAGCCGGCAGCCGAGCCGCTGAAATTCATCCAGCCGCGCGGTGTCGGGGGCCTCGGCATCGCGCAGCGAGGGCAGCATGCGCGTTTTGCAATCCGACCGCGCGAGCCTGGCGTACGGCGCAAGGTCGGCTTCAAGCGGCTCGGCTGTGCAGAGGCACTCGACCTTGGCGCGGGCGAGCAGTGCGCGCGCCGTAAACTCCGGCGACCGCAATCGCTCGTTGCACTGGTCCCAGATGCGGCCGACCGTCGCCGTTGAGAGCGTCTCACTGATGCCGAAGTAGCGTTGCAGTTCCAGCGCGGTCCAGTGGAACAGCGGATTGCCGAGGGTCTGCGGCACGGTGGCCGCCCACCCGGCAAACTTTTCGCGGTCGCTGGCATCGCCGGTGATGAGTTGCTCCGGCACGCCGGCCAGGCGCATGACGCGATGCTTGTAGGGATCGGTCGCCAGCCAGAGCTGCGTGATGTTTTCGAACTGGCGGTCGTCGGCCAGCTCCCGCGCGTTCAGGTGATTGTGATAGTCAAGGATCGGCAGGCCCGCCGCGTGCTCGTGGTAGAGCCGCCGCGCGGCGGGCGTCGTCAGCAGAAAATCGTCGTGAATAAAAGAGCTCATGGCGCGCCCTTCTGCGCGAGTGGCAGGAGGCTTCGCTCCGCGATCAGCACCGGCGCGTCGTAGAGCGGCACATCCCTGAAGCTGATGGCCTCGCCGGTGCGCGTGATGTTGCCGGCTGGAAGCTCGAACACGCGCCCCGAAACCAGGTCCACCCAGACCGGCTCATGGAAAGCGAGGCCCTTGACCACGACCTGTGCCGGCCGCGTGAGGAAGGCATCGTCGGGCGTGCCGGAGTTATCCCAGAGCACGATCAGGTTCTGGCCCGCCTTGCTCCGGTAGGCGAACTGCGCAGTGCTCTTGTCGTAGGTCACCGTAAGGGCGGGTTCCTTGATGCGCTCGAGGGCGTCATCGAACACGCTGACACAATTTTGCACCGAATAGTAGGCGAGCTTGATGCCGTCCACCTTTTTATCGGCGGTCGCGTGGAGCAGGCCCTTGCGGTTGATCTCGCGGCCGGTGTGGTTGAAGTCGCAGATGGTGAAGACCGCCGACTCCACGTCGTGGCCGAGGTCGCCGAGCATCCGCCGCAGGTCCCACTTGGCCTGGCTGAACTGCGTCCACGGATGCTTGGAGAGCGCGAACCTCGCCGCCGTCTCCGAGGGGCAGCCGTTCTCGCCCTGCCGCATTCTGGCCTGCGTCGAGTACTGCGCCAGCGTTGCCTTCAACTCCTCGACCTTCGGGTAGGATTTGTCGGGATTGTATTCGTAGCCGTGGTAGATGAACCAGTGGAAGAGGTCCACCTTGCCCTGCGCCGCGAGCGCCTTCAGGCAGCTCTCCAGCAGCTTCGGGCTCGAACTCGCCAGCGAGAGCCCGGCGATGCGCGCCTCCGGGATCACGCGCTTGATGATCTCCGCCGTGCGGATGTTGAACGCGGCGATGTCCTCCGGCTTGTGCTTTTTGTTGATGTCCGGCTCGTTCCACATCGCCCAGTCGCGCACTTTGCCCTTATAGCGGGTGGCCAGCGCCTCGACCCACCGGTCCCACGCGGCGAGCGCCGCCTCCGAAGTCGGGAAACCGCCGGCAAGGTCCGCGCCGCCGCCGCCCTCGTACTGCGGATTGCCGTAGTCGGTTTCCAGCAGGATGTTCAGGCCGCGCCCGCGCGCATCGTCCACGATCCGGTCCAGCCAGGCAAAATGGTACGTGCCCTTGACCTTCTCCGTCTTGGCCCAGCCGCCTTGCAGGCGGATGGTTTTGATACCAAGAGGTACGAGGTATCCCTTGTACTGCTGATAGTCCGCGAAGTCGCGGTCGAGCGTCTCGCAGCCCAGCGTCCAGTTGGACCCGCGGATTTCGTTCACGCTACGCGGCGTGAGTACGCCGAGTTGCTTGAGCCCCGGATGGAGCGGCGTCTGTGCCCGGTCCGGCGCGCTGTTGATCCGCGGGCCGCGCAGCGTGGCGCAGCCGCACACCGCCAACATCAGCAGCCAGGGCCAACCTTGTTGCATGTTCATGTTGTCACCTTTTCTATGTTTCCCGGATGCGCTCCGCTCGCCCGACGAGGAAGAACAGCCCGAAGCAGGCCATCAAGGCGAGCAGTCCCACCGCCCAAAACACCGGCGCGTAGCCGACGTGATCCACCACCTTGCCCACCGTGTAGGTGAACAGCGCGCCGCCGAGGCTCGCCGCCATTAGGGTGAAGCCGACCGCCGTGCCCATCGTCTCCGCCGGGAAAATATCCGCGTGCAGCGCGAGGATGTTCGCGCTCCACATGCCGAAGCCGAACGTCGCCACACAGGTCCACGCGATGGCCGCGGCGGCGTTGGGCGCACCCGCGACCATGATGCCGCACAGCATCGCCAGCGCGCCGGCGAGCATCACGCTCTTGCGCGCGAACGTCGCGCTCCGGCCGCGCGCGAGCAGCCTGTCGGAGAGCGTGCCGCCGCACATCTTGCCGAGGTCCACCGTCAGGTAGGGGATCCAGGCATAGAGCCCGATCTCCACCAGCGAAAAGCCGCGGCCCTTGCTGAAATAGTCCGGCAGCCAGAAGACGTAGAACCACCAGACCGGCGTCGCGACCATGCGCGTGAGCATCAGGCCCCAGAGCGCGCGCTGGCCGATGATGCGCCGGAGCGGCGCCGCGAACCCGGCGGGCTTGGGCGCGGGACCAACCTCCTCCAGCACCCTGGCGCGGTCCTCCTCCGAGAGCCACGGATGATTCTGTGGTGCGAAATAGACGACGAGCCAGCCCGCGAGCCAGACGAAGCCCAGCACGCCGGTCGCGACAAAGGCCGCGCGCCAACCGAAATGTAACGCGAGGAAGGCGACCAGCGGCGGAGCGAGCACCGCGCCGACCGCCGAGCCGCTATCGAACACCGCCATCCCCAGCGCGCGGCTTTTCTGCGGGAACCACTGCGCCACGGCCTTGGTGCCCGCCGGCCAGTTGCCCGCCTCGGTCACGCCGAGCAGGCAGCGGCAGACCATCAGCCCCACCGGCCCGCGCACGAAGGCGTGCAGGATCGCCGCCAGCGACCAGCCGACGATGGAGATGCAGAAGCCCAGCCGCGTGCCGATCTTGTCAATCCACATCCCCGCCGGAATCTGCGCGATGGTGTAGGCCGCCAGGAAGATCGTCGTGATGAGCCCGTAGTCCTCGCTGGAGAGGCCCAGTTCCTTGCGCAGCGTCGGCAGCAACACCGAGAGCGCCTGCCGGTCCACATAGTTGATCACCGTGGACAGGAACAGCAGCCCCAGAATCAGCCAGCGCAAGGGCGTGAGGTGGACAGAAAAACCGGAGACAGAAAAACTGGAACTAGGTCTCATGGTGTCTGCTCCAGCCTGCTTGCCTTATTTTTCTGTCCGTCATCTTTCTGCCAGCCCTCTTTATTTTTCTGTCCACGCCTAGAAGTAGCCGCCTTTCTCGGTGATCTGGTGGATGCTCTGGCCCTCGGCAACCCAGCCAAAGATTTTCTTCTCGTTGGCGCGGATTTCCTCGGCGCGGACGAGCACGTCATAGGCGATGTCGCGCGGCACACACAGCACGCCATCGCAGTCCGCGAAGATCACGTCGCCGGGCCGGATGACCGCGTCGCCGATCTTGATCGGAACCTGGTAGTGCGTGATCAGGCAGCGGCCGAGCGAGCCGTTCGGGCTGCGGTACTTGTAATAGACCGGGAACGGCTTCTCCAGAATCTGCTTCGTGTCGCGGATGCCGCCATCAATGCACGCCGCGCGCACGCCCTTGCCGTACGCCGTCGCCGTCATCACGCCGCCCCAAAGCGTCGCGCGCTCGTCATTCGAGGTGTCCCACACCACGAACGTGTCCGCGCCCATCTCGTCGAGCATTTGCGTGCGGAAGGTCATCTCTCCGGTGATCTTGACGTTCGGCGCGCTCTTCACGGTAAAGGCGATACCGGCGACCACGTCGCTATCGCGCAGCGACCGCAGATGGCCGGGCAGCGACTGCTCCAGCAGGCAGAACTCGCGCAGCACATCGCTGATCGCGCCGGTATAGAGTTGCTCGTAGCGCTGGAGCAGTTCCTTGACCGGCACGGGGAATTCCTTGGTGGAGATCGCCTCGCGCTGCTGGATCAATTTCTCCAGCTTCATCATTTTCGCCTCCTGCTGGAGGAGACTCGGTTGCTTGGGTTCGGTGCTCATGGGTTTCCTTTCATTGTGGATGATTAACAAGGTGCTTCTTTTCTGTTTATGGGAGCTTGGTGATCGAAAGATCCACTAGCTTGCACGAGCCGCCGGCAAACATGCCCTCGATCTCCGGCAGCAGGACGAGTTCATCGCCGGCATTCAGTTCGAGCGCGGGCAGGTCCAGCTTCTCCGTCGCGGTATGGGCAATGACGAGCTTCCCGACCTCGAGGGCGTCGGACGCGTTCTTGCGCAACACGCGCAGCGTCGTCTTCTGCTTGCCGTCCCAGATGCGCATGGCAACCGTGCCGGCGAGTTGGTAACGGCCGGTCTGCGGCGCGATGAACACCAGCGCGCAATACCGGCGCTGCGGCGGCGGCCCGTGCGCCGCGCGCGTTTCGAGCGACAGCGCGTTGTCCTTCAGGCTCGCGCCGGGCTGCCCGCCGAAGCCGCCCTCGGCCACGGTCCACGCCGTGCCCTTCCAAATCATCGGGTGATAGTTCGCCGGTTTGCGCGGCTCCGGCGGCCAGATTTGTTCGAGCTTCCAGATGGTCTTCCCATCGGCGAGCACGCTGCTGCCTTCGGGCGAGCCTTTCGCCGCGCCTTCCCACACCGGCGGCAGCCGCCACGTCACCGCGCCGCCGCCCGCCTGCGCGACGAACCCAGCGTGCTTGCGGTCGAGCGGCGCGAGTTTCTCTAGGAACACGCGGCCCGCGGTTTTCGCCTCCGAGTAGAGGAGCACCGGCCGCCCGGTCTTGGAAAGCACGAGTTGCTTGGGCGCGGGCGCGGCGTTGCCCATGAGGTCCTCGGCCACCAGCGGCGCGCCGCAATCAGGCAGCTCAAGCACGGCATCGGCCTTCGCCTCGCGGTCGGCGTAGGCGATCACCACGCCGCGCCCGTTGCGCTGGTCATCGAAAATGCAGAGGTTCGCGCCGGGCGGACGCACGAAGCCCACCGCCGTGCTGACGCCGATGTGGTGCGCCAACACATTCCACGCGGCGACGAGCGGCAGCGGGAAGTTATACCAATCCCAGAGCATCGTCCCCGGCCCGCTATAGTCCCAGAAACTCATGCCGTGCCGCTCGTAGCCGGTGTGGAACAGGATCGTCTTCTGCTGCCCCGCCACGCTCATCTCCGCGACGGAGTTCATGATCGCGTGACAGCTCTGCACGCTGGTCAGGCCCGTGCAGGCCGGCGGCTCATCCACCGCGGTATTGGAAAACGCCCAGCCCTCATTGAACCAGATTTCCACATGCTGCCCGCCGGCCTCGTCAAGGTTCTGCCGCATCCGCTTGATGCCGTTCGCGTCGGTCAGCCAGCCCGCGTGATAGTCGTGCCACGACACCACGTCAATGTGCTTCAGCCCGCCCGCCTTGAAGATCAGGGTGTTGAGCGCGCTGGGGATGCTGTAGAGATTGTTGAGCATGATTTTCGCCCGCGGGTCGGTCTGCCGGATCAGCCGCGCCGTGCGGAGCGTGAACTGCGCGTACTGCTCCTTGTGCGTGTCCCACTTGTCGAGTTCCGGCTCGTTTTCGATTTCATAGATCAGCGAGCGGCCCTTGTAATGCGTAACGACGGCCTTCACGAACTTGTCCCACGTCGTCTCCACGGTGAGCTCACCCCACCGCGGGTCGTCGGCGGCCCAACGCATGTCCTTGGGCAGCGGATGGCCTGGCTCCATGATCCACTTCGGCGGCGGATAGAGGACGCAGTGCGTCGAGCAACCGTGCGCCTCCTGCTCAACAAGCTCCTGGTCGAAGAAACGCAGCGGTTCGTTTTCCTTTGGCCAGTGGTCCGCGCCGTTCATGTGCGGCCGCCAGCGGATCCAGCCGAAGCCGAGCTTCTGGAATTTTTCCAGCATCCCCAGCCCGCCCGCGAACGAACCGCCGAACCGCTCGCGCCAGTCCGGCTTGGGCGCGGCCTTCGGATAGGGCAAAGAAGTGAGAGGGATTTCCGAAACATCAATTCTCGTTGGTCCCTTGGTGTGTATGCTGGATACATCGAAAATGCTGACCCGCGCCAGCACGCAGCCGGACGCGGCAAGCTTGAGCGGGACGGTCGCGCTGATCGTCTTGCCGCCCGCCATGGTCACCTGCTTCACCACGGGTGCGCCCACGGGCCGCTCTCCCTCATAGTCGAACAACTGCCAGCGCACCGTTGCCGCGCGCTCCGCCGCGCCGGGATTCGAGACGTGCGCCGTCACGCGCACCGTCGCACCCTTCTCAAACAGATTAGCCTGCGCGCCCTCGTAGCCCGGCAGATCAGGGCACTCCGCGACGATCTCCAGCGCGCGGCGCGGCACATAGTCCCCGGTGCCCTGCTCGCCCGCGACCACGGTGACGCCATCCACGATGATCGCGCCGCCGCGCGGCTCGATCTGGATCAGGTAATGCGGCTGCGGCCAGAAGCCGCTTTGCGGAATATTCGCCGGCCACGTGAACGACACGCGCCGCCAGTCCGTGCCCACCGCCGCCGACTGCGCGGCCTCGCGCGTCCACAGCCGTTTGGCCCGCTGCGACTCCTCGCGCGCGCTGGCCGGCATCTGCACCTCCACCTTGCACGGCTGCTCCGCCTTCACGAAAAAGCTGACCGTGTACTTCTGCCCGCGCTCGCAGACGAACGGCGCGCTCATCACGCCCTTCTGGAGCCGCAGCGCGAATTCGCCGACGCGCGCGTCGCGGACCAGTTGCTGGTTGGTGGTGATCCCGTGCCAGTAAAGCAGCCCGCCCTCGAACGAGCCGTTGCGCAGCAGGTTCTCCGCGCCCGCTGCCGGCCCCGCGAGCAGCAACCCGCCCAACAGCAAAAGCACGTGTCTAGTCATGTTGTCCATTCATCCACTCTGCGGTTTCCTGCTGTTGCGGCGGCGTGACACGCCGCCCTCCAGTGGGAGGGCGCAGCGGCGCTACGTCGTTTTCCAAGCCTTGGAAAAACCGGCTGGAATTTTTCCAGGCCCCGGAAAAAACCACGGCGAAATTTCCAAGGCCCGGAAAAATTTCCGTGAGATTTTCCAAGGCCTGGAAAACCGGCGGTTCCACTTTCCAGCCGAGCTTTGCGAGACGGGCAGCCTTGGGCTGCCAATCCTTGGAACACTGCATTGTCATGATGGCGCTCATGGTTTAGCTGGCAGCGCGTAGTAGGCGCATTCGGCAAAGAAAAATTCCGACATCTTGAGCTTCGAATAGTCGTAGTGGCGCAGCGCGCGCTCGATGGCGTCGCGGCCGGTGCCGTCGCCGGCAAGCGCGACGATGGCCGCCGCCGCGAGCGGATTTCTCATATAGCGGGATTCGTAATGCTTCCGCTCGCCGCGCTTCACCTTGTCGCCGGTCTCCGAGAGGCGCTTGGCTTCGGCCTGCGTCGTTTGCGGGAACCACGTCGTGTAGACCTCCCGCCAGTGGGAGTTGCCGAAAACTTTCGTGTCGTTGTTGTCGAACTCACGGCTGGCCTCGATGGCGGCGAGGGACTGCCGCGTGTTGGCGGCCAGGCCGGCGCGATAGCGCGCGCGGAGGGTGGCGTCGGTTTCCAGCGTGGCGAGGCGCGCCAGCGCGGCCTGCGAGCCGACGTAGATCCATTGCTGGTACTCGGTGAGGCCCTTGATCGCCTCGCGGTCGAGGTCATAGCCGGCGGCGCAGATTGCGGCGCGCGTTTTTTCGCTCTTGGCCGGCCGCTCGGCGGCGGCCCTCCGGTAACGTTCGAGCCAGACGTTATCACCCGTCACCTCGGCCATGATGCGGAGCATGTGGAGATAGCGGACGGCGTCGCGGAACAGATGGCCCTGGAAGCCACCGCGAAACTCTTTCTTGAACGCACCGTCGCAGGGACATTTCCAGCCGGTGGACTCCAGCACGGTGGCGACCTCTTGCATCTTCTGCACGATGAGCGCGCGCTCCGCTTCGGAGGGCAGGCCGCTCATGCAGTAGGCGTGCAGGCCGAGGAACCACGGATGCGTCTGGTCGTCGGAGCCGAGCGGATAATGGCAGCGGTCGTCCGTGCCCAGACCCCGTACGATCATGCCGGGCACATCGGAAACCGAGGCGCACTTCACGAGGCCCTCCGCGAGCCGGCGCGCGTTGGCCTTGTCCCCGGCGCTGCCGCTGCGCCGGGCGCGCTCGCACATCGCCGGCAGATACAGGCCGGTGAACATCGGCCCGTTCTCGATCGGGCTCCACCAGCCAATCGCATTTGGCCGCCCGAGCGCGCAGTCTTCGGGTGTGGGCAATTCGCCGACGTAGTCGAGCATGATCCCGTGCCGGTCAATGCGCTTGCTCCAGGTTTCCGCGTGCGCCTGCTCCACGGCCTGCTGCGTCGTGCGCGGAGTTTCGTCCGCCGCCAGCACCGTGGCCAGCGGGAACAAACTGACGAGCAAGCTGATGACCAGCGGTGCTTTCATCGCAGCCCCATGCCGCCATCCACGAGCAGGTCCACACCGGTGATATAACGGCCGGCGTCGGAGCAGAGCAGCAGCGCCGCGCCGACACAATCGCCCGCCTCGCCGAACGTGCGCAGCGGAATCACCTGGCGGACACGCTCGGCGTACGCCTCGTCGGCGAGCGCGTCGGCGTTGCGGTCGGTCAGGATGACGCCGGGCGCGAGGTTGTTGACCGTGATACCGTCGGGGCCGAGCTGCTTGGCGAGGTTGCGGACCATGTTCTCCTGCGCCGATTTGCTGGCGGCGTAGATGATCATGTCCGGGTGGGGGCGGACCTGTTGCACGCTACCGATGGTCAGGATGCGGCCCCACTGGCGCTGCTGCATGCCGGGCGCGGCGGCGTGGATCATCCGCAGCGTGGAGTGGAAATTCACCTGCATCTGGTGCTCGGCCTCGGCCTGCGTCACCGCGGCCCACGGCTTGCGGATCTGGACCGAGGCGTTGGCCACGAGGATATCGAGCTGGCCCAGCGCGGTGATGGCGTCGGTGACAATTTTCTGCGCGGCGGCGCCGCTGGCGAGGTCGCCGATCACGGCGACGCTCTTGGGCGCGAGCTTCTGCGCCGCGGCGAGTGCTTCGTCGAGCGCCTTACCCGCCTTCGTGCCGTGCAGGGCGATGACCGCGCCCTGTTCGGCGAGACCGAGCGCAATCGCGCGCCCGATGCCGCGCGAGGAGCCGGTCACCAACGCGGTACGGCCGGTCAGATCAAAACCTTTGGCGGTGTTCATGGCTTCCCCTTTTGCAGTTGCTGCATGGCGGCGGCGTAACGTTTGCCGAATTCGCGCAGCGCCGGCGTATCGAAGTGGACGCCGTCGCCTTTGTCCTTCAGGCCTGTGGACTCGACCGCGGCGGCGCGGGCGACGCGCTGCGGCAGCGCGCCGATCTGCTCATTGACCACCGGCCAGCAACTCGGTTTGCCGGACTTGTCCGCGCGCTTCAGGAATTCGCCCAGCTTGCCGGCGACGAAGGGCGCCTCGCCCGCGCCCAGTTCGGCGCGCAGACTGGCGACCATCTTCGCCAGACGCTCGCCATAGCTGCGCGCTTTCTCCTCGCTGCCGGCGTCGGACTCGCCCTGGTGCCAGAGGATGCCCTTCAAGGTGCCGTCCTTCATCGCGAGCTTGGCGCGCACCACCGCCTGCTTATAGAGGTCGCCGCCTTTGCCCCAGCGGTCCAGCGGTGTGCCGCCGACGGCGCAGGGAATCAGGCCCACCGTCACATCCGGCGCGGCGTCCGCCATCACGCGGGCGAAGCTCATGCCGATACCCGCGCCCGCCACCGACTTATCGAAGTGCAGCGGCTCCGTGGCCGGCGTCCACGCGTTCTCCTTGGAAAATTTCAGGATGCGGTCCGTCGAAACCGCCTCGGCGTACGTGAGCTTGCCGCGTCCGGCCATGTTGGACTGGCCAATCAGCAAGTAGAGATGGAACTTCTCCTTCGGCGGCAGCTTCGCGCCGCCTTCAGTCGCGAACGCGCCCGTCAGCATCAGGCCGGCTATCGTCAGGGCAGGAATGATTTTTTTCATATCTTCTCCATCGTCTAATTCTTTTCAGGCCCGCTTCACGGCTCGCGGGCAGCGACACCGAATCTCATCGGCGGCGCGCCACGCTGGTGCGCACCGATGTCGGGCTTCTGGCCCGTGTAGCCGCTGCTGAAATTGGGCAGCGGCTCGCCGGCGCCCACGCCGGGGCTGGCGGGATCGAGCTGGAAATTGCCAGTCCGCGCCGCGGCATCGAAGCCCGCGCCCGCCACATAGCGCGGCTCGCCGCGCACGCCATGGGCCTCGCTCCCCTCCGGCACCTTGCCGTTGAAGAGGTCGTAGTCGAAGCTATTGTCGCTATTCTGCTGCGCTTCGCTGGCGCTATGGCCTTTGCCCTTCCCGTCGCGGATGTGCAGGATGTTGTTGCGCGAGACAGTGTGCTTGACGATGCGGTTGCCGCCAAGACCGCCGGTCGGCAGATATTCATCGGAGCGGAAAAGCGTGTTGTGGAAAATATACTGGTGGCCGGTCATCCAGTCCTCGCTGCCGGCGTAGCCCATCTTCAGGAAATAGCCGCCGTGCATGTCGGGCTGCCACTGGCTGCGCGCGACGACGTTGTTCCAGATGTAGAGCGGCCCGATCGAGCACGCCGCGTTGCCGATCATCATCATGCTTTGCGTGATGTAGTTGCCCCACACACGCACGTTGCGGCTGCCACCCTCGACCTCGAGGCCATCGTCCCAGCAATGGCTGACGAGGTTGCCGTAGATGTCGGAGTCGGGACCGGGCGCACCCTGGTAGCTGCCGTTGCTGCCGCCGCCAATGCCGTCGTTGCACATGTGCTCGAGATCGGAGAAGCATTCGTTGTAGCGGATGACGTGGTTGCCGCCAGCGTTGAACAGCGAGATGTACTGCGGCCCCATCGTGTGCGTCGGGTACTTGGGCTCATACCACGTGCTGCCGTCGTAGGTCGGGTGGTGCAGCTTGCAGCGCTGGACGATCAGCCGCCGCAGCGTCTTGCAGTTCGAGAAGAGCGCGGCGTCGTAGTCGAAGCCGAAGCCCGTCTTCGGATTGAGCCGGCCCCAGTCGCTGATGTCGCAGTCCTCGATAACGATGTCGCGGCCGCCCTCGATGCGGATCGCGCCGATGATGCCCTTCTTGGTGTTGCCCGCCGCGCCTGCACCCTTCAGCACGAAGCCGCGCACGATGACATTCGAGGCGTTGATCGTGATACAGGCGTCGTGCTGGTGGCGCACGTCGAGCGTCGCGCCGCGGCCGTCATAAACCCGCCATGCGCCGGGTGTGCCGGATTCGGTGATCGCCAGCGGCGCGTTGCCGCTGGCCACGCGCACCACGGCGCCCTCGGGAAACTTCTCGCTCCATGTCGTCGCCATCAGGTTGGTGGTCGTGCGCGTACCGGCCAGCGTCAGCTCGATCTCAAAGGTCGTCGCCGGCGCGAGGTGGACCAGGCTGCCGCGGTAGTCGGTCAGGTCTTCCTCGGTTTTCTCAATCGGGTTGTAGCGCAGCGGCAGACCGGTCTTCCACCCGGCGGCGCCTTGCGGGCGATAACGCACCAGCACGTCTTTGCCCGCCGCGCCGCCCGGCGGCGACCAGTAGAGGCCGAGGCAGTGGAACGTGGGAATCGCCAGCGGCCCGCTCCCGGCGCCGCGCGCCGACAACAGCGACAGGGCCAGCAGCCCTGTGGTGATGAAAATTTTCATAGCTTGGCGAGCTCCTTCAGCATCTCCAGCAACTGGGCGGTGATCAGGTCGGAGGCGTCCTCCTGCACCTTGTTGGTGCCGAGCCAGGTTTCGTAGCCGCCGAGTTTGTGCTGCGCGGGCGTCGGCAGGTAGCCGTGCCGCGCGTTGGCCTCGCTGATGACCATGGTGCGCGGGAACGGGCTGCGCCGCTTCAGGTCCAGCCCGATCTCGGCGAACACTTCGAAAGGAATCGCGCAGATCGCGAAGTCGCCGATGCGGAGGGCCTGCAACTGGACGCTCAAGGTGTCTTCCTTGCGGTCGGCGGCGGCGACGACGTTGCGCGCGTAGTGCTCCGCCAGCCGCGGCAATTTTTCCTGCTCGGCCTGGCCCTTGACCGCGAGCACGGCCCTGGCCTCGGCGAGCTGCTCCGTGGTCGGCCGGCGCAGGCGCAGCGTCAGCTCGCGCTGGACCATGCCGAGCTTCGCGCTCGTCGCGTGCTTCTCGATCTTCCGGCGCGCGAGCCACGCGGCGTCCGCCGCCTTGCCGGCGACGATGCGGATCTGCTCGAACGGCTCGCGCGGCGGGCGCGTGACGAGGAACGGGATGTTGTTGATGTCGCCGGAGGTACCGTTGGACATCATGGCGACGAAGTTCGTGTCGCCGCCGACGCGCGAGGGCATCAGGCGCGCGAACTCGCCGAAGTAATCGGCCGAAACCTTGCCCCGCGGCGTGGCGCCAACGTAATGCAGGGAATAGTTGGCCAGCAGCGCAAGTGGCCGGCGACCCTTAGCTTCCTGCACGTCGAGGATGGTGACATCGGGATCGGTCGGGCCGGCAGGGCGATCAAGCACGTCGGGGCTGGTGCCGGGATTCATCTTCACCTGGTCCATTTTGCCGAACGGATTGAGCGGCATCTTGCCGGGCTTGAGATACCAGCGGCGGTTGAATACCTCCTCCGGCAGCGGCTGCGCGGCGACGCCGATGGCGGCCGGCCGCAGCGCAGCGTGCGCGCGCACCAGCGCCTCCGCGATACCCGCGACCAGCAGCTTGCGATAGGCGACCGCCGGGGCCGGGCCGTTGGTGGAGTTCGAGGCGGGCGCGCTGTGCGTATGCGTCGCGCACACGAGCACGTGCTCCGGCTTGAGCGCGCAACGCTGGGCGGCGAGCGCCTTCGCCTCGTCGCACACCTCGCGCGTGACGCCGAGGTTATCCACCACGACGATGCCGAGCGCCGTCACACCATCATCCAGCACCAGCGCGCGGGCGTGGAGCGGATCGTGGCAGCCCTCGGCCATGTTCGCGCTGAACCCGCCGGGCATGTTCAGCGGGAACTCCTGCGGCGAGACATCCACCGCCGCCGCCCCGGCCTTGAGCCCCGGCGCCGCTGCTCGCGCAGACCCAAGCGCCAGCGTCGCCAGCAACCCCGCCAACCTGATGATGATCATGCTCTTCATGTTGCTCCTGCCTTCCGCGCTACCTGCTCCAATGACTGGACCCCAAAACCGCTTGTTTTTCCACCGCGTGAAAAGGTGGACAGAAAGATTGAAGACAGAAAAAGTTGCCGCCGGCCTGCTCCAGTTTTTCTGTCCACATTTTGGCCGTACGGCGGCGCAACGCGCCGCCCTCCAGCCAGAACGTGGAGGGCGAGGCTTGCCGAGCCGCTTCCGAGGATTGGAAACCCATCCGCCGTTTTTTCCAAGCCTTGGAAAACTGGCCCGCCGGGGGTGGATTTCTCACGGAAATTCTTCCGAGGCCTGGAAAATTCCGCGTGTTTTTTTCCAAGCCTTGGAAAATTGATTGGTCAAGTCGGCAACCCATTATTATTTCTCCCGCGTCGGACTCGTCTGCCGGACGCTCATCGTGACCGTACCGCGCCAGGGCTGGCCGGGTGCGAGCGTGGCGAAGCCGGTATCGCTGACGCCGCGGGCGTACAGATTGAAAGCGTCGGTGACACATGTATAGGGCTCGAAGCAGACGACGCTGCGCTTGCCCGGCGCATAGACGACCCAATGCCGGAAGGCCGCGTCGGCACGCATCGTCACCTCCCACTGCGCGGCGGGATCGCGCAGCACGCAGGCGGAGCCGTTCGCCTCCACCGTCGTCGTGGTGAAGACATCGTCGAGCGTGTTAGTGCCGAGCGCACGGAAGTCGCGCCACGTGGTCGCCGGCAGCCGTTTGCCGGTCGGGATGCAGTCGGGCGTCAGTTCCATCTGTTCCTGGCACGGCACCTTGATCTCGCACGCGGCGCGCGAACCGGCCGCGGTCAGCGGCAGCGGATGATAGGGATGGATGCCGAAGCCGAACGGCATCGGCTCTTTGCCGAGGTTCTCCGCGACGGCCGTCATCGTCAGCGTGAGGCCGTTCAGCGTGTAGGTGACCGTCAGCCGGCACGGCCACGGCCAATGCTGCTTGAGCGCCGGGTTCGAGTCGGTGTCGGTGACGCCGGTGACGCTCGCGCCGTCCCGCGTGCCGGTGGCGGTGACGCGCCACGGTTGCGTGTTGGCAAAACCGTGGATGGCGTGGCCCATCCCCGGCCGCAGCGGGAAGCGACAGGTCTTGCCGCCAAAGGTGAACTCGCCCTTGGCGACGCGGTTCGGAAACGGGAAGAGAATCGGCCAGCCGAAGCCACTACCGCCGGTGGCGAGCGCCGCCGGATCGGCGGGACCGGCGAGGAATTCAACCGGCGCAGCGCCCGGCTGCGCGAGGGTGAACCGCCAGCAGTTGAAACCGGCCTGCGGCAGCACCACCGCCGTGGTGTGCGCGGCGGCATCACGCAGCACGACCTCCGGCCCGTGCGCCGCCATGCGCCGCTCGACCGAAAAATTATCCGCGGCCACCGGCAGGCTCACTGCCACACAAGCGGTCATGAAAAGCGGGATGATTTTGTTCATGGATGCTCCTATTCAATCGGAATCTTCAGCGCCTGCATCACGCCCTTGGTGTAACCGATGGCGAACAGGCGGCCCAGGGCCTCGTAGCCGGGCTGCTCGTTGGCCTCGCCGGCCATGGTCGGGACGTGGTCCACGCGGACCGGCCCCGCGAAGCCGAGCTCGTGGTAGAGCTGGAGCAGCGCGGGCATATCGGTGGGGCCGTCGTCGTGGAACGTCTCCTCGAAGCGCTGCGCGGTGCCGCGCACGTCGCGGAAGTGGACGAAGAAAATTTTCTGCTGCGCTGCGAACCGCCGCGCCCACGCGGCCACGTCGCAGCCCATCAGCTTGAAGTTGGCCTGGCAGAAGGTGACGCCGTTGCTCGGGCTCGGCGCGAGGGCCAGCGCGCGCTCGAAGTTTTCCGGCCGGTAGAGGATGCGCGCGATGCCGCGCAGCGCGGGCAGCGGTGGATCGTCCGGGTGCATGCCCATGCGCACACCGGCCTGCTCCGCCGCCGGCATCACGCGGCGGATGAAATACGCGTAGTTCTCCCACATCCGTTCCTCGCCGACCTCGCCGGCCTCGGTCAGCGAAGCGGGCACATCGGCGATATCGAAGCGCGAAGTGAGCGCGCCGCCGCGGGTGCTCACGCCGCCGTGCGTGCGATGCCAGCCGATGCCGGCCATGAAGTTGTAGCAGAGCAGCGGGATGCCCAGCTCGCCCATGTTGCGGAGCAGCCGGCAGTAGAGCTCGAGGTCTTCATCGCGGCCGGGCAGGCCGAGCTTGATGCGGCGCATGTCGAACTGGTCGCCTTCCAGCCCGTAGAGCTTGAAGCCTGCGTCGCTGAAGCGCTGCTGGATGGTGCGCAACGCGTCGAGGTCCCAAGGCGGTTTCAGGCCGGTCAGTTCCGGCGCGCATTTGCAGATGGCGTGGCGCACGCCCATCTGGCCGGCGAGTTGCCAGAGCCGGTTGGGCGCGGCGGGTAGGAATTCGGCGACGATCATGGCCGAGCCTCCTTCGAGAACTCCGGTGCGAACAGCGGTACGCCGGGGCCGAGGTCCGGCAGGCTCAAGAGTTCGCCGCGCTCGGCCTCGGTGACGACCAGGCCGAGCCGGCCGCTGGGGTCGAACGCGCAGTTGGTCGGATTCTTCCCGGGCAGGTCGCGCGCGCCGACCTGTTTCCCATCCGCGCCGAAAATTTTGATCTGGCCGGCGCCATAGACCGCCACATAGAGCCGCCCATCGGCGCCGAGCGCCATGCCGTCGGGGCCGGGCGCGCCCGTGACTTCGGTGGCCCAGAGGCGCGGATTGCGCCACTCACGGAGGGCCGGGTCCCAGTCGCCAATCCAGATACGCTGGCGATAGGTTTCGGCGAGCAACAGCGCGCGGCCGCCATTCACGAAGGCGACGCCGTTCGGGAAATATTTTTCGCGCGCGATCACGCTGACCGCGCCGCCGGACGCAAGGCAGCAGACGTAGCCGGTCGGCGACTGCCGCGAATCACCGGGGCAGGAGAACACGAGATTACCGGCGGCGTCGAAGGCGAGGTCGTTGGGCTTGAAGAACGGCTGGCCGTCCAACCGCTCCACCACACTCGCGACGGCGCCCGTGCGCGGATCGAGCCGGCGGATGGCGTTGTGCTCGGAGTCGCAGAACCAGAGGCGGCCGGCGCGATCCACCGCCGCGCCGTTGGGCGCGCCGCCGGTGGCGACGCGCGTCAGTGCGCCGTTCTGCCAGCGCGCCAGTCCCCCACCCTTGAGCTCGACGCACCAGAGCGCGCCATCGGGCGCGAAGACCGGGCCTTCGGGAAACCGCAGGCCGGTGGCGAGGATGTTGAGCGGGTTATTGGACACGGGCGTAATCCTTGGCGAAGAATTTCTGGCGCGCGAGGAAGATCAGCAGCGCGCCGGCGAGGTAGAACGCCGCCAGCGCGGAGAGGCCAAGGCTCAAGCTGACGTGCTTCTTCACGAAGCCGAGCAGCACCGGGGCCAGCGCGCCGATGGTGAACCCGAAGAACAGCATCAGACCGGTCGCCGAGGAGCGGCAGCGGCGCGGGACGACATCGAACAGCGCGGCGAAGAGGTTCGAGTCGTAGAGGCCGCGGAACAGGCCGAAGGCGGCGAGCGCGGCGTAAACCAGCACCGCGCCGGGGGCGAGGCCGAGCAGCGCGATGAACGGCGCGCCGAGCAACAGGCCCAGCGCCTTCAGCTCGATGCGGATCGCGGCGCGGCGCGGCGCGAGCTGGTCGGCGAGGCGGCTGCCGCCCAGCACCCCGAGAAACGCAAACGCGTAGTGGCACAGCATCGCCAGCAGGTTTGCCTCCTGCAGCGGCCGGTGGAAGCGCTCCACAAGGTAGGTCGGCATCCACGTCATCCAGCCGGCGTTGACGAAGACCATGCAGCCGAACGCAAGGCTCAAGCAGTAGAACGTCGGCGTGCGCAGCACGATCGCGAGCACCTCGCGCAGCTTGGGCGCTGGCTCGCTGGCGACCTCGACGCCGCGGTCGTTCTGCATCCGCCACGCGAGCACCACCGCGAGCAGCAGGCCGAGCGCGCCGAAGGTGTAGAACGACGCGCGCCAGCCGTAGCGCTCGCCAATGAAGGCCGCGAGCCAACTGCTGACGATGATGCCCACGTAGAGCGCGGTCTGGTGGATGCCCAGCGCCTGCGCGCGCGTCGTGGGGTGATGGTGGCCGAGCAGCGCGGTCGCCGCCGGGTAATAGCAGGCCTCGCCGCCGCCGGTGGTCAGGCTGCGGAACAGGACCAACCCGACGATTCCGCCGGCGAGGCCGGTCAGCAGCGTGCCCGTGCTGAACACGAGCAGGCTCAACACGACGATCCACTTGCGCGAGAGAAAATCGCCGAGGCAGCCGGCGATCGGGACCAGCAGGCCGTAGATCAAGGTGAAGCCGGTCGCGACGAGGCCGAGCTGCACGTCGTCCACGTGCAGGTCGGCCTTGATCAGCGGCAGCACCGCGTTGAAGATCTGGCGGTCGCCCTGGTTCAGGAAATAGGCGAACCAGAACAGGATCACCAGTTCCCATTTATAGCATGGACGCGGCGCTGGCATGGGGCGCAGAGCCTAGACCTGCTCCGGGATTTCGTAGCCCTTGCGGTAGCTGTCCTTGATGCGCGCGGTCGCCGCGGGATTATCGAACGTGTTCGTGGCGGCGGCGTAGTTGAGCGCGACGTTGCCGAGGCGGTAGGCGATGTTCGCCATGTGCGCGGTGACGTTGCTGGCGTGCGCGATCGCGATGTCGGCGTTCGGCCTCTTCCGGCTGCGCACGCTGGCGGTGAAGTCCTGATAGTGACTGTAGTCGCCGACCTGGCCCATCACCTTCTCGACGATCTCGCTGTTTTCCTTCTCGACGACGAAGCCGCCACCGTGGCGGCCGAGGATCATGAACAGGTCCTGACCGTAGATCTCGATGCGCGTGGAGTTCTGCATCCACGCGGGAATGACGCTCTTGCGGCGGATGGCGTCGGAGTTCTTCACCATGTACTTGGGATACTGGCTCATGTCGAACGTCATCGCGAACGTGCCGAAGTCCCACGCGATGTTGAGGACATCCGCGACCTCGGAGTCGTCGCCCTTGTGGACGTAGCGGCCGCCGAGCGCGCGGACGCTTTTGGGCAGGCCGGGGTCGCCCATCATCATCAGCGCGAGGTCGAGCTGGTGGATGCCGTCATCGGTCAGGTCGCCGCCGCAGAAATCCCAGAAGTGGTGCCAGCCGTAGCCGAATAATTTCTGGTGATAGGGGCGCAACGCCGCGCGGCCGAGCCAGCGGTCCCAATCGAAATTCGCTGGCTGCTGGCCGGGCTCGCCGAGCTTGAACGGGCCGCCATCCTTGAGGTTGAAGACCTTGACGAGCCCGATCTTGCCGAGCTTGCCGCTGCGGAGGATTTCGCGCGCCTGCAGGTTGTAGGGCTTCGAGCGGTTCTGCGTGCCGACCTGCACGATGCGGTTGTACTTTTTCGCAGCGGCGACCATCTGCGCGCTCTCCCAGATGCAGTGCGAGTGCGGCTTCTCGACGTAAACATCCTTGCCGGCCTGGCAGGCGAGGATGGAAAGCGGCGCGTGCCAGTTGTCCGGCGTGGCGATGATGACGGCGTCAACATCCTTGGCCTCCATCACCTTGCAGTGATCTTTTTCCAGGCGCACCGGGTTCGACTGGCAGCCCCCGACGAGCTCCTTCATCTTCGCGAGGCGCGCGTCGTTCAAATCGCAGAGGCAGACGCAGTTCGCGCCGGCTTCCTGGATCATCGTGGGCAGGACATAGGAGGCCCGCCCGCCGCAGCCGATGAGCGCGACGTTGACCTTCTCGTTGGCGCCCTTGACGTTTTGCGCCTGTAGCGCCGTCAGCGCGCCGAAGCCCAGCGCCGCTCCCGCCGACTGCCGGAGGAACGACCGCCGCGAAAGCACCGCACCCGCCTGACTACCTTCTGTTTTCATGCTGTCCTTTCAGTTCTGAATTTCCACCGTCACACAAAACTGCCGTCGCGTTTCCAAGGATTGGAAAACACACCCGCCGGTTTTTCCAGACATTGGAAAATTTCGGCGCGTGATGTTCCAAGGCTTGGAAAAAACGGGCCGGATTTTTCCGGGCCTTGGAAAATTCCACCGGAATTTTTCCAAGCCTTGGAAACGCCGCGTTGACGCGCTGTTTGCATCCGGTTCAATCTGTTTCCCATGGTTGTTCGAAGGGGTTCCAGCCCGCGCGCTCGAAGCGGCCGCCCGCGGGCGCCAACTTGCGCAGGAGCGCGGCGGTCGCGGCGCGCGAGAGCGAGCCTTCCATCTGCCGCATACCCAGCGCGGCCTGGTCCTGCGACCAGGCGCAGGCGGCGGCATAGGGCAGCGTCGGGATGCTCTGCGCCAGATGATGCCACGTGGTCATCAGCAACCCGCCCTGGTTCGCGGCCGCGGCCTTCGCCAGCGTCCGGATGTTCGCGGGCGAATTCCACGGGCACGCCAGCGTCTCGAAGCCCTGCTCGCGGAAAAATTTCAGCGTCGGTACGTCGCCCTGGGTGACGCCGTAGTGCCAGTCGGCGATCACGATTTTACGTGAGAGGCGGGCGAACGCTTGGTGCGTCGGCAAGTCCGGCGTGCCGTTCGCCTCGAAACCGGCAGGCCACTTGCCGCGTTCGAGCAGCGGATCGCCCCACATGATCGCGCGCCGGTTGCGCTGCTCCAGATATTCAGCCAGCACATTGACATGGTCGGTGAAGAGTTTTACGCGGTCGCCCGGCCGGCAGCGGTCGCAGGTGGCGTGCGAATAGGCTTCGTCACAGCCGATGTGGAAGTATTGACCCGGCCCGGCGAACTCGCACAGCTCGTCGCAGACCTTCCGCAGCAAGGCCTGCGTGCGCGGATTGGTCAGGCACCACGTCCAGCCATCGGGCTCGAACAGCGGCGCGAGCTGCGGGTTCTGATCGAGTACGACGTGCCGGCCGTGCTTGATGCGACACGCGGTGGCGTGACCCCAGCAGTTGAACATCGGGATTATTTCCAGGCCCATACCCCGCGCGGCATCGAGCAGCTTGCGCGCGTCGCGCTTGCTCCACGCGTCCGGCCACGAAAGTTCCTTGAGTGCGTCGAGCCGCAGCATCCCCCAGAATTCAAGCACGACGTGGTTGAACTTGAGGAACGCCGCGAGACGGAGCGCCTTCTCGATCATCAGTGGCGTGGTCTCGTGGAAGATGCACAGGTGCAGCCCGCGGAATTTCAGCGCGGGCCAGTCTTGAATCTCGACGTGCGGTACGCTGAACTCCAGCGCGCCCGCGGCGTCGCTGGGCTGCAGCAGTTGCAGGAGCGTGAACCATGCGTACCGCAGGCTGGCGTTATCCACGGCGGTGACCGCGACGCCCTCCGCTGCCACGCGCAACGCGTAGGTCGCCTGCGTTTCCAATTCCGGCGGACGCGCCGTACCCAGCACGAATTGTCCGGCCTTCAGCGCGGCGTCTTGCGTCACCTCCAGTTCCACCGCCCCGAAGGTGAACTGCCTCCACGTCTCCTTCAGCAGCGCGACGACGCCGGCCTCGCAGTCCCGCGCAACCGCCAGCCGCGCGCGGCGGCCGAGCTTCAGAGAACCCGCGCCCCACGTGACCTTGTTCGGATAGGGATGCATAGTCCGCGGCGCAGCGGTCGCGCCCCAGGCCCGCTGGCCGAGGAGCAGCAGGCCGGCCAGTGCGGCGGAGCCCTGCATGAACTCGCGCCGGGAATACGGAAGCGATGTTTTCATTTTTTCAACCCGTAGGCGACCTGGACGTTTTGCCAGAAAACCTTGTCGAGCGCGGCCTGGCCCTTGCCGGTAAAATAGTCGAGCGCGATCTGCTGGACGCGGCCGAGCGGCGCGTTGTGGCCGCAGACCGGCCAGTTGCTGCCGTAGAGCAGGCGGTCGGCGCCGAATAATGTCCAGAGGACGTCGAGCACCGACCGGTAGATGTCCGGCTCGGCGGGCGCATCGCCGTTGCGGCGCTTGGTGCCCTCGACGAGGCCGGAGACCTTCATGAACACCTGCGGATGCGCCGCCAGCTTCTCCATCATCTGCCGCCACGCCTCCGGCGGCTCGCGGCCGTTGACCTCGGCGTTGGCCACATGGTTGATGATCAGGCGCAGGTTGGGAATCAGCTTCGCGAGTCGCACAGAGGGTTCCACCCACGCCGGCGGCGAGTGGACATCGAAGACCAGTCCGCGCTCGGCGACGGCGCGCAGGTCGGCGAGGAACGCGGGCTCGTCCAGCAGCTTCGCGAAGTTTCCATCGCGGATGCGGACACCGCGGAAGAGCGGGTTGGCGCTGAACCGCTTCAAGTGGCCGAGAAACTCTGGTGTGCCGAGCGGCAGGTTGCCAACCAGCCCGACGATGAACGGCTCGCGCGCCGCGAGGTCGAGGAGCCACTGGTTGTCCTCCACCCACGTGCTCGCCTCGACGACGACCGTGCCGGCGACCGGCTGCGGCTGCGGCAGCGCGCGGTAGTGTTGCGGCAGTGTGGTGCGGTAGAGCAGCGCGTTGTCCTTCGGCGGCCACGGCACGCCTTGCGGGCGGGTGGGGTCGAAGAAGTGCGTGTGCGTGTCTATGATCCGCGCCGGCCGCGGCGCCGCCGGCGCCGCGCCGACGCCCGCCACTGCGAGTCCCGCGGCCGCCTGCAAAAATTCGCGGCGGTTCAGACGCATGGGAGCAACCTCATAGTGAGCGGTGATGCAGAGTCGAGGATGTTGAAGCCACACACGCTTGGGCGGAAAGGGGTGCTGGAGTGTTGGAGTAGTGGAGTGATGGGAAAAAGCACGCGGGGCTGGTCAGTGGTTGACACGTTTGACCTGTGGGCGGGAGCTACAGCTCCCGCGAAAAACAGCCACGCGCTGGCGAACGCGGGAGCTGTAGCTCCCGCCCACCAGAGCCAGCGCTGTAACCAAACCTGACGGCGACAACATTCCATTACTCCAGCGCTCCCATACTCCCGCCAGCTTGTTTGCCGACGAAATCGCCGCCTTGGCTGGAAGCACTGCGGCTTCACGGGAGAAACTCCAGCCGCACCGGCCCCAGCAAGCCGGAGGTCATCAGCGGATCCTCGGAGGCAAAACTCTGGTAAGCCTTGAGCGTGCGCTTCCCCTTTTCCAGCGCCACATTGGTCGCGGTGGTCCGCTTCTTCTCCGGCAGGGCGGCATCGCCGATCAAGCGGTTGACCCAAGTGTTGGTGACTTCGATTTCCAGTTCGTTCTTTCCCGCCTTGAGCGCGCCGGTCAGCTCGACGCACCACGGATCGGTCCAGACGATGCCTAGGTCCTTGCCGTTCAGCCGCACTTGGGCGAGGCACTTGACCGCGCCCAACTGGAGCCGGACGCGCTGTGCCGCCTGCTCCGCGGTCAGCTCGAAGGTTTTGCGGTAGAGGCCGGTGCCGGAGAAATACTTGATGTCATCGTCTGTGTTTTTATCCCACGCGATCAGTTCCTCGAACACCACCGACTTCCCGCCCACCTTCACCTTCCACGGGCCGGTCAGCGCCATGGCGGTCGGCGGCGGCGGCGGCACGGACTGGCGCGCCTGGTCAAAGGTGCGGAAGACGACGAACACCGAGCCGTTTTCCGGCAACGTGAGGCTGACGGTCGTCCGCTCGCCGGGGATGATCTGCCAGCTCGCGGCTGTGCTCAACGCGCCAGTGACGGGGTCCCACAACTCCGGCCGTCGGTCGCACACGCGGAAGGTGCAGTCCGCCGTGCCCTGGCCGGAAAGGAAGTAGATGTCCGTTTTGCCCTCGCGCCGGTGGGCATATTCAAACGGCCCCTCGAAGTCGGGCACGATGTTCCGGTTGCCCATCACCTCGGCCATGTCGCTGGGTTTCGCCCAGAGCGTATCGGCCTGGCGGCGCACGCTCTCGTCGCGCGCCGGCATGGGCGCCAGCCCCACCCCGCGCTGCGGCTTGCGCTGGCCGAGCACGACGGCGGCGCCGTTGCCGCGCAGCTCGGCGATCTTGCGCAGCGCGGCAAGCGGAATCGTCTCGTTATCGAGGTCCACCACGAGCATCCGGTAGGTCACGCCCTCGGGTAGCACGAGGTTGCCGTTCTGCACCGAGAGCCGCTCGAGCAGCACCTCGGTGGAGAGCAGGTCATAATTGAAACCCTTGGGCAGTTCCAGCGTGGCCAGCGTGCTCCACTTGGCGCCGCGGCCCCAGTGCTGATAGGGGCTATCGCCGACATAAACGCAGACATCGTTCACGGGCAGCCCCTGCCGCAACATGAACTGGCAGCGGGCGAGATAGGTGAAAAACGGACCGGCCTGCGGGAACCAGGTGACGTTCGGGTTGATGTGCGTGCCGGCGAAATACTCGATGCCGGGCTTGCCAAACGACCGCGGCGAAGAGGTGAACGTGTGCCAGATGAAGTGGTTGACGCCATCGCAGAACGCGGAGTCGGCGAACGGCTTGAGCACGGCCGGATAGGCGGACCAATGCTGCACCATGTGCGTGAACGCCTCGGTCGCCGCCAGCCGCCGGCCATAGATATGCGCGGCCATCGCCTGGGGCCGGTTCATGTCCTGCCGCCGCTTGATCGGCGCGCCGGTGAACCAGAACTCGCCCTGCGGCATGTCGTTGCGCGCGAGGAACGCGAGCTGATCGGCCTCGGTGAAGCAGGCCAGCTTGCGGTTCCACGGGCCGCCGGACTCGGAGTGCCACTTCAGCCCCACGCCCGCGCAGAGCGTCCGCATCTTGCCGTAGAAGTTGTCGCGGAAACAGTCGCCGAGCGTTTTATAAAAGTCGCGCTGGAATTTCTCCGACTGCTCGGCCCCCCGCACCGTAAAGCCCGCCAGCACCGGCAGCCACGGGCGCAACGGATAGCCGCGGCGGTTCTCGAACTCCTTCGCCAGCGCGAGCGTCCACGTGGGCACCGCGCCTTCCCAGCTCACGCTGTAGAAATGCGTCAGCGTCTTGCCCGCCAGCGGCCCGGCATCCTCCAGGATCGCCCGGCCCATGCGGTCGAAGTGCCCCTCGACCGCCTGCGGGTCGAGGATGTCCACATCAAATTCATGGCCCTCCAGCGTCTCGCAGCCAAAGCGCAGCAGCGTCCAGTGGCCCTTCGGCACGTCAACGGAGAGCCGGCCCTGCTTATCCACCCTGGCGGTCAGGTCTATCACATCCACCAGGTTGGTGATGGTGGGCAGCGCGCCAAGCTTGGTCACCACGTCCTGCCACTGGTTGGAGGCGGCCGCCAGCGGCTGGTTGTGCCGGACGGCGATGAGCGCCACGTCCCAGAAACGTTTTCCCTCCGGCTTCCTCAACTCCATACTGAACTTCTTGGGGCCACTCACCTCGGTGGACGTCCAGATGAGTTTCTTCGGCGCATCGTCGCCGACTTCCCACGGCCCCTTCAGCGCGCCGGCGCAACTGCTCAAGTTGACGCTGACCTCCAGTCCCAACTCGGCGGCCTGCTCGATGCCATACTTGAGCATCTTCCGCCACTCCGGGCTCATGAAGTCCATCTGGCCCGGCGGCGCCGGCACGTGCTTCTTATCGTCGTGATAGCCGCGCGCGTCGAACATCAGCAACCCGCCGACGCCGACCTGCTTCATCGCCTCGAGATCGCGCGTAATCGTCCGCTTGTCCACGTGGCCGTTGAGCCACCACCAATAAACCCACGGCCGGTCGGCCATCGGCACGGTCTGGAAACCTTCCTCCAGCGGCTCGGCCCCGGCCGGACAACCCAGGCCCGCCACGAGGAGGGCGCACACCCGCGCCACGGCCCCAACCTGCCAGCGTTTTCCCATGCTCATGTTCCGCTTCCTTTCCGCAAGCGCGTCATTGCACGTTGTCTTGGCCCGCGCAAATTTTCCCGATGAACTCCAGTGTGGCCAGCCGCGCCGGATCGCGGTCGTTGACCATCTGGCCGGCGACGCTGCCGTGCGTCCGGTTGGCAATCACCCGGCCCGTCACGCCCTTGTGGCCCGCGCCCTGCAACAGCGCGACGAGATAGGCGTTCTCCTCCGCGCGCGCCGCCATGTCGCGGTCGGCCCAGAGCACGAGCATCGGCGGCGGCGCCTTGCGCGCGAAGAACACCGGCGCCGCCTCGTCGGCGGTGACGCTGAATTTGCCGAGCCCGCGCTCGGCGCGCACCGTGTAGTGCGTCATCACCTGCCCGCTCACCGGGATCAGCCCCGCAAGGGCGGAGAGCGGCACGCCGGATTGTTGCAGATAGCGCCCGTCCATGCCCACCATCAGCGTCAGGTAGCCGCCGGCCGAATGGCCGCCGACGAAAATTTTGTGCGGATCGCCGCCGTGTCCGGCGATGTGCGCGCAGGTCCACGCGACCGCCGCCGCCGCGTCCTCGACGTAGGCGGGGAACGCGGCCTTCGGGCTCAAGCGATAATTCGGCATCACCACCGCCACGCCGCCGCGCGCCAGGCTGCGCGCGATGGCCGGCGTATCCACCTCGCGATCCACCTTGTCCTTGCTGCCCTGCGTCAACCCGCCGCCGTGGAACCACACCAGCGTCGCAAAGCCCGACCGCTTGTCCGGCAGATAGAGATCAAGCACGCACCGCTCGCGTTCGTAGGCGGAGAGCGTGCCGGACCGATAGAGCACGTTCGTCAGCACCGCGCCGCGCTCCACCACCGGCGGCGTCGCGCAGCCACACACAACCGCAAGAAGACTCATGACACCAGCGAGCCAGTTCGCCATGCGGCGTGGCACGGGCGTCCCGCCCGTGGCTGGTGTGACTCTGCCTGTCTTGTGGGCGGGAGCTACAGCTCCCGCGAAAGTCACGGTACGTCCTTCTGGCGCGGGAGCTGTAGCTCCCGCCCACCGGAAGGGAACCCGGCGTGACTGCGCCCCACCCCAGCCCCGCGCAACACGGGCCAGAGGCCCGTGCCACTCGGCGCCAAACCACCCACGCCACAATCCATGAGCGTTGCGATGACGGCTCATCTTCACGTCCCTCCGACAATCGGGAACCAGTCGGGCCGGCGCGGGTCCTGGTGGAACCGCGCGTAGTAGTCGCCCTTCTCCTCGAAGAGGCGCTCGTACTTTTTCATCTTCTCCTCGTCGAGCGTCACACCCAGGCCGGGACCGGTCGGCACCTTGATGCACCCGTCCTGATACTTCAGCGGCCCGCCCTGGATGATGTCGTCGGTGAGGAAGTGGTAGTGCGCGTCGCCGGCGAAGTGCATCTCCGGGATCGTCGCGGCGGTGTGCAGCATCGCCGCCAGTTCGATGCCGAACTCCGCGCCGCTGTGCATCGCCACGCCGAGGTTGAACGTGCGGCAGACCGCCGTCAGGTCCTTCACGCCGCGCGGGCCTTCCCAGTAGTGCAGGTCGGTCAGCACGATATCCACCGCGCCCATCCGGATCGCCGGGCCGAGATCGTCGAACTTGTTCGGGTACATGTTCGTCGCGATCGGCACACGGATCGCCTTGCGCACCGCCGCGTTGCCCTCGAGGCCCCACGCCGGGTCCTCGAAGTATTCCATGTTCATCGCTTCCAGCCGCCGCCCGATGCGCGTCGCCGTCGCCACCGACCACGTCCCGTTCGGATCAATGCGCAGGCCGAAGGACGGCCCCAGCCGCGCGCGGCATAGCTCCACCACGCGCGCCTCCTCGTCGGGCGGCATCACGCCTGCCTTGAGCTTCATCGCCTTGACGCCAAGCGTCGCGTGCAGTTCCTCGCACAGGTCGGCCATGTCCTCGGCGCAGGTGTCATCGCCGCCCTGCGGCCGGTCGTAGCGCCAGAACAAATAGGCGATCATCGGCACGGCCTCGCGCACGCGGCCGCCGAGTAAATCGCTCATCGGCCGGCCGAGCACCTTGCCCTGGATATCGAGGCACGCCATCTCGATGGCCGCATAGAGGCGCGAGTTCGAGAGGTAGTAGATGCTCCGCAGCACCTTCAACTTGATCAGCTCAAGTTGGAACGGATCGAGTCCGAGGATGCGCGGTTTGAGCTTCTGCAGCGCGCCGCGCTGGTCGCCGCCGCCGACCTCGCCAAGGCCGATGACGCCCTCGT
>CAISWQ010000048.1 GCA_903889245.1 uncultured Lentisphaerota bacterium | reverse complement strand
TCCCGACTTCAGCAGCAACTCGACAGCCTGCCGCTTGAAGTCCGCGTCGTATCTTCGCGTTGTCTTGCTCTGCGTTTCTGTGTTCATGCGGGGTCCTTTTATCATCCCCCGCGAGTCCGTCAAACTGGGGCAAGCTCAGATGCGCCCGTGATCTGACCGGAAATGATCTTGCATAGGCTTTCTTTTTCCAAGTAACCGGGAATGGTGATCCATTTTCCGGACAAGGCGGTGCGTTGCAGGGGCTCGACATCCTTGGGTGGATTAATCCGGCGCAGAATCAAGTTATCCAAAACATTCTCTTCGTATTTTAGGCGTTGGCCAAGAAACGAGCCATCGGGTTGCTCGGTAAGACGATAGGAACCCTTGGCAAACTCAAGGTTGAGGAGATGAAGCAGCAGTGTTCCTTCCGGATTCTGTTCCACAAGCACTGAATCCAAATCATCGCTGCCATCCTTTAAATAAAAGGCTCCATTGACATATACATCTTTGCCCTTGTAGCCATCAATGGCCCAGACGCCATTTAATTCCTTCACAGCGGAGGGTACTTCGCCTGCTTTTTTGAAGGCGGGAAGTGGTTGGGGTTTCTGGATGGTTTTCACCTGCCCGAAGGGCGGCGGCGTGGGGGTGGGCGCTGCTATGCCGGCCAAGCCTAGCAAAAGCAAATATGAGTACCGACAGACCAGAAAAAACAATCGCCTGCGTTGCGGAGCCAGACTGGCCGCTCGAAGCCCAAATGATGTCATGAAATCCTTTCCATGGCCGCATTCCACGAACGCGGGTGTTAACTTGATGGTCACAATAGAAAGTCTCGCCGGCAGGGTCAAGGCTAGAGGGAATGGCCACACAGATAGGCCACTTATTGGGAGGGGGCGGCTGCCACCAGCAGCGGACAAAAAAAGTTTTCCGCCGGGGAAACTGCGGTTGCGCGGCGATGGCGTTTCGTGTAGTTTTCAACCTTTGAACGGTTAGCGCGGCGCTTTTCCCAAGGCTTTGAAAAACTTGGGCGGGCTGTTCCAAGGCTTGGAAAGCAGCCGCGCCGCACAAGGATTACTGTGTTTTGGGAGCGTGTACATCTGCCCGGTTTGACGGCGGCTCTGGAAATCAGCCTGCTGGCGCTGGCGTTCTATTATCTGATCCTCTTCTTCCGGGGGACGCGCGGGGCGCAGGTGTTGCTAGGCTTCGTCGTGGTTTTGGTGGCGTTGGGCTTGGTGACGCAGTTCCTGCGGCTCGACGTGTTGAGTTGGGTGCTGGAACGGTTCTCAGTCTATCTGGTCGTTGCCATCATCATCATTTTCCAGCCGGAAATCCGGCGTGCCTTGGCAGAGTTGGGCAAGCAGCACATGTTCTCCGGCCATACGGCCTCGCGCACGTTGGTGGATCATGTGGTCGAGGCGGTGACGTTGCTGGCGGGGCGCAAGATCGGGGCGCTGATCGCACTGGAGCGCGAGATCGGTCTGCGCGCCGTGCAGGAGACCGGCACGGTCGTGGATGCCGTGGTGACGCCGGAATTGCTTGCGAGCATTTTCTTCCCCTATACGCCGTTGCATGATGGCGGCGTGGTGCTTCGCGAGGGGCGGCTGGTGGCGGCGGGGTGCCTGTTCCCGCTGTCGCAACGCGAGGGGCTGGCGATGGAATTGGGCACGCGGCATCGCGCGGCGATTGGCTTGACGGAAGAGACCGATGCGCTGGTTGTCGTTGTCAGCGAGGAGACGGGCACGATCTCGGTGGCTTATAAGGGGCGGCTGACGCGCGGGCTGGATGACGCGAAATTGCGCAAACTGCTCGCGGCGGTTTTGCTGCGGCCGCGCACGGCGCGCAACCGCTGGCGCAAGGCGAGCGCGCAACTGGATCTGACCCCTTCCGGGGTGGCGCAGACAGAGGCCGGGCAGGCGCTGGAAAAGGAGTTGGGCACGCATGGCTAATCCTTTCCTCCAGCGTTTTTGGCATGCGGCCATGCAAAACAAGCGGATCAAAGTGGCCTCGGTGGCGCTGGCCTTATTGAGCTGGTTTATCGTCCACGCGATCATCAGCCATGAGCGGCTGGTGCGCGAGGTGCCCGTCACCGTCAGGACCGACGAGGGCTGGGCGGTATTGGATGTATCCGTGAAGCAGGTGAGTATCCTGTTCCGTGGTTCGCAGGAGGATTTGCGGAGGCTGGAACAGTCCCCGGTGCGGGTGGAGATTGACGCGCGCAAACTGGCGGGCGGTCCGCACCTGATCCGGTTGGATTCCGAACATGTGCTGGCGGCGGGGGCGGCGCGGCCGATCTATCTGGACCCGCCGAACGTGGGCTTTGTCCTTGATCCGCAGGGCGAGAAGAGGGTGGCGGTCAAGGCGGTCTTTCAGGGGGAAATCGTGGAAGGAGCGCAGTTGACCCAGGTGCGCTGCGAGCCCGCGACCATTACCTTGCACGGGCCGCGGCGGCGTCTGGCGGGACTGGATTCGATCCCGACGCAGCCCATTGATCTCGAGGGGCGTTCGCGCTCTTTCCGCAAAACGCATGTGGCATTGGTGCCGCTGCCGGATACGTGGGTGGCCAATGGTTCGATGAGCAACGTCACGGTCGAAATTTCGCTGGCCGAGCGTAGCGTGCCGCCCGGGACAAATCCTTTGAGCCCATGAAGAAAGACATGGGCGTGAAGCAGGCCGGACTTGCCGAACAAACCCAGTACCATTAAAATTGCGCCATGACATTGCTGCGTATTTCATTGTTGATAGGGTTGATGTTTGGTTTGTGTGCGCCGGTGATGGCGGTGCCGGCCAAGAGTGCCAAGGCCAAGGCGGCGTCCGGAAATAGCACCGGCACGGTGTCCGCCATCGAGAAAGAATTCGATGTGGCCTATAAGGCGCTGGACCAAGCCCAGCCCACCGTGGCCGTCGGCTTGTTCCGCAAGGCGCTGGAAAAGGAGCCGGCCAATCGGCGCGGGCGTTTTGGCTTGAGTACGGCGCTGATCCAAACCGATAACTACAAGGAAGCTCTGGAAATTCTGGAGATCATGCTCAAGGAGACGCCAAAGGATTATGTGCTCAAGAACAACACCGCCTGGATCTATGCCACGGCGCGCGACCGGAAAATGCGCAATGGACCGCGTGCCATCCAGTTGGCGCAGGAAGCGTTGCTGCTGAATCCGATTGATTGCCACGTCTGGAGCACCCTGGCCGAGGCCTATTATATTTGCGGCCAGTATGGCAAAGCCTTGCGCAGTGCCGGCGAGGCCTTGCGCGTTGGACGCGATACGCATGCCGATGCGAAATTACAGGCCCAATATGAACTGCAGATCGAGCGCTGCCGGCGCGCCGCCGAATCCAGTTCCATCCTGGAATGAAAGCACAGTGTTCCATGTTGGTTTCCGTCGCCGCGCTTCTGTTGCAGGGTGGGGTGGGCGCGCAGCATTTTTCCGCGGTTGATCGCCCCTCGCCCACGCCCCCGAAAACCGTTTGGAGCAATGGGCTGGCCGTGGTTGGCACCGTGTTGGTGGACCCGAGCAACCGCTGCGTCATTGCGCAGGGGTATGTCAACTGGACCAATGGGCTTGTGGAATTGTTCGCGTGCGGCAAGGAGGGCAAGACGCACGAGAGCGTACTCGTGCTCAAGGCCAGCCCGCTGGACATGAATATCGGTTTACTGCTACTGGGCCTGAAAGCGGTCTCGCGTCCCGAGGCCGTGGGTATGTGGGCCGATCAGCGTGGCCCGGAATTGAATTTGTGGGTGGAATGGGAGCGCGATGGCAAGCCGCAGCGTAGCCGCGCCGAAGAGTGGGTCTGGAACGAGAGGACCGGCCGCGCGCTGGAAAAGACCACGTGGATTTATACCGGCAGCGTCGTCGAGAACGGCTACTTCCGCGCGCTCTCCGAGGACAGCTATATCGCCACCTATTGGGACCCCTGGTCGCTGATCAACCTGCCGCTCGCCTGCGGCGGCGACCAGGAGGCCTTGTTTATCAATCCCAAGACGATTCCGCCCACCGGCACGCCGGTGCGCCTGGTAGTTCAGGTGCATCAACCCTCGTGGTGGGAACGTTTCAAAAAACGCCTGTTCGGCAACTAGACGGAGGCTCCCATGAATAATCCGCGTTGGAAGGCCCGCCCGCTAGCAGCGTGCGGACGGCGCAGTTTTTTTCAGCAGGCCGGCTGGCTCGCTGGCGGCGCGGCCCTCGCGCTGCACGGCTGGCCGGCGTGGGCGGCGGCGCCCGTGAAGCTTCCGCGCCGCAAGCCGCGCACGGCGAATATCGGCATCTTCGGCGTCGGCCACTACACCTACTGGGGCCAGTTCCCCGGCCTGCGCGATGAACTGCTCGGCAAGCTGGAGGTCTTCGTCAAGCGGGTCGAGAAGCAGGATGTCACGGTCACCAACTTCGGCCTGATTGATGACGCCAAGGGCGCCGCCGCGCTGCTGCCCAAGCTCAAGGCCGCGCAGCTCGACCTCATCTTCTGCGACATGCTGACCTACGCGACCTCGTCCACCTTCGGCCTGCTCATCCGCGATTTGCAGGTGCCGGTGGTGCTCGTTGCGCTGCAGCCGCAGAAGGCGCTCGACTACACCAAGGCCTCCACCTACAAGCAACTCGCCAACGACGACTTCTGCTCCGTGCCCGAGTTCACCGGCGTCGCCATCCGCATGGGCAAGCAAGCGCCGCCCGTGATCCTCGGCACGCTACACGATGACCCGCAGGCCGAGGCCGAGGTCGCCGAGTGGTGCAACATCGCCAAGGTCCTGCACGATCTGCATGGCGCGCGCATCGGCCACTTCGGGCACGTGCTCGAAGCCATGCTGGACATGCACACCGACCCGACCGCGCTGACCGCCGCGTTTGGCCTGCACGTGGTCCAGACCGAGGCCGATGACATCCTGCGCCTCTACCGCAAGGTCGGCGAGGCCGAGACCGCCGCCAAGAAGCAACAGATCATGGAGATGTTCGAGACGCCCGATCCCAAGTCCGATCCCATCACGCGCAAGCTGACCGACGCGGACCTCGAAATGGCGGCGCGCACCGCCGTTGCGCTCGACCGGTTTGTCGAGGAGAAGCAGCTCGATGGCCTGGCCTATTATTATGAGGGCGAACCGGAGGGCGAACTGCGCCGCGTCTTGAGCAGCCTGATCGTCGGCAACTCGCTGTTGACCGCGGCCGGGTTCCCGATGTGCGGCGAGTCCGACCTGAAGACCTGCGTCGCCATGCTCATCTTTGACCGGCTCGACATCGGCGGCAGCTTCGCCGAGTTCCATCCGCTGGACTTCAACGAGGGCTTCGTCCTCGTCGGCCACGATGGCCCGCACCACATCAACATCGCCGACGGCAAGCCGGCGCTGCGCAGCCTCCTCAAATATCATGGCAAGCCCGGCTCCGGCGCGAGCGTCGAGTTCAAGATCAAGGAAGGCCCCCTCACCATGATGAGCATCGGCGTGACGGGGCAGGGCAAGTTCAAGTTCGTCATCGCCGAGGGCCAGTCCGTGCGCGGGCCGATCCCGCCGACGGGCAATACCAACACACGCGGCTTCTTCAAGCCCGACGTGCGCACGTTCCTGAAGCGCTGGGCGGCGGCCGGGCCCACGCACCACTTCGCGCTCGGCGTCGGCCGGCACGCCCAGACGCTGAAGAAGATTGCCGACCTCTTGAACATCGAGAGCGTCATCATCGCCACCGACTGACGAACTTCCGCTTGCGCGTGGCGCGTTTGCCCCTATATTCTCCGCGCCGCGTGCGGCAGTCAGAAAGGTAGTCATGGAACAGAAAGTCAAAGATTTCATCGGTGAGATTCGCCCGCTCATCCAGGGCCACGGCGGTGATGTCGAGTTCGTCGCGTTGGAAGGCAACACGGTCAAGCTGCGCCTCCTCGGCGCGTGCTCGCACTGTCCCGGTGCGGTGATGACGCTGAAGAACGGCATCGAGGCGCAGATGCGCGAGGTCATCAGCCCCGACCTCACGGTCGAGCGCGCGGAGTAGACCGCCCTCCTGTTCCAGGGAATGGAAAGGCCTGTCCGCGCTTTTCCCAAGGCTTGGAGCTTTTCGGTAATTATTTTCCAAGCCCCGGAATTTTTCACATCGCTTTTCCCAAGGCTTGGAAATCGGGCGGGCGGTGTGTAGGCTCCCGCCGCTTTTTTCAGGAGAGACCAAGATGCCATTGATGCTTTTTTTGATCGGTGCGCCGCGCGCCGGCAAGACGGCGGTGTTCGATGCGTTGACGAATACGCCACAGGGGCCGCACTGCTTCGTCAAGGGCGCGCACCGGCTCGGCACGGTCAAGGTGCCGGATACGCGGCTGGCAGGTTTGCGCGAGCTCTACCAGCCGAAGAAGTACACGCCGGCCGAGGTGACGTTCGTGGACGTGGCGCTGCCGACGCCGGCGGCGGGCGAGTCGAACTCGTTCAGCCAGCTCAACGCCTTTTTGGCCGATGCCGACGCCTTCGCCATCGTGGTGCAGGCGTTTGGCGAAATGGATTATCAGGGGCAAACGCCGAGCCCGGCGCAACAGTTGGAATCGCTGCTACTGGAGCTGACGGTGGCGGATTTGGAAAAGGTCGAGAAGCGGCTGGAGAAGATCGAGCAGGAACTCAAGCGCGGCCTCAAGGGCAACGAGGCGGAGAAGGCCATCCTCGACCGCTGCAAGGTGCAGCTCGAAGCCGGCCAGCCGTTGCGCGACCTGACGTTCACGAACGAGGAGGAGAAGCGCATCAGCAGTTTCCGGTTCCTGACGCAGAAGCGCGCGCTGGTGATCGCCAACGTCGGCGAGGGCGGGCTCGACGGTTCAGGCCTGGAGCCGCTGCGCGCGGCGGCGCAGGTGCATCAGCTCGACGTGTTGGTTTTTTGCGCGCCGCTGGAGGCGGAGATCGCGACGCTCGACGCCGAGGCGCAGGCGGGCTTCCTCAAGGATTATGGCATCGCCGAGCCGGCGCGTGTGCGGCTGGTGCAGGCGGCCTACCGCCTGCTCGAACTCATCAGCTTCTTCACCGTGGGCCCCGACGAGGTGCGCGCGTGGACGATCCGGAGCGGCACGCTCGCGCCGCAGGCTGCGGGGAAGGTGCATAGCGACATCGAGCGCGGGTTCATCCGCGCCGAGACGGTGCCGTGGGAGCCGCTGCTGCGGCTGAAGAGCCACGCCGCCTGCCGCGAGCAGGCGCTACTGCGGCTGGAAGGCAAGCAGTACGTGGTGCAGGACGGCGACGTGATTGACTTCCGCTTCAACGCCTGACCGGCGCGCCGCCTTAGGTGGATTAAATTTGTCCTCGTTTGCTTTTCCTCCTGATGCATGGATATTTCGCCCACAACAGGAGATATCAACATGCAAACGAAACGAGTGGTTCGGGGAGTGGCGGGCGCGCTGGCGTCCGTCGTGGTGGCGGCGCAGGCGGCCGAATATCAGGTGGATGCCGTGCATAGTTCCGTGGGCTTTGCGATCAAGCACCTCGGCTTGAGCGAGGTCCAGGGCGCGTTCACGAATTTCACTGGCAAAATCAACTATGACCCCGCCAAACCGGAGGAGTTCAAGGCCAGTGGCAAGGTCGAGGTCGCCAGCATCAATACCGGCAACAAGATGCGTGACGATCATCTGCGCGGGGCCGATTTCTTCGATGCCGCCAAGCTGCCGGAGATCACGTTCGCGACCACCGGCATCAAGAAGGGCGACGGGGACTGGGTTGTTACCGGCCAATTCACGCTGCATGGCGTGACCAAGGAGATCACGTTGCGCGGCGAACTCACCGGCCCACTGCAAGACCCGTGGGGTAAGACGCGCCTGGGCATCAGCGCCACGACAAAAATCAAGCGCCGTGACTATGGCCTTACCTGGAATAAGACGCTCGACAAGGGTGGCGTGATGATTGGCGAGGAAGTGAAGATCACCCTGAACATCGAAGCCGTGCAGCCGTAGGTCCTGCTGTAAGGGATGGGCACCGTGGCGCGAGAAACAGGCCGCCGCGTTTACGTATCCTTGTTTTTGGGCGGGGCCGGCGGATTGGCGCGGCGGACGGCGTGGCCGTAGGCGATGATCCCCTTGGCAATACCCGTGGCGAGCGCATCGCGATGCGCATCGGTCATCAACTTGCGCTCGTCGTTGGGATTGGTCAGGAAGCCGCACTCGACCAGCGCGGCGGCGCACGGCGCCTCCTTGATAACGACGAAGCGGGCGTGGCGCAGGCCGCGGTCCTCTGCCTTGGTGGCGGCGCAGAGCTGCTGCTGGAGGTAATAACCGAAGATGTTGTTCTGCATGTCGCGCGCGTTGGCCGGCTGGTTGAGATTGTTCTTGGGGTTGTTGTCGCCGTTCGTGCCGGAGGTCGAGGGGTAGCCGGAACTGGTGAGCACATAGGTCTCGATGCCACTCGGCTGGCGGTTGGGCGCGGCGTTGAGGTGGATGCTGATGAAGAGATCGGCCTGCCGGGCAGCGGCGAGGCGCGGGCGCTGCTCCAGCTCGATGAAGCGGTCCACGTCGCGCGTGAGGAAGACGCGGAAGCCCTCGGCGACAAGCTTGGCGCGCACGCGCTTGGCGAGATCGAGCGCGATGCGCGGCTCGACGAGGCCGCGCGGGCTGGTGGCGCCGGGGTCGCTGCCGCCGTGGCCGGGATCGAGCACGACGACGGCGGTGCCGTAGCCCTTGAGGTAGGACGCCGGCGCCAGCAGCGGGAGCAATACCTTCTGCGCATCGGTCTCGGTCAGGCACCAGCGCCCCCAGCTCCGGCAAGGCGGGGCGTGCAGCCAGACGAGCTGGCCGTTGATGCGCGCCTCGCGGCCCTCGGTGCTCAACTCGACGGTAGTCTGGGCGTTCTGCAGGACGAGCTTCTTCGGCGGCTGCGTGATAGTCAGGTTCAGCTTGGACGCGATCTCGCGGATGGTGACGAGTTTCTCGGCGCGCGCGCCGGTGCGCGTCGTGAACAGGGCGGCGGCGGGCAGGGTTCCGAACAGCAACAACACCAAACCAAGCCGGATAAAATTAAATCGTTTCACATGCGCCCATATTTTGCCACGCAGACCTTCGTGGCGGGCGCAGAGTGTGCCTGATTTCAGCGGGATTGCAAGTGCGCCGCACTGTTGCCTGTCAGGAGGAAAAAGCGTAGATTCCGCGCGTCGGTTCGGGAAGGAGTTTCTTATGGCAGAAGAACGTAAATGCTCGCATGCAGGCTTTTGGATTATGCTGGTCCTGTTTGGGTTGGGGCTGGGTGTCAGTCTCTTGGTGAATTTCGGTTTGCTCGTCAGCATGGCTGTGACGCATACGTCAGGGCCGGAACTGATGACGCGTGGTGGCGAGGATGAGTTTCCTCGGTTGCATGAGCGCTGGTCCTACGGCAAGGGCCGTGTGAAGGCCGTGCGCCTCGCCATCGAGGGCGCGATTTTCCGGGAACGCACGGATGGTTTCTTCAGCACCTCGCGCTATGACAAGATCGAGGACATCTTGCGCCAGATCCGCGCCGCGCAGGCCGATAATAACGTGCGCGCTATCTTGATTGAGATGGATTCACCCGGTGGTGGCATTACGCCGAGCGACGAAATCTATCACGCGCTGAAGCGCTTCAAACAGAGCGATGGCAAACGCAAGGTGGTGGTTTTTGTACGGGACCTGGCCGCGTCCGGCGGCTACTACGTCTCCATGGCCGCGGACCATATCATCGCCGAGCCCACGGCCGTGATCGGCTCCATCGGCGTCATTATGGAGACGTTCAACATCAAGGGGCTTAGCGAGAAGATCGGCATCACCGATGTCACGATCAAGTCCGGCGCCAACAAGGACCTGCTCAATCCTTTCCACGAGGTGCCGCCGGAGCAGCGCGCCCTGCTGCAGAAGCTGATTGACGACATGTATAACCAGTTCCTCAAGGTGGTGAAGGACGGTCGCAAGCTGGACCTCGACACGCTCAGGCCGCTCGCCGATGGCCGCATCTTTACCGCCAACGAAGCCCTGAAGGCCAGGATGATTGATGAGATCGGCTACTTCGATCAGGCCTTGGCGGTGACGAAGAAACTGGTGGGCGAGAAGTCGCTCCGGGTGGTTTCCTACGAACAGCCCTCGGATTTTTTCAGCCTGCTCGGCGCGTCCAGTGGGCCCCAGCAACTGCTGAATAAATTGGATCCGCTGAAGGTGGAGCGCACCCGCCTGATGTATCTCTGGCGCCCCTAAGGAGGCTAGGTCATGTACGTCACCCTGGTCCACATTCAGGTCAAACCCGAACATGTGGCTGAATTTCTCGCCGCCACGCAACGCAACCACGAGGTCTCCATTCGCGAGGCGGGTAACCGGCGCTTCGATGTCTTGCAAGACCCCGGCGATCCCTGCCGGTTCATCCTCTACGAAGCCTACTCGGCCGCCGCCGATGCCGCCGCACATAAGCAGACGGCGCACTACGCCGCTTGGCGCGATGCCGTCGCGCCCTGGATGGCCGCCCCTCGCCGCGGCGAGTCGCTGAACGGACTGCTGCCGGTCGCCTGATGCGGACAGATAACAACTTTGTGGACTTTTCCATTGTGCAAAGGCGGCATTGCCGTTACATATTTGTCGCATGAGCACATGGCATCTGGCCTTGGCCCAAATCAACCCGACGGTCGGGGCGCTGGCGGAGAACGCCCGGCTGGTTCTCCGCGCCGCGCAGGCTGCGGCGGCGCGGGGCGCGCAGGTCATCGCCTGCCCCGAACTCGCGCTCTCCGGCTATCCGCCGGAAGACCTCGTGCTCAAGCCGCATTTCCTCGCCGACGCCGCCGCGGAGTTGCGGAAGCTCGCGGCCGTGCTGCCGCCGGAACCGCTGGTGATCGTCGGCTTCCCGGAGGCGGTGGAGGGAAAAATTTTTAACGCGGCGGCGGTGCTGCAGGGCGGGAACATCCTCGCCACCTATCGCAAGATGCTGCTGCCGAACTATGGCGTCTTCGATGAGAAGCGCCTGTTCACCCCCGGCGAGAAGCCGCTGGTGATCGAGGTCGCTGGCTTGCGCCTCGGTCTGCATATCTGCGAGGACTCGTGGGTGCTGCACGGCGCGCCGTGCCGGCGGCTGCGCGAGGCCGGCCTCGATCTGCTGCTCAACATCTCCGCCTCGCCCTATCACGCCGGCAAGTTGCAGCAGCGCGAGGATGCGCTACGCAAGACGGCGCAGCACCTGAACGCGCCGCTCGCCTACTGCAACCTCGTCGGTGGCCAGGACGAGCTGGTCTTCGATGGCGCGAGCCTGCTGCTCGCCGCCGACGGCCGCGAACTGGCGCGCGCGAAGCAGTGCGAGGAAGACACGCTGCTGATAGCCTTGGAAACCGAGGCACACCCGGCGCAGCCACGCTGCGTGCCGCCGCTGGATACAGCGCAGGTTGATGTGCTGCATATTTCCAAGCTGCCTGTGGGTGGCCAGGCTTGGCCAGCGCTGCGTTTGGAGACGCTGCACGACGACGTGGCCGAGGTCTATGCCGCGCTGAAACTCGGCCTGCACGATTACGTGGAAAAGAACCGCTTCCGCGAGGTCGTGGTCGCGTTGAGTGGCGGCATTGATTCCGCGCTGGTCGCCGCGCTCGCGGTGGATGCGCTCGGTGCGGCGCGCGTCCACGGCATCACGATGCCCTCGCGCTTCTCCTCCAGCGAAACGCTGGGCGACGCGCAGTTGCTGGCCCAGTGCCTCGGCATCGCGTGCCGGACGCTGCCGATCGAGCGGCTGCACCAGACCTTTCTCGACGAACTCGCGCCGTGCTGGCCCGGCCGCGCGCCGGACGCGACGGAGGAAAATCTCCAGGCGCGTATCCGCGGCAACATCGTCATGGCGCTCTCCAACAAGTTCGGCTGGCTGGTACTGACCACCGGCAACAAGAGCGAAATCGCCACCGGCTATTGCACGCTCTATGGCGACATGGCCGGCGGCTTCGCCGTCATCAAGGACGTGCCGAAGATGCTGGTCTTCGAGCTCTCGCGCTGGCGTAACCGGCAGGGTGGGGTGGTGATCCCGCCGCGCATCATCGAGCGCCCGCCGACCGCCGAGCTGCGCGCGAACCAGAAGGACAGCGACTCGCTGCCGGAGTACGCCGTGCTCGATCCCATTTTGGAACGCTACGTGGAGCGCGACTGGCCGGCGGAGAAGATCATCGCCGATGGTTTCGATGCCGCGACGGTGCGGCGCGTGATCAAGCTGGTGGACCTCAACGAGTACAAGCGGCGGCAGGGCGCGCCGGGCATCAAGATCACGCCGAAGGCCTTCAGCCGCGACCGGCGGATGCCGATCACCAACCAGTATCGCGAGCACGCGCGGGCATGAAGACAAACTTTTCCAGGGATTGGAAACGGAGCCGGCCGGTTTTTCCAGGCCTTGGAAAAAACAACGATGAATTGTTCCAAGGCTTGGAAAGCTGACGGCGGAATTTTCCAAGCCTTGGAAAACGAGGGCGAACCATGAGTCATCACACGACGGAAACGGAAACGAAGCGGCGGATGCAGGAGCTGACGCTGCTCTATCACGTCAGCCAGATTCTCGACCAGAGTCTCGACATGCGCGAGGTGGTCAGCCCGGTGCTGGAATCGCTGGCCGAGCATCTCGACATGCGCTACGGCACGATCACGCTGCTCAACCGCCAGACGGGCGACATCCTGATCGAGGCGGCGCACGGGCTGACGCCGGCGCAGGCGCGGCGCGGCCGCTACAAGCTCGGCGAGGGCGTCACCGGCCAGGTCGTGCTGACCGGCAAGCCGATGGTGATTCCGCGGACGAGCGAGGCGCCGCAATTCCTGGACCGCACCAAGCGCGGCAAGCGCGCCGATACGTCGTTCATCTGCGTGCCGATCAAGGTCGGCACCGAGGTCGTCGGCGCGTTGAGCGTGGACCAGGCGACGAAACCGGAGGGGGAACTGCACGAGAACGCGCGGCTGCTGGAGATCATCGCCTCGATGATCGCGCAGGCGGTGCGGCTGCGGCGCGAGGCGCAGGAGGCGCAGGAGCGGCTCTCCGCCGAGAACGAACGGTTGCAGGCCGAGCTGCGCGACCGCTTCCGCCCCTCGAACATCATCGGCAACTCGCACGAGATGCAGATGGTCTATGACCAGATCGCGCAGGTCTGCAAGAGCGCGGCGACCGTGCTGATCCACGGCGAGACCGGCACCGGCAAGGAACTCGTGGCGCAGGCGATCCACTATAACAGCGACCGCGCCAGCAAGCCGTTCATCAAGGCGCACTGCGCGGCGCTGCCGGAGACGATGATCGAGAGCGAGCTGTTCGGCCACGAGAAGGGCGCGTTCACCGGCGCGATCGCCGAGCGCAAGGGCCGCTTCGAACTGGCGAACAACGGCACGCTGTTCCTCGACGAGGTCGGCGACATCCCGATGAGCATCCAGATCAAGCTGCTGCGCGTGCTGCAGGAGCGCGAGTTCGAGCGCGTCGGCGGCGCGGCCACGCTCAAGGTCAATGTCCGGCTCGTCGCGGCGACGAACCGCGATCTGCAACAGATGGTCCAACAGGGCAAGTTCCGCGAGGACCTCTTCTACCGCCTGAATGTGTTCCCGCTCTATCTGCCGCCGCTGCGCAAGCGCAAGGCCGATATCGTGCTGCTGGCCGACCATTTCCTGGAAAAGTACGCCAAGCAGAACCACAAGAACGTGCGGCGGCTTTCGAGCGGCGTGATTGACATGCTTATGGCCTACCACTGGCCGGGCAACGTGCGCGAGCTGGAGAACTGCATCGAGCGGTCCGTGCTCGTCGCCGAGGGCGAGGTGATCCATCCCTACCATCTGCCACCGACGTTGCAGACCGCCGAGGCCAGCGGCACCGGCGCCAAGGGTGACCTCAAGGGGCTCGTCGGCGCCTACGAACGCGACCTGATCCGCGACGCGCTCAAGTCGGCGCGCGGCAACGTGGCGGCCGCGGCACGCGTGCTCGGCTCCACGCAGCGGATTCTCGGCTACAAGATACGCCAGCATCAAATCGAGTCGCACAAGTATAAGACAAAAGTGTATCCAGCGTCGCACTAAAGGACATTAATGTCTGTAGTGTTTCGACTGGTTCCATTTTTGAAGCTGTCGTAAATATTTTCCTAACAGTTTGTCCTGCAATGTGAAGTGGCGGATTTTACGCCCCCCCTTTTCCAGCCGTTGGCATATCCCTAGCTAAACGCCTGTCGCCTCGCGATGGTCGCGGGGCCGCCCGCGAAAATCCGGGCGGGAAGCACAGTTGGCGCAGCGCAGGAATCACGCGGCGCCGGCGCAACACAAAGGACAAACACATGAAGATGACACGATACTGGAAACTGGCGCTGGCCTTGGCGACGTCGGTGGTGGTGGCGGGGAGCGCCCTGGCGCAAGCCCCGGCCGCGAGCGACGCCCCGGCTGCCGCCACGGTCGCCGCGCCGGTCGCGACGGCGACGAACGCCCCGGCGGTCACACCGCCACCGACGCCGCCCACGGCGAAGGATGTCAACAGCGGCGACAACGCGTGGGTGCTCATCAGCTCCGCCCTGGTGCTGATGATGACCATCCCCGCGCTCGCGTTTTTCTACGGCGGCCTCGTACGCCGGAAGAACGTGTTGAGCATCCTGATGCAGTGCTTCATCCTGGCCTGCGTCATCAGCCTGCAATGGGTGCTGTTCGGCTACAGCCTGTCGTTTGGCCCGGACCTCAAGGGCTTCATCGGCAGCTTCGACTGGTTCGGCCTCAAGAACGTCAGTATTGACACACCGCACTGGGATGCCGGCGTCGGCAGCTCCTACGCGGGCACGATTCCGCATCAGAGCTTCATGATCTTCCAGATGATGTTCGCCGTGATCACCCCGGCGCTCATCATAGGCGCCTTCGCCGAGCGCATGAAGTTCTCCGCGTTCCTGGTCTTCGCCATCCTCTGGACGACGCTCGTCTATGACCCCGTCGCTCACTGGGTGTGGGGCAAGGGCGGCTTCCTCGGCGCGATGGGCGCGCTCGATTTCGCCGGCGGCACGGTCGTGCATATCAACGCGGGTGTCGCGGCGCTGGTCGCGGCCCTCGTGCTCGGCAAGCGTATCGGCTATCCCGAACGCATGAGCCCGCCGCACAACCTGCCGTTCGCCGTGCTCGGCGCCGGTCTGCTGTGGGTCGGCTGGTTCGGCTTCAACGCGGGCAGCGCGCTCGGCGCCGGCGGCCTGGCGACCAGCGCATTCGTCGTCACGCACGTGGCCACCGCCGCGGCGGGCCTGACCTGGGCGCTGATGGACTGGTTCTTCAACAAGCGGCCGACCGTGCTCGGCGTGATCTCGGGCGCTGTGGCGGGCCTCGTGGCCATCACCCCGGCCTCCGGTTTTGTCACCGCCATGGGTGCGATTGGTATCGGCATCGGTGCGGGTATCATCCCGTGGCTGTTCGTCTGCGTCATCAAGCCGAAGCTCGGCTATGACGACACGCTCGACGCGTTCGGCGTACACGGCGTCGGCGGCACTTGGGGCGCCATCGCCACGGGCCTGTGGGCGAGCAAGGCGGTCAACAGCGCCGGCGCGGACGGCCTCTTCTATGGCAACCCGGCCCAGCTTTTGATCCAGCTCAAGGCGGTCGGCATCACGGTGGCCTATTCCCTCGTCGTCAGCTTCGTGCTGCTCAAGCTCGTGGACTTCGTCATGGGCCTGCGCGCCGAGTCGCAAGCGGAGAAGATCGGCCTCGACTTGAGCGATCACCGCGAAACCGGTTACACGGTCCTGGACTAAACGATCACAGAGGAAACGAACATGAAATACATCATCGCCATCATTCAGCCCGACCGCATGGAGGAAGTCCTCGCGCGGTTGGAGGAGAAAGAGATTCACCTCGTCACCGTGACCAACGTCATGGGGCGCGGCCGGCAGAAGGGCATCGCCGAGGTGTACCGCAGCCACAAGGAGGCGGGCACCCTGCTCAAGAAAATCAAGCTGGAGATCGCCGTCAACGACGCCTACGTTAAGCCCACGCTCGATGCCATCATCGGCGGCGGGCGCACGGGCCAGGTCGGCGACGGCAAGATCTTCGTCCTGAACCTGGAGGAAGTCGTGCGGATTCGTACCGGTGAGACGGGAGGTCCGGCCATCGGCTAAACCAAGCGCGGGCTGGTCGCCGGTCGGCCAGCCCGCCAACCAAGAACAAAAAAGGAATAACCATGAATATGAAACTATGCAACCTCACACTCGCGGGCGTCGCAGTCTTGGCCCTTGTGGCCGGCTCCGCCCGTGCCGAAGAAACCAAAGTCGCCGCCACGCTTGATGTGCCCCTGCTCTCCGCCTATGTCTTCCGCGGACAGGTGCTCAACGACAAGCCGGTGCTGCAGCCCAGCCTGACGGTCTCCAAGGCCGGCTTCACGCTCAACACATGGGCGAATTACAACCTGAACAATTCCTACGCCAGCTACGCGCAGGATAACAAGAATGAGTTCAGCGAGATTGACCTGACCGCCTCCTATACCACCACGGTGGGCCCATTGAGCTTGGGTGGCGGCCTGGTGCAATATCTCTTCCCCAACCAGACCGTGCAGGTCACAGAGGGGACGAACACCACGGGCAAGGCCTTTCCCGGCACACATGAGGTGTTCGCCACAGTGGGCTTGCCCAGCGTGTTCCTGTCTCCGACCCTGACGGTCTATTATGACTTCGATATCGCTGACGGGTTCTATGCCATCCTCTCGGCCAGCCAGAGCTTTGAGCTGGTCAAGGACAAAGCCTCGCTGGTCGCCTCGGCCTCACTGGCGGCGGGCAGCCGGAAGTACAACGAGTTTTACTTCGGCGAGAGCAAGAACGCCCTCAACGATGCGATCATCGGCCTTGCCCTGCCGGTGACGTTGCCAGGGGGCTGGACCCTCAAGCCGGGTGTGCAATACATCTGCCTGCCCGACAGCACTATTCGCGATGGCGCGGACGGACTCTATGGTCACAAGGACCGTGTGGTTGGCAATGTGACCGTGAGCTACGCCTTCTAACGTACCTTCCCAAGGCCGCAAGGCCGGCCCCGCGACGAGACCGCCCTCCCGTCGCGGGGCTTTCTTTTTCCCCGCTTGATTCGCGCCGACCGCACCCTATCTTTGTCGCGCCACTTGTCCACTGTGAATGAGGAGCCATCAGATGCTGCGTTGGCGGAACAGGTTCGGTCCGGCGACGACCGCGCCTTCGCTGAACTCATGCGCCGCCATAAACGGCCGGTGCTGAATTTCATCTACCGCTTGATCGGCGACGTGACCGAGGCCGAGGACCTGGCTCTTGATGTTTTTGTCCGCGCTTATCGCGCGCTGACCGGCGGCGGTTATCGGTCCGGCCGCGCGGAATTTTCCACGTGGCTGTTCCAGATCGCGCGCAACGCCGCGCTGGATTTTCTGCGTTACCGGCAGCGCCATCCCATCGCGCCGCTGCCCGAGCTGGAGCACGAGGCGGGGCGGGAACGAACCGCGCCGCAGGAGCTCGCCGCGCAGGAAACCGGCGCGCAGATCGCCGCCGCCATCGCCGAACTGCCGGAGGATCAGCGCACCGCGCTCATCCTTGCCGAGTACGAGGACCGCTCGCAGAACGAAATCGCCGCCATCATGAAAACCTCGGCCAAATCCGTCGAGGCCCGCCTCTACCGCGCCCGCCAATTCCTCCGCCACCGCCTCGCCAAGCTGCTGGACTGAATCTGTAGTTCAAAAGGGCGGATTGGCAATCGTAATACGTATAAAGGCAACATCCCGGACTTCACGAAGTCCGGGATATTGTTGAAAGCGGTTGCAGGCGGAAAGGCGTGTACGGCTGACTGGGAGCGGCGGCTTTCCAGCCGCCGCATAATCAACAGCAAACGCGGGCTTTGCTGGTCTGGCGCGGTGTTGGTTGAGCTTGGGCTGGGAGTCCATCGGCGGCAGGAATGCCGCCGCTCCCAGTCAGCCACCATGGGCTCATACAACTTACAGAGTTGTGACCGCTCGCGGCCCAAGTTCGGCATGGTGGTAGGGCAGACTTTTTGCTGGAGCCACTCCAACCGCGGTTTTCAGTCACCCAAAAAAGACCGCGGGATTTTTTCTCCGGCGGCGTTTAACCAGATAGCGAGGCCAACTATGAACGAGCCAGACGACAAATTGCGGGCGCGGTTGCAAGCGTGGCGCGGGCTGGAGCCGCGCGCGGGTTTCGAGGCCGAGGTCTGGCGGCGTATCGCGGCGAGCCCGGCGCCGGCGTTGGAATGGTTCGAGGCCCTGCGCGAATGGTTCGGCTTACAACCGCTGCTGGCCAACGCCGCGGCGCTGCTAGTGGCGGTCGCGATCGGCCTCGGCTCTGTCTTGACCTTGGCGCAGCCACAGCACGAGCGGCTCACGCTCAACACACCCACCTTGCACGGTCAAACCCTGGCTGGCAATTACCTCGCCCTGACCACAGGAGGCCCACGATGAACCGGAAGAAATTCATACTGGCGTGGCTGGCGCTCATCGCCGTCGCCGCGCTGGCGGCGGCCCTGACGCACTGGGTCCTCTGCGGGCGGCAGCCGGTGGCGCAGGAAAGCTTGTCGGACGCCACCTATCTGACGCAGGCGCTGAACTTGAGTCCCGTCCAGGCCGAGGCGGTCGCCCGGTTGCAGACCGAGGTGGCCGCGAAGCTGGCCGACTGCTGCGCGCGGCATTGCGCCGCCCGCGCGGAACTCGGCGCGGCCATCGCCGGTGTGACCAACGGCGATAAGCTCATCAAGGCCATGGGCGCGGCCTACGAGGAGAGCGAGCGGGTGACGTGGGCGCATATCCAGCAGGTGCGCACCCTGCTCACGCCCGAGCAGCAGGCGCGTTACGATAGACTGATCGAGCGGTGTATTTGCGGTCCCTGCAATATGACGACCGCGCCCAAGTCGAAACAATGTCCATGATCGAAAACCAACCCAAGGAAACACACATGAAGAAGTCAGTCATTGCGGTGAGTCTCATCAGCGCCCTGCTGCTCGGTGGCTGGGCGAGCGCGGCCGATAACGCCACGTCCCAGAAGCAGACCATCTGCCCGGTCATGGGCGGCAAGATCAACACGAACCAGTTCGTGGATGCCGGGGGCAAACGCATCTACGTCTGCTGCAAAGGCTGCCTGCCGGAACTGAAACAGGATTCTGCCAAATTCATCCAGAAGCTGGAGCGGCAGGGGATCGTGCTGGATAAGGCGCCGCCCGCGGCGAAGAAATGAGCACGCCATGCGCCCGCTTTCCAGTGGTGTTCAGCGCGGCGCTATGGTGCGCGCCGGGTCGGAGACCCGGCCTACGGTAACGCGAATCATTTGTAGGCCGGGTCTCCG